>JAJRQR010000091.1 GCA_024280145.1 Bacteroidota bacterium
TAAAATCTTTAGCAATATCCAAAGCTCCAGACAGCATTTTTTTTGCTTTTAAACTAGCTTCATTATCATCATTATACAAAGTTGGTTTAGTACAAATTACTTTATAAACTACCTCTCCATTTGTTTGAGAGAAAATACTTATCGATAGTAAAAAACTAAAAAGAAATAAAATTGTTTTCATTTTATATTAAGTAATTAATGTAATATTACTAGAAAAATAATTACCCTGTAAAGTGCAGTATTTTAAAATTAAGTTAAAACACTTTACAAGGTTTTATTATGCGTCTACTGGTAAATAATTTCCCAACCTTGACAGTAAGCATAAGCTGTATCCCACAATTCGAAGTTACAACCTACATAGCCGCATACAGCTACTTCTATAGCATTTGCCTCATCCCAACAACCGCCGCCGCCAACTACTTCCAAAGTAGTTACAGTGTTTGCATTCAAATTTACTGTTGACATTGCAACAAATAAAACTAAAATTCCAATTAATTTTTTCATAAATATAAATTTTTATGGTTAATAATGGGCTAAAGACAAAAAAAAAAACCACAAAAGCAAATTTTGAAGTAATTAATTTAGTTTTTGTTGTAAGATTGCATTTTATTTAAAGCCTGTTTGACTTTATTATTAAAATCTTCTCTAGTAATTTTAATGCCAGTTGTTGGTTTTATTACAAATATATCTTCATCCCAATTAATTGAGGAAACTAAATATATAAACTTTTCATTTTGTATAACTTTAAGAATTAGCCCAGGCAATCCATTGTAACCGTTTGGCCCAAATTGATATGGTAATTTAGGAGCATACCAAGCAACAACATTTACAGGGTTCGTGCCTGATTTTGTATAGCTCGCTTTATAACATTTGTAACCATGAATTATTTTTATTTCATTTGTTAATATCCAATTAATTTGATTTGAATTTTCTATGATTAAATAATATTCATCAAAAGCATTGATTTCTTCTATAAATACAATAGAATCTACATAAAAAACAGTTTTATCTTTAGTTTTTTGTATTGGGTTTGAAAACTGATTGCCTAAAGGCATTTTTTTTATTGTTTGGAATATTGAAGTTTTTCCTGAAATTTCTAATTTATATTCAACATCTTCAATATATTTTTTCATTTGTAGAGCAAAAGTCTTTTCATTTTGGCTTGAATAATTTTCTGAAGGACCAAGTTTTGTATTATAAACAACTCTTAATTTTACTTTGTTTTGTGAGTTAGTAATAGTTATACTAAATAGTACAAAAATGAATATTATTTTTTTCATAAATTTTTCCCCGTAATTTGTTATTGTTCTTGACTAACACAATCATCAAAAACTTGACTTGCAAAAAAATAAGCATCATACTCGCTCCATCCCCAAGCTAATCCCTGATTGTATGCTGAGTTTGCAAGAGCAAAACAACCGCCAGGACCAACCTCTTCAACTATAATATTTGTGTTTGCATTTAAACTAGTAGTTGACATTGTAACAAATAAAACTAAAATTCCAATTAATTTTTTCATAAATATAATTTTTTATGGTTAATAATGGGCTAAAGACAAAAAAAAAAACCACAAAAGCAAATTTTGAAGCAATTAATTTATCAACAAAAAATATATCTTACGCACTGTTAGCGTTTTATAGCTTTTTAGCATTTCATTAAACAATTACCAACAAAATTTTACGATATTTGTAACATGACATCCATTCGTTGGAAATACACACTACTCGATATTAAGTTTCTAAATAAAAGAAACCCAGAATAAACACCCCATAGTTTTAGTCTCGATTTCAATAATTATTGGAACAGAAAAGTTTAATCATTTAAAAAAAAATTATGCCACGTTATCATACATTAGGTAAAATACCACCTAAAAGACATACTACTTTTAAAAAATCAGATGGTTCTTTATATCAAGAAGAATTGTTTGGTACTGCAGGTTTTTCAGGGATGTCTTCCTTAATTTATCATTTATATCCACCAACAGTAGTTTCCGAAATTAAAAATTTAGGTTCAGTAGCACCAAAAATTGCGATAGATAAAAATATGAAAGCTTTAAGTTTTAAAGGCTTTTCATTACCACCTGAAGAAGATTATTTAGACAGCCGAAAAACACTTTTTGCCAACAACGATTTACATATTGGTTTGGCAGCTCCTAAAGCTTTTTCAAAAGATTATTTTTATAGAAATAGTGATGCAGACTAAATGCTTTTTATTCATATAGGAAGTGGAACTTTACGAACCATGTTTGGAAATCTCGATTTTAAATACGGAGATTACCTTATTATTCCACGAGGAATTACCTATCAAATAGATTTTGATACCGAAGACAATCGCATTCTATATGTCGAATCTTTTAGCCCAATTTTTTCTCCTAAACGCTATCGGAATAATTTTGGTCAGTTTTTAGAAAACTCTCCATTTTGCGAACGTGATTTTAGATTGCCAAAAGACTTAAAAACCCACGATGAAAAAGGAGAATTTAAAGTGCTTTCAAAAAAACAAGGGGTGCTATGGGAATACACCCATAAAAATCATCCTTTTGATGTAGTTGGTTGGGACGGATTTCATTATCCTTATGCTTTTTCAATTCACGATTTTGAACCTATAACAGGACGAATTCATATGCCACCGCCAATCCATCAACAATGGGAAGCAGCAGGGTTTGTAGTTTGTAGTTTTGTACCTAGAATGTACGATTATCATCCAGATTCAATTCCAGCACCGTATCATCATAGCAATATAGATTCAGAAGAATTGTTATACTATGTAGATGGTGATTTTATGAGTCGAAACAATATCGAGAAAGGACAAATTACATTGCATCCAGGAGGGATTCCTCACGGACCACATCCAGGTGCTATTGAGAGAAGCGTAGGTAAAAAAGAAACAGGAGAATTAGCGGTAATGATAGACCCTTTTAATCCGGTGATGATTACCGAAGAGGCTATGAAGCTTCAGGTGGACGATTATTATAAGTCTTGGATCGTTTAAATTCTAGAAAAGAGAGAAAAAACAAAGAGAAACGACAAATTGAGTTTCTCATAAAAAAACTAATTATTAAAGAAAATTTGAAATATTGAAAAAGGTGACTTCTTTTTTCTCTACTCTTTTTTCTTTAATCTTATAAAATAACATATTATGAGTAAAGAAGTAAAATCAGTAAACTACGGTTTAGAAAAAATATTTGAAGGAGCGCAAGATTTCTTGCCATTATTAGGAACAGATTATGTAGAGTTCTACGTAGGAAACGCCAAACAATCTGCACATTTTTATAAAACCGCTTTTGGATTCCAATCCTATGCTTATAAAGGACTTGAAACGGGTTCAAAAGACAGTGTGAGTTATGCTTTAAAACAAGATAAAATCGTGTTAATATTAACAACGCCGCTTAATAGCAAATCTCCAATTAATGACCATTTAGTAAAACATGGAGATGGAGTTAAAGTAATCGCTTTATGGGTAGAAGATGCTAGAAAAGCATACGAGGAAACTACTAGTAGAGGTGCAAAATCGTATATGGAGCCAATTGTTGAAAAAGATGAATTTGGAGAAGTAGTAAGAGCAGGGATTTATACCTACGGTGAAACAGTACATATGTTTGTAGAACGCAAGAACTATAAAGGTAATTTTTTACCAAGTTTTGTACCTTGGAAATCGGATTACAATCCAGAGCCTGTTGGTTTAAAATACATCGATCATATGGTAGGAAACGTAGGTTGGGGTCAAATGAACAAATGGGTAAAATGGTACGAAGACGTAATGGGCTTTGTTAATTTTTTATCTTTTGATGATAAGCAAATTCATACAGAATACTCCGCTTTAATGAGTAAGGTGATGAGTAATGGAAATGGACGAATAAAATTTCCAATAAATGAACCTGCAAAAGCAGCTAAGAAATCTCAAATTGAAGAATACTTAGATTTTTATGAAGATTCTGGAGTGCAACATTTAGCATTAACAACAGATGATATTATAAAAACAGTAGCTCAGTTAAAAGCTAGAGGTATTGAGTTTTTACCACCACCACCACAATCTTATTACGATGAAATTCCAGCTAGATTAGGAGTTCATATGGATATGATGAAGGAAGATATTAAGGAACTTCAAAAACTTTCTATTTTAGTTGATGCAGATGAAGATGGTTATTTGTTGCAAATTTTTACAAAACCTATTGAAGATAGACCAACTTTGTTCTTTGAAATTATTCAAAGAATGGGAGCTCAAGGTTTTGGAGCAGGTAACTTTAAAGCATTGTTTGAATCAATTGAAAGAGAGCAAGCAAATAGAGGAACTTTATAAATATATTGTAATGATACGGTGATTTAAAATCATCGTATCATTTTTTTGAAATTGAATGAAAAAACTAATTACTATACTTTTAATTCTTAATGTTTCTGTGCTTTTTGCTCAAAAAAAAGCGTACGGTGACGGCGAGTGGTTAAAATTCAGAATCCATTATGGATTAATTACCGCTGGAACAGCAACTCTTGAAGTAGAGAAAGAATATTTAGATGGTAAGGAAGTTTTTCATATTAAGGGTTTTGGTGAAACTACTGGAATGACCAGTTGGTTTTTTCCTGTAGAAGACGATTATCAGTCGTATGTTGATGTTACTAAAGATATCCCTTATAAATTCATTCGAAAAATAGATGAAGGCGGACATACAAAGGATATTATTATTGAGTTTAATCACGATACCCAAGTTGCGCTAATAAAAAATTTGAAACACGATACTGAGAATTCGGTTTCATTTCCTGAAGGAGCACAAGATATGGTTTCTTCATTTTACTATTTACGAAACAATTTAGATGTTTCAGATATTAAAGTGAATGATGAAATTGAACTAGATATGTTCTTCGATAAAGAAAACTATAAATTCAAATTAAAGTTTTTAGGTAGAGAAGTAATTGATACCGAATTCGGAAAAGTACCTTGTTTAATTTTTAGACCTTACGTGCAATCGGGAAGGGTTTTTAAAGAAAAAGAAAGTTTAACTTTATGGGTGAGCGATGATGATAATAAAATCCCATTAGTTATAAAAGCAGACTTGACGGTAGGGTCTTTAAAAGCTACCTTAATAGAATTTAAAGGATTGTCTCATTCCTTCAAAATAAAAGTAGATTAAATATTATGGAAACTAAAAGAGAAGGATTACTTCAACAATTAGAAAATAAATTCGACGGAATTGGTCAAGATTTAGACACCCATCTAGAAGGCTTGTTATACGGAGAACCAATGACTTATTGGGATTACGTGCAAACAGATGCTTTACTTAATCTTCAGACAAAAAGAACCACATTGCCAGACGAAATGGTATTTATAATGTACCATCAAGTAAACGAATTATTGTTTAAAATGATACTTTGGGAAATAGAACAAGTATCACATCATAAAAATTTAACGGCAGAGTTTTTCTCTTCAAGATTAATGCGTGTGAGTCGGTATTTTGATATGTTAACCTCTTCATTTGCCATTATGCAAGAAGGAATGGATGTAGCTCAGTATTTAAAATTCAGAAATACCTTAACCCCAGCAAGTGGGTTTCAAAGTGCTCAATATCGAAAAATTGAATTTGCATCAACAGACCTAATCAACCTAATCGACAACCGTTTTAGAGCAACCATCGACCGGAACACACCTTATGAACATGCTTTAGATCATTTGTATTGGCAAGCAGCAGGGAAAGATTTTAAAACTGGAGAAAAATCCTATTTATTAGAAGCTTTTGAAGCTAAATATAAAAATGAATTTATTGCTTTTACACAAGAATATAATACTATAAATTTGTACGCGAAATTTAAAGAACTTCCTGCTGAGGTTCAAGCAAATCCAGAACTTATAAAAGCAATGCGTCATTACGATTATACCGTAAATATTACTTGGGTAATGGCTCATTATAAAGCGGCAAATCATTATTTATCTGAAGGAAAAGAAGATGGTGAAGAAATTGAAGCAACCGGAGGAAGTGACTGGAAAAAGTACATGCACCCGAAATACCAAAGAAGAATATTTTTCCCTGAACTTTGGTCTGAACAAGAACTAAAAGAATGGGGAACAAATGTTTAATAAATAAAATTACAGAAAGCCTACTTTGAAAAAAATACTAATATTACTCCCCGCGCTTATTCTTTTTTATTCTTGCACTAAAGAAGCAAAAGAAGAAGAAACTCCTGTTGTAGCCGAAATTATTAAAGCAAATTTTGAATATGGCTACGACTTAAACGAGTTTGAAATTATTAGAGACACTATAAGATCTGGTGATACTTTTGGTGCAATTTTAGATGCAAATCATGTTCCTCAAGGAGAAATTTATGAGGTTGTTTCAAAAATAAAAGACAGTTTTGATGTTCGAAGAGTAAAGGTGGGTAATCCTTATGTGCTGTTAAATTCAAAAGATAGTATCGGCAAAACACAAGTTTTTATTTATGAAAAGAATAAAGTTGATTTTGCAGTTATCGATTTAAGAGATTGCGTTTCAACATATAATGATAAAAATCCAGTAACTTACGTTGAAAAATCTGCAAGAGGAGCTATTACAAGTTCACTTTCTCAAACGATGGAAGAACAACATTTAAGTCCGAATATGACCGACCAACTAGCAACCATTTATGCGTGGACGATTGACTTTTTTAGGCTTCAACCGGGGGATCGTTTTAAGGTTGTATATTCAGAAAAGTATATCAATGATACTATTCCCGCTGGTTTAGGAGAAATTAAAGCTGTAATGTTTGAACATCGAGGAAGGCCGATATATGCGTTCAGTTTTGTAGGAGATTCCATTATGGGAATTACCGATTATTATGATGATGAAGCAAATAATTTAAGGAGAGCATTTTTAAAAGCACCCGTAAAATTTAGCAGAACTTCATCACGATACAATTTAAAAAGAAGAATAAAATATTACGGTAATAGAGTGCGTCCTCACAAAGGAACCGATTTTGCCGCACCCATCGGAACACCCATTTTAGCCACTGCAGATGGAGTAGTCACCAAATCTGAACGAAGAGGTGGAAATGGTAAATATGTCAAAATTCGTCATAATGGAACTTATGAAACACAATACCTTCATATGAAAGCTCAAAACGTAAAAAAAGGGGAACACGTTCGGCAAGGAGATGTTATTGGTTGGATAGGAATGACAGGAAATACTGGTGGTCCTCACGTATGTTATCGTTTTTGGAAAAACGGAAAACAAGTTGACCCGTTTAAACAAGATTTACCGCTTTCAAAACCTCTTGAGGAGAAATATCAAGACACTTATTTTACGCATATTACTCCTTTAAAAGAGCAATTAGACAACATTTCATTTTAGCATTTTTTAGTTTATAAGTTTGTTAATAAAAAGTTAATAAGCTAAGGGGTTAATTGTTAGAAAATTACGATACTTACATAAGTAAATTTATAGAAATTCAATAAAGATTATTTAACCTTAAATTATTGTTAAAAATTAATTTGAATGTGTAAATTTGCACCAACTTTAAAACAAATTTTAATGATGAAAAAAATTACTTTTTATTTAGTAGTTGCCTTTATGTTCGTAAATGTTATGTCATTTGCGCAGGGAACTATTACTGGAACAATTAACGATACTGATATGGGAGATCCATTGTCAGGGGCTAATATCGTAGAAGATGGTACTGATAACGGTGCTATATCTGATTTTGACGGAAATTTTTCACTAACCGTTAATGGGGAAAGTGGAAATATTACAATTTCTTATTTAGGGTATACTTCAGTAACTATGTCCTATACTTTATATAACGGATCTGCAAATTTAGGTTCTATAACTATGTCTCCTGATGCTGATGCATTAGCAGAAGTAGTGGTAGTAGGAACTGGAATTATTGATCTTGCTGCAGGAAGAAAAACTCCAGTAGCGGTATCAACTATATCTGCTGAAGAAATTCAATTAAGATCTGCTGGTAACGTAGAATTAGCTGAAGCAGTTGCGTTTACACCTTCTGCTTATGTATCTGGTCAAACTGGATTTGGAGATTCTCAATTCTTTTTAAGAGGATTTGATCAAACAAACATTGCAATTTTATTAAACGGACAACCAGTAAATGGTATGGAAGATGGTAAAGTATATTGGTCTAACTGGGCTGGTATTGCTGATATTGCATCTACTATTCAAGTACAAAGAGGTCTTGGAGCTTCAAAATTAGCAATTTCTTCTGTAGGGGGAACTACTAATATTGTAATGAGAGCTGCAGATACAAAACAAGGTGGTTTTGCACGTGTATTAGGAGCAAACGACAGTTATATGAAAGCAACTGTTGGTTGGGATTCAGGTAGAGGAGAAAAAGGATGGGCTTTTTCAGTATTATTAGATTACTGGCAAGCACATAGAAAATGGGCTAAAGGTACTTATGGTCAAGGTCAAAACTATTACTTTGCTGTAGGTTATAAACCAAATGACAAACATAATTTCAACTTCTTAATTACTGGAGCACCACAAATGCATGGTCAAAAATGGTCTCAAACTAAAGAAAGAATTGCAGCAGATCCTAAATTTAACCAACATTGGGGTTATGAAAATGAAGATGGAACAAGCATTACTTCAGAAAGACAAAATTTTTATCACAAACCAGTAATGAACTTAAACTGGGATTTTACTATTACTGATAAAACAGAATTGTCAACAGTTGCTTATGCATCTTGGGGACGTGGTGGTGGAACTGGACCAAGAGGTAGAGGTCGAATAAGAACTGAAGATCCTGATGGTGATGGCCCTCTATATGGTCAAATAGATTATCCAGCAATAGTTGCCAATAATACAACGGTAGGAATTGGTAATGAAGTTAGTAGTGGTTTAGAATCTGGATATATCCGTAGAGGTTCTATGAACAATCACGCTTGGTATGGTTTGGTTTCTAATTTAAATCACGATTTTTCTGAAAACTTCTCAGCCAACGTAGGTATTGATATGAGATTTTACAAAGGAGATCACTTTAGACAAGTTATTGATTTTTATGGTTTGTCTGGATGGACTAACGATAGCGGAGACAGTCAACCAGATGATTATGTAGTTACAGAATCTTATGACGCAACTCCTTGGGGAGCTTTATTTAGCTTTGCTGATGAAAAAGACAGAATCGCGTATGATAATTCAGAAAACATTAACTATCAAGGTGTATTTGGTCAATTAGAGTATGCTACAGATAAATTTTCAATTTTTGCTCAAGGTGCTTTTTCTAACCAATCTTACGAAAGAGAAGATAGATTTCACCCTGCAACATCAGAAAAAACTAGCAAAATTGGTTATAATATAAAAGGAGGGGTTTCTTATCATTTAAATGAAGACAATGTAATCTTCTTAAATGGAGGTTATTATTCAAGACAACCTTATTTAGATAATATATTTGTTCAAAATTCTGGACATATTACAGAATTATTATCACCAGAAGTTGACAATGAAACTATTACAAGTTTTGAAGCGGGTTACCACTTTAAAATGGGAAGAAGATTAAAGGCTAATTTTAATGCTTATGTAACTGATTGGGATGAAAGAACTTTGTCTAGTTTCAGTTCAGATGATAATGGAACACCAGATGATGATACAGATGATATAGACGTTACTACATTGCAAAGACATGTAAGACAATATCACTCTGGAGCAGAATTAGATGTAGATCTTAGAGCCACAGATTGGTTATCTTTCAATGGTTTTATCTCTGCTGGTAGTTGGGTATATAAAGGAGATGCTGAGGTTTCTCGTTACAATGCAGATACAAATGAGCAAATTGGAGACACTGAAATCGTAAATAGAGATGGTATTAAAATATCTACCGCTCCTCAATTTACTACTGGTATTGGATTTAATGCAAAAGTAGTTAAAGGATTAAGTGTTGATGCTAGAATTAAATATGTGGATAATCATTATAAATTTACAGATGAAAATACATCTGCAGCAGATTATACAGGAGAACAATTAGGTAGCTACGCATTAACAAATGCTGGATTAACTTACCGTTTTGATTTAGGGTCTAATAAAATGACTTTTAGAACTAATATATTTAATATCTTTGATAATATTGCAATTCAACAATCTGATAGATTTGGATTTTATACTGCAAACGGAAGAACATTTAACGCTTCTTTACGTTACGAGTTTTAATAACGAATCTTAGTAATATTCTTAAAAACGTCTCGATTTTATCGAGACGTTTTTTTTTAGTTATTATATACTTACCTTTGAGAATCTAAAAACCTAAAATTAACAATATGTTCGAAACTATTCAATTTATTCACTCTTACTGGGCTTATGTAACACTATTATTAATTGTTTTAGCCACTTTAAATGCTTTTAAAGGAATGTTCTCCAATGGAATATTTAACGCAAATGATTATAGAATATCCCTATTTGCATTGATTGTTACACACATTCAAATATTAACAGGCCTCTTTTTATATATTTATTCACCCAATGCAATGGGAGCAATAAAAAGCGGTGGAATGGGCGCGGTTATGAAAGACTCATTATTGCGATTCTCTTCTGTAGAACATCCTCTAATGATGCTTATCGCAGTTACATTAATTACCATTGGTTATTCAAAACATAAAAAGAAAGCTACCGATAAAGCTAAGTTTAAAACAATTTCAATATTTTACGGAATAGCACTTCTATTAATATTAAGCCGAATTCCTTGGGGGACTTGGTTTAATTAAAAAATATAAACCAACAAAAAAGCTCCATATTTTTATATGAAGCTTTTTTGTTTTAAAATATATCCGAGCTTTATTTCTCCTTAATTAAATATAAATAAACAGGAAAGTGATCACTATATCCTCCTGTAAATCCTCCACCAACAAAACTTCGGTAGGGATACCCTTTATATCTTCCGTGTGCATTTACTAAGTAGGTTTCATTATATATTCCTGCTTTATAAAAACGATAGGAAGTGAAATCTTTTTTTGTTAGTTCGGTTGAAATGATCATTTGATCAAACAAATTCCAATTGTCTCTATATGCTAAAGAACCCAACCCTTGCCTTGCCATATCTTCCATTGGGTTGTATAGTTCTTTCATTTTAAGTCCTTTTGATTTTCGTTGCGCCTTCAAATAATCTTTAACACTTGGGCTTGATGGGTCATCATTTAAATCTCCCATCGTAATAATTTTAGCATAAGGATCTTCAGTAAATAATGAGTCGATAATTTGTTTGTTTAGTTTTGCGGCTTTAATTCTTTTAGGGCGACTTCGTTCTTCTCCACCACTTCTGGAAGGCCAGTAATTAACAATAAAATGAATTTTTTCTCCATCTAACATTCCGCTAACTAATAATTGATCACGAGTAAAAATACGTTTAGTAGGATCGTTATTATCGTAAATTATTAACTCGTGTGCTTTATAATTAGTAGGGGTAAATAGTTTTTTCTTGTAAAGTAATGCAACATCAATTCCTCGTCGATCTGGAGAATCAAACTGAATAATCCCGTAGTCTTTTTGAGTAATGGTTCTTGATTAACTAAATCTTCTAGAACTTTTCTATTTTCAATTTCACAAACTCCAATAATTGCAGGAGTGGTTCCTGAAACTTTAGCTCCAATTTCTGCAATCACTTTTGCCATATTTTTCAATTTGGCTTGATAAATTTCCTCGGTCCAATGATCTTTTCCGTCGGGAGTTCGGTCATCGTCAAAAGTTAGTGGATCATTCTCTGTGTCGAATAAATTTTCTAAATTATAAAAAGCAATGGTATTTACTTTATATTCTTTCTTTTCTTGCGAAAAAAGCAATGAAAATGTTAAAAAAATAGTGATAAAAAATTGGACTTTTAATTTCATTTGAAGTGTTTTATTAAGTTTGTAAAAACAAACAAATTAAGGGTTTAACAAAGGTAGTTAATTCATCTAAATAATGTAAATTAGTAGTCGATTTATAACAATTTATTAATCTTAAACAATCAAATTTAGAATGAAAAAAATCATTTTTACTTTATGCATTGCATTGGTGAGTAGTTTTACATTATTAGCCCAAGATGCAGTGATAAAGGGGAGGGTGATAGATACGCATTCGAGTGAAGTAATCCCTGATGTTGAAATCAGAATTTTATCAAGTGATTTTAATGCAAAAACGGACACAGAAGGATTATTTATTTTTACAGGAAATAACCTCCCGCAAGGAGAACAGATTCTTGTTGTAAGTAAACAGAATTACATCACTCAAAGTATTCCTATTACTATCCAAAACGGAGAAACCATTAATCTAGATCCTATCCTTATGGATATAGATTTAACTGAGTTAGAATCACAAATTGGAGTGATAAGTCTTTCAGACGGCGAACTTGATGGCGATTTAGGAGGTGCCGCAACAAATGTTTCAGGGCTATTACAGGCTTCAAGAGATGTTTTTTTAAGTGCTGCTGCTTTTGATTTTAGTGCAACATTTTTTAGGCCTCGTGGTTTAGATAATGCCAACGGAAAAGTTCTTATTAACGGTATTGAAATGAATAAACAATTCAATGGTCGCCCACAATGGGGAGATTGGGGAGGATTAAATGATGTTCAACGAAACCGTGAATTTACGATGGGATTAAAAGCAAACGATTATACATTTGGAGACCTTGCAGGAACCACCAATATGGTGATGCGAGCTTCCATGTTCAGAAAAAGTGCTAGAGTATCTTTTGCTGCTGCAAATCGAAGTTATAAAGGGCGTGTTATGGGGTCTTACCATAGTGGCGTTTCAAAAAAGGGCTGGGCTTATTCATTTTTAGCTTCTAGACGTTTGGGTGATGAAGGTTATATCGACGGCACATTATATGATGCTAATTCATTTTTTGCTTCCGTTGAAAAGAAAATAAACGATGCACATAGTCTTAACTTTACTGCGTTTTATACTCCAAACCGAAGAGGAAGGTCTACAGCAATCACCAAGGAAGTTAGAGATTTAAAAGGAATTAGATACAATCCAAATTGGGGTTATCAAGATGGTGAAAAACGAAATAGTCGTGTTCGCCAAATAAAAGAACCTGTATTTATGTTGAACCATTATTGGAATATCAGTGATAAAACAACCTTAAATACAAATGTTGCTTATCAAACAGGAAAAATTGGAAATTCTAGAATTGACAGCGGGAATAACCAAAATCCTGCAGGAAATTATTACCAAAAATTACCAAGTTATTTCTTAAGAAATGAAAACCCTACACCATTTGATTATCAACAAGCTTATTTAGCTGAGCAAGAGTTCATCAATGACGGTCAAATAGATTGGGAGGCTCTTTATCGTGGAAATGCAAATTCATCTACTGTAAATGCAGCTTATATAGTTCAGGAAGATAGAATTGATGATTCTCAATTTTCAGTCAATAGTATTTTAAATACCCGTTTATCTGAAAACATACTTTTGGATGCAGCTATTAATTATAGAAATTTAAAAGGTGATTATTTTGCTAGTGTTGTAGATTTATTAGGTGCAGATGGTTATTTAGATGTAGATTATTTTGGAGGAGGAATTCCTAATGATTTACAAAACCCAAACAGGGTTGTAACAGAAGGTGACAGATATAGATATAATTACGAGCTAAATGCATCTGTAATTTCAGGATTTGCACAAGCACAGTTTAAATATTCTATGGTAGATTTTTACTTAGCAGCTAATTTTGGACAAACCAGTTACCAACGTGTAGGTTTGTTTGAGAATGGATATTTTGAAGGACCCCGTTCTTTAGGAGAAAGTGAAAAAGTAGATTTCTCTACTTATGGAGTTAAAGGAGGAGCGACTTATAAAATTACAGGACGTCATTTAATTGATGTAAATGCTGGGTATTTTACGAAAGCTCCAACAATGAGAAACGTATTTGCAAATGCAAGACAAAACAATGATATTGTTCAAGGTATATCTGAAGAAAAAGCACAATCGGTGGATGTAAGTTATATTTACAGATCTCCAATTGTAAAAGCACGTTTAACGGGTTTTTATACAGGCTTTAAAGATGCGACGGACATCGGATTTTTCTTTACCCAAAATGCTTTAGGTACAGATGATAACAATGCTTTCGTTCAAGAAATTGTAACAGGGATCGAAAAACGAAATGTAGGAGTTGAGTTAGGTATTGAAGCACAAGTGTTGCCAACATTAAAATTAAAAGCAGCGGCTTCAGTTGGGCAATACATTTACACTAATAATCCAGATCTATACTTATCCAGTGATGATTTTGGTGAAGTTGGAAATGATATCCCAGCACAAGGACTTAGAAAAGTTGCTTTAGAAAATTACCACGTTGCTGGTGGTCCAGAAAGGGCGTATCAATTAGGTTTTGAATATAGAGCACCTCACTTTTGGTGGGTTGGTGTTACCACTAATTATTTTTCAAATGCATATATTGATATTAGTAATTTAAGAAGAACTAGTGATTTTTACACAGATACAGACGGCTTACCTTTTAACGATTATGATGAAGGTGTTGCAAAAGAATTGCTAAGACAAGAAAAACTAGATGATTACTTTTTAGTAAATATTAAAGGAGGTAAATCTTGGAAATTGAAAAAATACTATATCGGTTTCTTTGCTACCATTAACAATGCCTTAGATCAAAACTTTATAACTGGAGGCTTTGAAGATTCTCGAAGAGCAAACTACAGACAACAAGTAGAAGAGCAAAATAGAGAAAACGGTCCCTTATTTGGGAATAGATATTTCTTCGGAAATGGATCTACATATTATGTAAATGTATATGTTAGATTTTAAAAAAAAATAAAAAAACAAATTTAATTCAATATGAAAACTTTAAATATTTATAAACTAATAATCCTGATTTTTGCAGCAACTTTTGCTGTATCTTGTGTACAGGATGACGATTACGATGTGCCAAATCTTGATGTAGATCCGCCAATACTAAGTGGGACGGAAATTTCTATTAATGGTTTAAAAACATTATTAGAAGCTGCTCAACCAACTCCAGGTGAAATTACTGAAAACTATACAGTTGAAGACGACCTTTACTTTACAGGTTATGTGGTATCTAACGATGAATTTGGTAACATATACGAAGAGTTAATTATACAGGATAATAAAGAAAATCCAACCATTGGTATTAGAGTTCTGGTTAATGTAAATCCGTTATTTAATACGTATGAATTCGGAAGAAAAACGCACGTACAATTGCAAGGCTTAACCGTTGGAATTTCAAATGGAGTGCTAACTTTAGGAATCGAAAACGTAAATTCTATTGATAAAATAGGAGAATCTCAAATGACAAACTACCTAAAGAGAGATCTTGAAGTAGCTGAAATCATTCCTTTATCAATGAATATTTCAGATTTTAATGAAAACAAAACGAATCTCTTTATTAAATTAACCGATGTTCAATTTCATAGAAATGATGTAATGGGGGAATTTCCAAAAACGTTTTCATCAGAACCAGATGATGAATTTGATGGTGAACGAACTTTAGAGAGCTGTGCGGAAGGACTTACTGTTGTTTTTAGTACAAGTACATTCGCAGATTTTAGTGCTGCAGATTTACCAACTGGAAGAGGAAATTTAGAAGGATTATTGACCTTAAACTTTTTTGGAGAAACTTTCAATGTCGTTGTAAACTCTCCTTTAGATATTAATTTCGATAGCACAGATCGTTGTGATCCAGACTTCTTTTTCTGTACTACACCAAGTGGAGGAGGAAACGTAGTCTATTCAGAAGATTTTGAATCATATAATTCAATAGATGATTTAGTGAATGCAGGATGGACCAATATAAATGTAAACGGAGGAGGTACCCTTTGGGAAATAGGAGAATTTAGTAATAATAATTATGCTCAAATTACAGGTTTCAGCTCTAATGAATCTGAAATTATTAGTTGGTTAGTAACTCCAAATATTGATATGGATAGTTCAACAATGGAAGAATTATTATTCGATATTCAAGCAAATTATGACAACGGAACTATACTTTCAGTTCTTTTCTCATCAAATTTCACAGGAGATGTAAACAATGCAGATTGGCAATTTTTAGACGCTACAATTCCTACAGGACCTAGTAGTGGCTTTGGTAATTTTGAAACTGTTGGACCTATTAATATTTCTTGTATTGAAGGAAATGTTAATTTTGCTTTCTTATATGAAGGATCTGATCCTAATGCAACGACAAGATACCATGTTGATAATATAACGATTACTGGGAATTAAACATTAGTTACAAACAAATAAAAAGGTCGATTAATATTTTTAATCGACCTTTTTTTGTTTTTCTGAACTTTAAAGATTTACCAACTATGACCTTTGAGTTTTAATGCTGCCTTTAAAATATCTTTTTGGCTAATTTGTCCCACCAATTTTCCATCTTCAATAATTGGAAATCTTCTTCGTTTAGATTGAAGAAATTTCTCTGCCGCATTAAAAATATTCATATCGCCACTAATGGTTTCAACATTGGTTACCATATGTTTTTCTACATTAATATTTTCCATTGGCTGGTTGTAATAACGGCTTTCACTAATTTGTTTGATACAATCTCCTTCCGAAATAATCCCCACTAATTCGTGGTTTTCATTTACAACAGGACCTCCAGAAATATTATTTTTAATTAGAACATCCATTACTTCTAAAACCGATTGTTTCGGATTAAAAACAATCAAGTTACGCGTCATGTAATCGGAAACTTTAATTTGTTCCGAAACATTTTCAGGCTTTGCCCGTTTTCCCATAAAACTTTTAATTCCCATAATACTAACTATTTATATCTTTAAAGGTAGTCAAAAAACAAATACATTCCTTTCAATTTTATTAACAAGTCTTTCTTGTGAAGAATAATTAGTACTTTTAAACTTCTAAAATTCAAATATGAAACGCTTTCAATCCCTACTTTCATTACTATTAATTATTGGCTTAATTTATTTCAGTTTTTACAGTTTAATGCCTCAAAAAGGAGAACCTGCTTCAATTTCTGATACTGAATTTTCTTCTGAAAGAGCTTTAATTCCTTTAAAAGAAATTACCAAAGCACCTCATTTTATTGGGACTCAAGAACACGAACGGGTACGGGAATATATTGTACAACAGCTACAAGATTTAGGATTGCAAACCGAAGTTCAAGAAGGTTTTGTATTAAATTCTAAATGGAAAAGCCTTGATAAACCAAAAAATATCATTGCAAAAATTGATGGAACTAGTGACGGAAAAGCACTATTAATCCTTACGCATTATGACAGTGCATTAACACCTTCTTTAGGAGCGAGTGATGCAGGAAGTGGAGTGGTAACAATCTTAGAAAGTGTTCGTGCGTATTTAGCAAGCGGAAAAAAACCAAAAAACGACATCATTATCTTAATAACCGATGCTGAGGAAGTTGGTTTGGACGGCGCACGATTATTTGTAAAGGAACATCCTTGGGCAAAAGATATTGGTTTGGCAATAAATTTTGAAGCCAGAGGAAGTGGAGGCCCTAGCAATATGATAGTTGAATCTAATGGCGGAAACAAAAACCTTGTGAAAGCTTTTAAAGAAGCCAATGTAAAATATCCTACGGCATCTTCCTTAATGTATAGCATCTATAAAATGTTGCCTAATGATACTGACTCAACCGTTTTAAGAGAAGATGGTGGAATTGAAGGGTTTTTCTTTGCTTTTATTGATGATCATTTTGATTATCATACCGCAAATGATACGTATGAAAATTTAGATAGAAAGACATTGCAACATCAAGGAGAATATTTACTTCCTTTGATTCATTATTTTGCAGATGCAGATCTTTCTGCTTTAAAATCTTCTGAAGATGATGTCTATATTAACCTACCATTAATAAAATTTATTAACTATCCTTTTTCTTGGGTGATCCCTATGGTGATTGTGGCAATTGTTTTATTTATAGTATTAATTCTCTATGGAAGGCAACAAAGGGTGCTTTCAGGAAAATCAATTCTTAAAGGATTTTTACCGTTTTTATTAGCATTAATAATTTGTGGATTGGTAGGGGTTTATGGTTGGAAATTAATCAATGTGATGTATCCACAATATGGAGAAATTCAACACGGATTCACCTATAATGGTCATACGTATATTTGGTTTTTTGTATTTTTAGCTATTGCGATTACTTTCGAAATTTACCATCGGTTTTCAAAAAATATAAATGTAGCAAGTTTGTTAATTACACCGCTTTTCTTTGGTTAGTAATAAATACCTTAGTGGCAATTTACCTGAAAGGAGCAGCATTTTTTATACTACCCGTATTTTTTGGATTGCTTTCACTTTGGGTTTTAATACGACAAGAAAAACCAAATTTATTATTAATGACGCTGTTAGGAGCATTGGCAATTTTCTTATTTGCACCACACATTCAATTTTTCCCAGTAGGATTGGGATTAAAAATGTTAGTAGCAAGTACCATTTTTACAGTATTGCTTTTTGGATTACTGCTTCCGGTTTTTGGGTTTTATAAAATGAAAAGAGGACTATCAGTCCTGTTTTATTTACTGGCAATTTTCTTTTTTGTGAAGGCACACTTGTCGAGTGATTTTTCTCCAGAAAGACAAAAACCGAACAGTTTAATTTATTATCAAGATGCCGATAACGGAAACACCTATTGGACAACCTATGATAAAATGGGAGACGATTGGACCGCAGGATATTTAGGAAAAAACCCTGAAGAAGCTTCAAAATTTATTACTAAAGCTTCAGGTAGTAAATACGGTAGAGGATATACTTTTGCCACCGAAGCTCCTAAAAAAGAAATTCCATTATTTAAAACAGAATTAAAACAGGACACGATTATTAACGGAAACAAAAATGTCACTTTTACAATTATTCCACAGCGAAATGTAAATCAGATTAGTTTGTATGCTGGAGAAGGAGTGCGGTTTAAAACTATTTCGTTTAATGGAAAATCGTTAGAAACTGCTAAAGTTATAGATTCTTCCACTTTAAAAATAAAAGGAGGAGAATTGGTACGTTATTATATGAGTGATAAAGATAGTTTGGAGGTTTCTTATACCATTTCTAAAGAACAACCCGTTACTTTTACGGTGATGGAATATTCGTATGATTTATTAAGCCATCCGAAATTCTCTATCAATAAAAGAGCAGAAAATATGATGCCCAAACCTTTTGTGGTAACTGATGCTATTGTTGTTAAAAAAACAATTGATATTGATGCTTTGCAGAGTATGGTTAATGATATAAAAGTACAAAGCTCACTAAAAAATATTTAGTGAGCTTTGTTATAGAAAACTAACAGGTTTTTAAAATCTGTTAGATAAAAAATTCTACCAAATACGAACACGGTCTTCTTCAGGAACAAACATTCCGTCACCTTCTTTAATATCAAAAGATTTATAGAAAGCATCGACATTTACTAGAGGTTGTGTAGCTCTCCATTTTCCAGGTGAATGTACGTTGGTTTTTATTTGAGTTTTTAAAGACTCTTCACGTTGTAAAGTTCTCCAAACCGTTGCCCAACTCATAAAGAAGCGTTGTTCTGCTGTTAAACCGTCTATATCTTCAGGTCTTCCGTTTTCTTTATAATAGTTTTGCAGCCCGTCATAAGCTCCTAAAACCCCTCCTAAATCGCCAATATTTTCTCCTAAAGTAAACTTACCATCTATAAAAACCCCAGGCAATACTTCCACAGCACTGTATTGCGCTGCTAATTGATTGCCACGTTCTGTAAAGTTTTTAAGATCATCATCTGTCCACCAGTTTACAAGATTTCCGTTGGCATCAAAACGAGAGCCACTATCGTCAAAAGCATGCGATATTTCGTGACCGATTACCGCTCCAATTCCACCGTAATTTATAGCATCATCGGCTTTATAATCATAAAATGGAGGTTGTAAAATAGCAGCTGGAAAAACAATCTCGTTGTTAACAGGTTGGAAGTACGCATTTACGGTTTGTGGTGACATTCCCCATTCGGTTCTGTCAACAGGTTCGTCAATTTTGTTTAAATTGTCTTTTAATTCCCATTCTCCAACAGCAACCATATTATCGTAATAGGTGTTACCTTCAAGTACATTTAATGCAGAATAATCTTTCCACTTATTAGGATAACCAATTTTAACAGTGAATTTGTCTAATTTTTCAATCGCTTTTACTTTGGTTTCTGGACTCATCCAATCCAAAGCATTAATCCTGTCCTTATAAGCTACAATTACATTGGCAACCATTTTTTCGGCTTTTTCTTTTGCTTCTGGAGGAAACATTTCGTCCACATATAATTTTCCTAAAGCCTATCCAACGGTATTATTAACGGATGCTAAAGCACGTTCATTAGCAGGTTTTTGTTTTTTTGCTCCGTTTAAAGTTTTTGAATAGAAATCCCAGTTTGCCTTTTCAATTTCTGTAGTAAGCATTCCAGCACTGCTGTTTAAAGTAGCCCAACGCATTACTGTTTTTAAGGTGGCTATATCTCCTTTAGCGTAAATATTTTGTACCGTTTCCATATAAACAGGTTGCATTACGATAACTGTATCCAACTTTTTTGAAACTCCGATGTTCGTAAAAGATTGCTCCCAATTAACAGCGGGAACCATTTTTTGAAGTTGAGAAACTGTTCTTGGGTTATTAAAATTTCTGAAATCACGACTTGCTACTTTATCTAATCTGGGTTCTGCTAGTTTTGTTTCAAAAGCTAAAATTGTTTCAGCTTGCGAATGTGCATCTTCTTTAGAATCTCCTAAAAACTGAAGCATTCTTGTAATATGTTCAACATATTGAGTTCTTGTTTTTACGGAAGCAGAATCGGTTTTTAAATAATAATCTCTTTCTGGCAACCCCAAACCTCCTGGGTATAAGTAAGCGGAATTCATTGCACTATTACTCGGGTTTGAAAATGCAGCAATCCCAAAGAAAGGTTGAGAGATGGTAATTGCATTTTGTGTCATTACTTCTTGAAAATCTTCAAGAGTTTTAATACTTTCAATCTTGTTTAATGCTGGTTGAAGAGTAGTAATTCCAACTTTATTTCTTGCCGCTGTATCTAATTCAGATTCAAAAATCATTATGGCTTTGGCTTGATCTGTTGTGGCAGAATACTTGTTACTCTTTTGAGCTTTGCCCAAAATAGCCAACATATCATAATCGGTTTTTTTACGAAGTACCCCAAAGCCTCCCCAACGAGTTTGATCGTCTGGAATGGTATTGTTTTTCACCCAATTTCCGTTTACATAATTATAAAAATCGTCTTTCGGACTCACAGATGTATCCATGTTTTCAAGGATAATTCCGTGGGGAATATCGTCTTTTGTTTCCGTGTTTTGCTCTTGGTTTTTCGAATCTTCACAAGCACTTACTGCAAATGCAATTGAAGCAATAAGTATGGGAGTTTTAAAATGGGTTAATTTCATTTTATGAATTTTAGCGATTATTTATTAAATAACCTTGTGATTTAATAAGTTACTTTTTTATTTTATTATTATCCTGAAGTTCCGCTTGATAAACAGAATCTAAAAATCGTTTTTGATTTTCAAGTTCTTGTTTTTCGTTATCTATTCGTTGTAAGTCTATGGCGTCTTTTTGAAATTTTTCGTTAATTTGAGTAATCAAGTTCTTTACAGAAATATTCATTTCGTTTAAGTATTCCTGAAGTCTAACTGAATCTAATTGTGATTTATTTACTTCTTGATTTAGAAGATATGCCCTTGTTTTTGCAACGATTACTCTGGAGTAAATAGATTTTGTATTCAAAGTATCAGGGATGTTTTTGGAGATGGAATCTAATTGTGTAACCAATTGTAGTGATTTTGTTTGAATGGCTTCAATTGTATATCCGTTAATGGTTTTTACTTGTGTTTCAAAATCTTCAAAAGCTCCCCAATGCATCACTTCGGTTTTTGCATTTTCAGTAAGTGAAGGAAATTTATAATTACTATTACCGTATAAACTAGTACTTAATTGCTGAGGTTCTGGTGTTAGAGATTCTTCTTCAGAATTATTTCCGCAAGCAATTAAGAAGAAACTCAAAATTAACGTGTATACAAACTTCATATAAATAAATATATTATAGCAAATATACAGTTATATGCTCATTTTAAAGTTAATTATAAGTGAATAAAATAGTGTAGATAATCCGTATCTTTGCAGCACTTTAAAATCGATATATTTTGAAAAAAAGAATTCTTATAATCGGCGCATCTGGACAGATAGGAACTGATTTAACTTCACAATTAAGAGCCACATTTGGCAATCATAAAGTAATAGCAACAGACATTAGAGATGATGATGGAACTCTTGGTAAAGACGGCCCTTTTGAGGTTTTAGACGCAATGGATTATGAGGCGATTGAAGATGTTGTGATTCGCTATGAGATAACCGATGTATATTTATTGGCAGCGATGCTTTCGGCTACTGCTGAAAAATTTCCGATGCGTGCTTGGAATTTAAATATGAATTCACTTTTTAATGTGCTTAATTTAGCAAAAGATAAAAAAATTAAAAAAGTATTTTGGCCATCGAGTATTGCAGTTTTTGGACCAACTACTCCTAATAATACACCACAAAAAACGGTAATGGAACCTTCTACGGTTTACGGTATTAGCAAGCAAGCTGGTGAGCGTTGGTGTGAATATTATTTTAATAAATACGGTGTTGATGTAAGAAGTATTCGATACCCAGGTTTGATAAGTTATAAAACTTTACCTGGTGGAGGAACAACAGATTATGCGGTGGATATTTACCATAAAGCTTTAAAACACGGAAAATATATTTGCTTTTTAAGTAAAGAAACTACGCTTCCAATGATGTATATTGATGATGCTATTAGAGCAACTTTAACCATTATGGAATCACCTAAAGAAGCTATTAAAGTTAGAAGTTCTTATAATCTAGCTGGTATAAGTTTTAACCCTGAAGAAATAGCGGAAAGTGTAAGAAAACAAGTTCCAAATTTTGAAATGTCCTATGCGCCAGATTTTAGACAAGAAATTGCAGATTCTTGGCCACAAAGTATTGATGATTCTGAAGCTCAAAAAGATTGGGGATGGAAAAACAATACCTCCTTAGAAGACATGACTTCGATTATGATTAAAAATTTAAAAGACAAGTAGTTTAGAGTAATAAATTAAGCTTATTACAATCTTTTTTCGATAAAAAATTGTTTTAATAATTGTGAAGCTTCTTCTTCCAGAACACCGCCCATCATTTTAGTTTTTGGATGCAATTTAGTATTCAAATTAATACAACCTCGTTGCTCATCTCTCGCTCCATAAACGATTTTGCTAATTTGACTCCAAAATAATGCTCCAGCACACATTTGGCAAGGCTCAATGGTTACATATAAAGTACAATCTATCAAATATTTTCCTCCTAAATAATTAGCAGCTGCAGTAATGGCTTGCATTTCGGCGTGGGCGGTAACATCATTTAAGGTTTCAGTAAGATTGTACCCTCTAGCTATTATCTGATTATTTGCAACAATCACAGCGCCAATAGGCACTTCTCCTTTATTATAGGCTGCTTTGGCTTCTTGCAAGGCCATTTTCATGAAATAAGTATCATCGTAGGGGTTCATTCAGTATTCAGTATTCAGTATTCAGTATTCAGTATTCAGTATTCAGTATTCAGTATTCAGTATTCAGTATTCAGTATTCAGTATTCA
>JAJRQR010000092.1 GCA_024280145.1 Bacteroidota bacterium
GCCTATAAATTATTTGCATTGTTTTTTTATGAGAATCCAAATTTTAGATTTTGGCAACCCCTTTCTCATATGTTTATGCACGGAGGAATTATGCATATTTTGTTTAATATGTATGCACTTTGGGCATTTGGTTCGCCTTTAGAACAGAATTGGGGTAGGAAAAAGTTTTTATTTTTCTACTTTTCGGCAGGTTTGGGTGCAGCATTAATTCACACATTGGCAAATTATTATCAAGTACAAAGTGCTTCAGAATTGTTGCTAAATGCAGGAATGAGTCAAGTAGATATTACAGGCCTGTTAGTTACGGGACAATATAATTCAACTATTTTGGAAACAGTTTCTATAGATACAATTCAAACTGCTTATGATTCATTTAATACTCCAGCAGTTGGAGCTTCAGGAGCAGTTTATGGTGTTTTAGTTGCCTTTGGAATGATGTTTCCAAATGCAGAATTAATGTTAATATTTTTACCAATTCCCATCAAAGCAAAGTATTTTATTCCGCTTTTATTATTAGGTGATTTAATTTTCGGTATTTCAGGAGCAGCCACAGGAGTAGCACATTTTGCTCATATAGGTGGAGCTTTATTTGGTTTTATTATGGCATATTATTGGAAAAAAAATAGTTTTGATTCACATCGGTGGAATTGATTACTCTTGTTATAATTATAAGTACAAAGTAAATTCTAATTAAATATAATTTTGAATACTAACAATCTTACATACCAATTTAAACAAGCAAGTATAGTTGTAAAACTTATTGTAATTAACACCGCTATTTTTTTAGTGATGTATTTGGGGTCTTTCTTTTTGCAAATTTCCCCTACAGTTTTTACATCTTGGTTTGTATTACCTACAGATATATTTTCTATAATAAAGCAACCTTGGGCCATAATAACTTACGCTTTTTTACACGGTGGTTTTTGGCATTTGTTTTGGAATATGTACCTGTTATATTGGTTTGGAACCTTTGTTTTAAACCTTTTTACAGCAAAACGACTTTTAACCATTTATTTATTGGGTGCTATTAGTGGTGGATTTTTATATGTGCTTGCATATAATTTATTTCCTGTTTTTAGCAACATAAACAGTAATTTGTTAGGAGCTTCTGCAGCGGTTTTGGCAGTCGTTATATTTATTGCTACTTACACTCCAAATACGGAAGTAAAATTATTTATGTTTACTTTAAAGCTTTGGCAAATAGGATTAGCAATGGTTTTAATTGATATAATACAACTTCCCACCTCAGGAAATACAGGAGGGCTCATCGCACATATGGGAGGTGCCTTTTTTGGATATCTGTACGCTACACAACTCTCAAAAGGAAATGATTTAGGAAGGTGGTTTGAAAACGCTATAGATTGGTTTGTAAATTTATTTAAATCTAGAAAGAATAAACCTTTTAAAAAAGTTCATCGTACAACAGATCAAAAATTTACTCGTTCTGCTAAAAAACCTTCTGAAGATTATCAAAAAAAAATTGATATAATTTTAGATAAAATAGGGAAAAGTGGTTACGATAGTTTAACAAAAGCAGAAAAAGATTTTCTTTTTAAAGCTGGTAAAAATAATTGATGTCACAAAAGTTGGGGCTTATTAATAAAATGATTTACGGAAACAATATTGTTTTTGCAGCGCTATTATTAATCTCATTTGTTTTGCCTTTTTTACCTCCAGAAAAATACCCTATAATTTCTCTTTTAAGTTTAGCAGTTTCCCCCTTAATAATTATCAATCTTCTTTTTATTTTTTATTGGTTGTTTAAACTGAAATCTAAAGCAATGTTATCAACCATAATCGTTGTTTTTGCTTATTTTCATTTTGGTTCCTTCTTTAAGTTTCCATCAGAGAATAAAATTGAAGGTTATAAAAATACCTTAAAAGTTCTTTCGTTTAATGTGCGTTTATTTAACTTATACGAACCAAAAGAAACACAAGTTGGAGTTCCAGAAATCATCAATAATTTTATTCAAAAAGAACAACCCGAAGTTCTTTGTATTCAAGAGTTTTACAGGATAAATAAAGTAGATTTTTCCGACTATCCCTATCAGTATATTCATTTTAAGGAAAAAAATAAATTAGGGCATGCTATATTTTCAAAATATCCTATAATTAATGAATATTCATTCGATTTTTCACAAACTTATAATAATTCAATAAGTGCTGATATTGTGAAGGGTAACGATACCATTAGTATTTATAACCTTCACTTGCAATCGTTAAGTATCATTCCGAGTTTGAGTTATTTTCAAGAAGTAGGAAATGAAGTTTTAGTTGAAAGAGTTTCGGCAAGATTTATTAAACAACAGCAACAAGCTGAAGAAATTTTGGCTCATAAAAAAAAATCGAAGCACCCTGTTATTATTTCAGGAGATTTTAATAATACACCATTTTCATTCGTATATCATCAGCTTTCTGAAAATATGAACGATGCTTTTGTTGAAGCAGGAAATGGAATAGGAACTACCTATTTTTTTGATAAATACCCTATGCGAATTGACTATATTTTAACTTCAAAAGAGTTGGAAATTGTAAACTTTGAAACAATTAAAAAAACCTTTTCAGATCATTATCCAATTACAGCTACTATTGGTTGGAAATAATTTATACAAAAAAATGTAACTGTTGCGTTTCTAAGTAATTTTGAGCATTTGGGCCTTCATTAAACAATAAATCTAAAATTGATAAATTAGAATGAAACTCATTATCCTTATTTAAAACTTGGTTGTAATCTTGAAGATTAAAATCGTTTTTCAATTTGGGGTTTATAAGAAACCTTAAATCCAATTGCTGAGGGTTTTTAAAATATTCTTCTGAAAAAGTATAGTTAATATCAAGATCCAATAATTCACAAATTAATTGAAAAGCCTTCAAATTAAATTCTAATAAAGAAGAAACTGGATCTTGGAAAAGAGGAATTAAATCATCTTCGTAAAATTCAAAATAAGGAGAAGTCCGGTAGGCAGATTGTAAGGATTTCCAGTGTTGTGATTGCCACGGAAAAGCATTTTCAACTATGGTTTCTTTGGTTTTAAGTTTACTGCCATCAATAGAATGTTTTATTGGAATATTCAATAATAAAACACCGTTGCTATGGGCAATATATGTTCGGGTACGGTAGCTTTGTTTTTGGTAATTATCTTCAATTTCAAATACAACTTCATCCGCTTGAACCATTGCGGCCATCTGTACAATGGAAGGGTAATAAGAAGGATGAAGTAGAATTTTTTTCAAGATAGTTATTTTCTTCTTCTGAGGAAATTATGCTTTTTTCTTACGTTTTCTAAAATAACTGAACGCAAACCAAGCACCTAATAGGACTACAAAATATTTAAAATAAGAAACAGGCTCACCATCACCACCAACGGTAGTAAATAGTCTTTCCCAACGTACTTTTCCATTATTGCTATCCCAACTCATCCAGATAAAAACGGGTTTTCCAACTACGTGATTAAAGGGTACAAAACCCCACATTCTTGCATCTTGTGAGTTATCTCGATTGTCGCCCATCATCCAATAATAATCTTGCAAAAAAGTATATTCTGTAATAAGCTCACCGTTTAAAAATACCTGTGTACCTGCTTGTGTTATTTTGTTTTTAATACCTAATTCACTTCCATCGTAAACTTCAATTATACGTTTGTACAAAGGGATATTTTCAATTGTAATTGGAATAGTAGTTCCTTTTTCAGGAAGAGTTATAGGTCCAAAATATTTGGTGTTCCAATTAAATCTTGGGTTTTGAGGAAAAACATTAGGGTCCCATTTTCCCTTTTCTCCCTTGTTTTTTATAATTTCAATTACATTTGGGTCGTTTTTTAATTGTTCAAAAGCATCATCTGTTAATTGTGCATAATGAATGTACATTTTATTTTCTTTATCAATGTCATATAAAACAATATCACTAATATCATATCTACTTAACATATAATCTGAAGGAATTCGAGTATATTTTCGTTGGCTATCTGTTTTAACTAAGGCAATTTTAGAATTAACTTGATAAGTAAATTGTGGTTTAGCTCGGTCGGGTAATTCATTTTGTTTTCCATTAATAAAAACATAACCATCTTTTATTTCCAACTCATCGCCAGGAATTCCTACACAACGCTTTACATAATTAGCTTTTTTGTCAATTGGTTTATACATAAAACCTTTTGAGGGGTCATCAATAACAACCAATGTATCTGTTGGCCAGCTACATACAACAATGTCATTTCTTTTTATTTTCTGAAAACCGGGAAACCTAAAAAACGGTAATTGTGGTGCATCTAAATAGGATTTTGTATTTAAACCTGGAACTTTATCGTGAACCATTGGAAACGAAACAGCACTCATAGGAGCTCTTGCACCGTAATGAAACTTACTTACAAATAAGAAATCTCCAACTAAAAGTGACTTTTCCAAAGAAGATGTAGGAATGGTAAAGGGTTGCATTACATAGGTGTGAACAATTGTTGCAGCAACTACGGCAAATAAAATGGAACTTGTCCATTCTCCAGCTGAAGTTCTTGGCTTCAAACTTCTGTTTTCTATGTACTTAAGATCTTGAGTGTAATTGATGTAGTATATGTAAAGCCCAAATGTAGCAACTCCTAGAAAGGTGTCGAGATTGCTGTTTTTCCCAAAGCTTCTAAGGGTTTCCACCCATACAACAGGAAACATTATTAAATTAACAATCGGTATAAATAGTAGAATTGTCCACCAAGGCGAACGGTTGATAATTTTCATTAAAACAATGGCATTATAAACTGGAATTACTGCTTCCCAAGCTTTTCTACCTGCTTTTACATAAAGTTTCCAAGTTCCTAAAAAGTGAACTATTTGAACAAAAAGTATAAATAATAATAAGGTTGTAATTGTCATTTTATTGGTATTCGTTATTTTATTTGTAACACATCTTTCATTGTGTAAACTCCTTTTTTATTCACAAGCCATTCTGCCGCAAGTAATGCTCCTAATGCAAATCCTTCGCGACTATGTGCTTCGTGTTTAATTGAAATAGTATCAATTTCAGAATCGTAATTTATAATATGAGTGCCTTTAACATCATCAATTCGTTTGGCTATAATTTTTATTTCATCTTGGGAAGGATTCTCTAATTTCCAACCTTTTTTTTCTGAATTATTTATGATTCCTTCAGCAAGTGTAATTGCTGTTCCACTTGGTGCATCTAATTTTTGAGTGTGATGAATTTCTTCCATCGAAACCTGATAATCCTTCCAAGGTTTTATCAATTTTGAAACATATTCATTAATGCTGAAAAACAAATTTACACCAATGCTAAAATTAGACGCATAGATAAAACTTCCGTTACGATTTTCACATAACTTTACCATTTCATTGTATTTAGTTAACCACCCTGTAGTTCCTGAAACTATGGGGATGTTATTATTTAAACATAATGAAATGTTACTAACAGAAGCTTCTGGCGTAGAGAATTCAATAGCAATATCTGCTTTTGAAATTTTATCTTTAGATGCTTTTGTACTTGTTTTAAAAACAATAGAATGTCCTTTTTGTAAAGCTAATTTTTCTATGGTTTTACCCATTTTTCCGTATCCTAACAATGCTATCTTCATTTTATTTGATACTTTAGAGTGAGCGTGTAATTAGCTTTTGAATCAAATGGATTGATTTCGAAATTTGGTTTTAAAGATAAATCATTACTTACATTAAACTGTCGTAAATGAGCATCAACATTGGCATCAATAATATTTAATAAATAAAATACTACAGCAACAACAACACTTAAATCTTTATCTTTTTGTGAAGATTTTTGAGCATCAACCAATCGATCTGTAGAGATTATTGGTGTATCACCATTACCCCAAAATTCATCATCTGTAAACCCTGCTAATCTTCTTTTATAGGCATCTCTGAAACGATTGTAATCTTTATTATTTGTACTGTAGAAGTAAATTCCTGCTCCAATTCCTGCGTAAATTATTGGAATTTTCCAGTATTTTTTATTGTAAGCTTGTCCTAATCCTGGTAAAACAGCCGAGTAAAACGCAGCTTTAGCAGGAGCTCAAGGATTATAAGGCTCTTTTTCAATGACAGTTTCCTTTATGATCAATCCGTTTTCTTCAACAACAGTTAATGTATCAGATTTTTGAGCAAAAAGCGGATTTGCAATCAGAAAAATAAAGATATAGAAAAGTTTATTTCCCACTTTTTAATAGATTCAAAATGCGAAGAAAATCTTTTTTATTCTTAAAAGGAACCATTACTTGTCCTTTTCCACCGCCAGATGTTTTTATCGAAACTTTGCTTTCTAAAAACTCTGTAAGTTCCTTTTTTGCAACATTCAAATAGGAGGGAAGTGCTGCTTTTTTTGAAGGAGTTTTTTTATCTGAAGGGTTTTTATAACTTCTTACCAAGGCTTCCGTTTCTCTAACCGAAAGATTTTCAGATATTACTTTTTCGTAAATGTCTAATTGTTCTCCTAGGTTGCTCACGTTAATGATTGCTCTTCCGTGGCCCATACTTATAAAACCATCACGCATTCCTGTTTGGATAATGGGATCTAATTTTAAAAGACGTAAATAATTTGCAATGGTCGAACGATTTTTACCAACACGATCGCTTAATGCTTCTTGTGTTACTTCAATTTCTTCGATAAGACGTTGGTAGGAAAGTGCAATTTCTATGGGGTCTAAATCTTGACGCTGGATGTTTTCAACCAATGCCATTTCAAGAGATTCTTGGTCATTGGCAATTCTAATAAATGCTGGAATTGTTCCTAAACCAATCGATTTTGAAGCACGGTACCTTCGTTCTCCACTTACTAATTGAAATTTATTAAAGCCTAATTTTCGAACAGTAATAGGTTGAATAACACCAAGTTCTCTTATAGAAGAAGCTAATTCGCGAAGTGATTCTTCGTTAAAACTAGATCGTGGTTGAAACGGATTCATTTCAATAGCGTTCAATTCTAATTCAACAATACTACCAACAACTTTATCTGCATTTTTATCTGAAACCGAGCTAATATCGTTTGCAGGGTCTTTCAATAATGCTGATAATCCACGTCCTAATACTTGTTTTTTAGTTGCTTTCGCCATTTATTCTGCTTCGTTTTTTTCAATTAATTCCTGTGCCAAACTTAAATAATTATTTGCACCTTTACTACCTGCATCGTAACTAATAATGCTTTCGCCAAAACTAGGTGCTTCGCCTAAACGTACATTACGCTGAATGATTGTTTTAAAAACCATTTTATCGAAATGTTTTTTTACTTCTTCCACCACTTGATTTGATAGTCGAAGTCTAGAATCGTACATGGTTAGTAGCATTCCTTCAATATCTAATTCTGGATTATGTGTTTTTTGAATACTTTTAATGGTATTTAATAATTTTCCTAAACCTTCTAAAGCAAAATATTCACATTGAATAGGAATCATAACAGAATCCGCAGCTGTTAAAGCGTTTAAAGTAAGTAAACCCAATGATGGTGCGCAATCTATAAGGATATAATCGTATTTGTCTTTAAGAGAAATAATAGCTTGTTTAAGCATAGACTCCCTATTTTTTTTATCGACCAATTCAATTTCAATGGCAACCAAATCGATATGAGCTGGTATAATATCTACGTTTGGAGAATTAGAAGCTACGATAGCATCTTTTGCTTTTACTGAATGTTCTAAAATACGATAGGTTCCTTTTTCTACTGCATCGACATCAATACCAAGGCTGGATGAAGCATTTGCTTGAGGATCAGCATCAATCAATAATACTTTCTTTTCAAGTACTCCCAATGATGCAGCAAGGTTTACTGTAGTGGTTGTTTTTCCAACACCTCCTTTTTGATTGGCAATTGCGATTATTTTTCCCATAAATTTAGAGCAAATTTTAGCCTTAAAAATACGATTAATTATGGAGTTTTAATACGAATTTTGTTAACAGGAAGTGAACAATTATTTTTTTGCTGAAAATGAATGCTTTATAAAAAATTAATTGATTATTGTTTAGTCTCTTCCTTTGCATTTCCAAGTTCCATAAGGTAATTTGTTAATTTACAAGTGGAATTTGTTTTAAGTAGATTATAAAAATAATCTGCATATATACCTTCTACATTGTCAATAGAATTACTCATTTCACTTGTTAAGTTTTCTTTATTATCACATTTTTCAATATTTTTTCCAAATTCTGGCGAACTCATTTCATCAAAACCAGCTATTAATTTTTTTGATTCTTCTTCACTATGTGAGCTAACATATTCTTGTATTAGTATCATTGTTTTTTCTTCTCCTTCATCTGCCATATGATTAACAAATTCTACTACTTTGGGATCAAGAGTATTTATGGTATTATTGATACAGGGACAAATATTGTTTGCATAGTTTTCTAGGATTGCCTTTTCTTCGGAAGTTAATTGTGCAAAAGAAATTAATGGAAGAAAAATAAATATAATTTTTAAATACTTTTTCATGATTTCAGTTTTTAAATTAATGTTAGTTACTTTTTTTAGAACGAATCATAGCCTCCAACATATCCCACATTTCTTCGGGAATGGCTTCCAATAAATTCATTTGTCCTGCACCTTTTAACCATTCGCCACCATCAATAGTTATTACTTCTCCATTTACATAAGCTGAAAAATCGGATACTAAATAAGCAGCCAAGTTGGCTAGTTCTTGATGTTCGCCAACTCGTTTTAAAGGCACTTTTTTAGCAAGATCAAATTTTTCTTTTAACTCACCAGGTAGTAACCTGTCCCAAGCTCCTTTGGTAGGAAATGGACCCGGAGCAATGGCGTTAAAGCGCATTCCGTATTTTGCCCATTCTACTGCTAAAGAACGTGTTAGTGCTAAAACTCCCGCTTTTGCTGTAGCACTTGGCACCACATAAGCAGAGCCTGTCCAAGCATAGGTAGTTACAATATTTAAAACTACTTTGTCGGTTTCCTTTTGGTTTATCCAATATTTTCCGAAAGCCAATGTACAGTTTTGTGTACCCTTTAAAACTATGTCTATAATGGTGTCAAAGGCATTTGCTGAAAGACGCTCGGTAGGTGAAATAAAATTTCCTGCTGCATTATTAAGAAGTACATCTACTTTTCCGAAGGCATCTACTGAAGCTTTTACCATAGCTTCTACTTGATCGTAATGACGAACATCGCATTGTACTGCTAATACTTTTCCTCCTGTTTTTTCTTCTAATTCTGCTTTTACAGCTTGTAGTTTTTCTATGTTTCTTGAAGTGATTACTACATTGGCGCCTAATTCTAAAAAGTAGGTAGTCATTGCTTTTCCAAGCCCACTTCCACCTCCAGTTACTACAATTGTTTTTCCTTTTAAGGCATCGTCACGAAGCATTTTGTTTTTGTAATTCATATATGATAATTATTTTTTCAAAAATACATTTTATAATTGGCTTAGCAAATAGTAACTTACCACATAGTAACATACCAAATGGTAAGTTACTATGTGGTAAGATTTGTGTTTAATTAAATTTTTTGATTTATAAAGTAGAATGATAAACTACACAGTCTTTTAACAACTCATTTTTTAAAAGTGCAGGATGTTGAAATTCTGAATGAAATTCCATACCGATTTTCTTCATCACATGAATAGAATTTAGATTCGCTTTTGAAGCAATGGAATAAACTTCTTTCAGTTTTAGATGATTTGAAGCAAAACTTAAACAAGCGTTAGCAGCTTCAGTAGCAAATCCTGTATTCCAAGCTTTTCTTTTTAGACGCCAACCAATATCAATACAAGGAGTGAAGGGGCTTTTATAAGTTTGATGAAGCATTCCTGTAAAACCAATAAATTCTTTAGTTTCTAGAATATCTACAGCAAAATAACAAAACCCAAATTCCTTAAAATGGATTTGCATTCTTTCTATAAAATTTTCAACATCTTTTTCAGAAAGTAAGTTTGGAAAATACTTCATCACCTCTTTATCTTGACACATTTCAGTAAAGGGTAAAAGGTCACTAGCATTCCAATTTCGCAATCCGAGTCTTTTGTTTTTGATGATATATTCCTTCATTTATTAATCGACAGAATCAATTAAAATCTGAAGTAAATCAATAGCAGCATCGCTAATTCTAGTTCCAGGTCCATAAACGGCAACGGCACCAGCATCAAATAAAAATTGATAATCCTGTGGCGGAATCACACCGCCCACAATCACCATGATATCTTCTCGTCCGTATTTTTTTAGTTCTTCGATTACTTTTGGAACCCATGTTTTATGTCCTGCTGCTAAAGAGGAAACACCAATAATATGTACATCGTTTTCTACCGCTTGTTTGGTCGCTTCTTCGGGAGTTTGAAATAATGGTCCGATATCCACATCAAAACCAACATCGGCATAACCTGTTGCAACTACTTTTGCACCACGGTCGTGACCGTCTTGTCCCATTTTTACAATCATAATACGAGGTCGGCGACCTTCCAATTCTGCAAATTTATTGGCAAGTTGTCTTGCTTTTTTAAAGGATGGATCTTGTTTTATTTCTTTACTATACACGCCACTAAATGATTTAATTTGTGCTTTATGTCTTCCGAATACTTCTTCCAAAGCATCGCTAATTTCCCCTAAAGTTGCTCTTTCGCGAGCTGCTACAATGGCTAAAGCTAGTAAATTTTCTTCACCTGTTTTAGCAGATTCTGTTAATTTTAATAATGCTTCCGTAACTTTCTTAGAATTACGTTCGGATTTAATTTTTTCTAAACGCTCCATTTGTGAATGCCTAACCTTCTGATTGTCCACATCTAAAATTTGAAGTGGATCTTCTTTTTCCAAACGATATTTATTTACGCCAACAATAGTATCTTGTCCAGAGTCTATTCTGGCTTGTTTTCTTGCTGCGGCTTCTTCAATTCGTAACTTTGGGATTCCAGCTTCAATGGCTTTAGTCATTCCTCCTAACTCTTCTACTTCTTGGATTAACTCCCAAGCTTTATTGGCAATATCTTCGGTACGTTTTTCAATAAAATGACTTCCCGCCCAAGGATCTACTGTTTTGGTAATGTAAGTTTCTTTCTGAAGGTAAATTTGTGTATTTCTGGCGATTCTTACAGAGAAATCGGTAGGTAATGCAATGGCTTCATCTAAGGCATTGGTGTGTAAAGATTGTGTTCCGCCCAAGGCAGCAGCCATTGCTTCAATGCAAGTTCGAGCCACGTTGTTAAAGGGGTCTTGCTCAGTTAAGCTCCAACCACTAGTTTGACAATGAGTTCGCAATGCTAATGATTTTTGATTTTTAGGATTGAATTCTTTCACCATTTTTGCCCACAACATTCTTGCTGCTCTTAATTTGGCAATTTCAGTAAAATGATTCATTCCAATCGCCCAAAAGAATGATAATCTTGGAGCAAAAGTATCGATGTCCATTCCTGCTTTTATTCCTGTGCGGATATATTCCAATCCATCAGCCAACGTATAAGCCAACTCAATTTCACAAGTGGCGCCGGCTTCTTGCATATGATAACCAGAAATAGAAATAGAGTTGTATTTCGGCATTTTTTCCGAAGCAAATTCAAAAATATCACTGATAATTTTCATCGAAGGAGTAGGAGGGTAGATGTATGTATTTCGAACCATAAACTCCTTTAAAATATCGTTTTGAATGGTTCCTGAAAGTGCTTCTGGTGAAATTCCTTGCTCTTCCGCAGCAACAATATAAAAAGCCATAATGGGTAAAACGGCACCGTTCATGGTCATAGAGATACTCATTTTATCCAAAGGAATCTGATCGAATAAAATCTTCATATCTTCCACACTATCAATCGCAACACCTGCTTTTCCAACGTCACCTTCTACACGTTTATGATCACTGTCATAACCTCTGTGAGTTGCCAAATCAAATGCAACGGAAAGCCCTTTTTGACCCGCCGCTAAATTTCTTCTATAAAAAGCATTGCTATCCTCAGCAGTTGAAAACCCTGCATACTGACGAATTGTCCAAGGTCTGCGAACATACATCGTAGAATAGGGACCTCGTAAATAAGGAGCAATTCCTGCTACGAAATTTTCGTGTTTTAATGATTCCGAAATCCCGGAATTTTCAGAAGTAAATGTAAGATGCTGAAGGTCTTTTCTTTTCATTTAAGAAGTTTCTATTTTTTAATTTTTGAAAGGTATTTATAATATGTTTCAAAAGCGATAAACATTGCATAAGCCTTGTCAGATTCAGCTTTTATTATAGTTGTTCTATAGTCTTCTGCAAGTGAAACTTTATTTATCGAGTTTATTTCTCTTAAGGAAAGTAATGCTGAACGAATTTCTTCCTTTTGAATATTTTCAATCAAACAACTTATAAATTCTGAATGATAATTAAGTTCTCCAGTTGATGGGTTTTCCCAAATCTGACCTTCTTGTTTTAGCTTTTCTAAAATATCTAAACTGTGTTGAGAAGCAATAGCTTTGTAATCTGCCTTACCGGCTGCGCCATTAAAAATATACAATGCCAAACTAAATTGATAATCTAAATACTCGGTTTGATTACTCTTTAATGCATATTCTGCAATATCTTGCCTAAAACTATAATATGCTTCATTTGCAAGATTTATATCTATTCCTTGGCAAATATTTATTTGTTTTTTGTCTTGATATTTATAATCCAAAGGTTTTTCACAACTATAAAGTGAAGTGATTGCAACAAATAGGAAAAAATATTTTTTCATTTTATTCTGTTTTTAAACGTTCTTGTTCTAATTTTTCTGAAAGCCGTCTTTCAATAATAGGTTCTAATAATGTTTTTCTTGATTTGATTTTCACAAAAGGAAATAATTCCAAATCATTTTTCATTCGGTCGTTATTATTAGGATGAATGTTGGTTCCTAATAATTCAATTTTTCCAGTATCAAATAATTCTTGTTCTTTTTGAGCGCTTTCTTTTATTTTTCGTTGAATAATTCCTTCTTTTAATTGTGAAAGAAACCCTCCGTTAACTTCAATGCTTTTGAAAAGCTCTAAGGCTTTTTCAGAAAGTTGGTTGGTTAAAGATTCGATATAATAAGACCCTTTTGCAGGATCTTTAGAGAAATTGAAATAACTTTCTTGTTTTAAAATTAATAATTGATTTCTAGCAATACGCTCTCTAAATTCATTGCTCTTATGATAAATTGAATCGTAAGCAGCACTGCAAACAGCATTAGATCCACCTTGAATAGCACTCATGTTTTCGGTGGCGGTGCGAAGCATATTTACATTATAATCGTATAAGGTTTTGTTTCGTTTTGAAGGAATTGTAATAATGTTACAATTTTCTGAAACATTATATTCTTTGGCTATTAATGCGTACAATTTTCGGAAAGCTCTGATTTTTGAAATTTCAAAAAAATAGTTAGTTCCAACTGAAATTTTAAAAGTGATTGAAGAGAAATGAGATTCTTCAGTAGTTCCCCCTTCTGAATGACAAGTATCGCAAAAATGATTCAGGTATTCGTTTGCTTGCGCCATTCCATACGCAATTTGCTGAACCATAGTCGCACCCGAATTTTGATACAAAGAGGTGTTGATGCTTAATATATTTTGATTTGGATTTTCAGTTAAAATAGTTTCTAAAATAGAATGATCTTCCCTTAAATTTGTAAACCAATTACCTGATTTCGCTAAATTTCCAATAATATCAAGATTGTAAAAAACTGTTGCGTTTTTATTAGAAAAGAACTGAATTAACCTAGTAATAAACCCTTTTGAAAGAAATTTAAAATCGAAATAAATAACCGTGTTTTCAAACAGAAAATTCTTAAAAACTTCATCAATCTGAAACTCCTTTTCTGAAGTTAATAATACGGCTTCAGCACCTCGGTTTATAGCATCAATAATAAGGTTGTTTGCAATATTTTCGTCATCAATAAAAATAGATTGAGTTGGTTTCCATTCTTTAGGATGTCCTGATATTGTTGAAAATCCATTTTTAAAATCATTTTGATGGTAAAATGGTTTTACATCAATTCCTTCAAGATTTTTCCAGATTAAGGTGTCGTTATAATCAGCTCCTTTTAGGTCGACTTGTATTTTTTGTTTCCACTCTTTAGCTGAAACTTCATCAAATTCCTTAAATAAATAATCACTCATTATTTTCGATTTTTTATACTGTCTTGATGTTCGATAATATAAATGTCTTCATTTTCCTTTTTGAGATAATATTTTTCTCTAGCAAATTTCTCCAGTTCATTGCTATCTTTCATTTTTTCAATAAAAAGTTTGTCCTTATCAATATCGCCTTTATAAACAGCTTTGATGTTTTCTAGTTTTTCAATATCATCATTTAATTCTTGATGAATTAAATAAGAATTTGTGTCAAAAAACAACATCCAAATCACAAAAAACAAGACGATAATCAAGTATTTATTGCTAAATATTTGAACCCATTTATTGTTCTTTATTTTGGTATAAAATTTAAATTTTCTATTAATCGTTGATTGATAATTTTTCTAATTAAATCTACAGCAACTGTATTGTACCTGTTATTCGGAATGATGATATCGGCATATTCTTTAGTAGGTTCGATAAATTGTTGATGCATTGGTTTTAAAGTGGTTTGGTAACGAGTAAGTACTTCTTCTAAATCTCTTCCGCGTTCAGCCATATCACGACGTAATCTTCTTATTAATCGTTCGTCACTATCTGCGTGGACGTATAGTTTAATATCAAATAATTCACGAATATCAGGGTGTGTAAGAATTAAAATTCCTTCTACAATAATTACTTTTTTTGGGTAGGTAGTGACGGTTTCTTTTATACGATTGTGTTCTACAAATGAATAAATAGGTTGCTCAATTGCGTTTCCTTTTTTAAGCTCCTTTAAATGAGAAACCAATAAATCAAAATCGATTGCTTTTGGATGATCAAAATTAATCTTGGTACGTTCCTCAAACAACATATCACTGGTATCATTATAGTATGAATCTTGTGATATCACACAAACTTCATCTTTAGGGAGTTCTCCAATAATTTGATTTACAACGGTAGTTTTTCCGCTTCCGGTACCACCAGCAATTCCAATTACAAGCATAAAAAAAGGTTTTTACAAATGTAGTGAGAAATCCGGTTTTATTCCTAAAAATAATATCTCAAAACTTGTTTGTCTGAATTTATATTATGATTATTTTTGTCATTCCCTCATTTGGATTTTGAAATTTATTTTTAATTTTTTTGTTTTCGGGATGTAGCTTAGTCCGGTTTAAAGTGCTGGTCTGGGGGACCAGAGATCGGAGGTTCGAATCCTCTCATCCCGACAATGCTCTCCGTAGCCTTTTGGCGAAGGAGGGCTTTTATTTTTATTAAAAATGTTTTTACATAATAAGCCGTACCTTTGCAGCTCATTCAAAAAAATGGCTTAAATTAATACAGCCATTTATACCAATAGATTATATGTCATTTAATTCTTTAGGCTTAACTAAAGCCTTACTAAAAGCCGTAGATAAACAAGGCTATACTTCACCATCACCAATTCAACAAAAAGCAATTCCTTTAATTTTAGAACGAAAAGATGTGTTAGCATCTGCTCAAACTGGAACTGGAAAAACAGCAGGATTTACCTTGCCAATGCTACAAATATTATCACAAGGGCAACATTTAAGAAAGCGTCCAATTCGCGCATTAGTATTGACTCCTACAAGAGAATTAGCAGCACAAGTACACGCAAATGTAAAGTCGTATAGTGAGTTTTTAGATATTCGCTCTACAGTGATTTTTGGAGGTGTAAATCAGAGACCCCAAGTTGCTACAATTCGTAATGGCGTAGATGTGCTCGTTGCAACTCCAGGTCGTTTATTAGATTTGCAAAATCAAGGACTGTTGTCACTTTCTAATATTGAAATCTTAGTATTAGATGAAGCCGACCGTATGCTGGATATGGGTTTCCTTAGAGATATTAAAAAAATCATCTCTTCATTACCTAGAAAAAGACAGACCTTATTGTTTTCGGCTACTTTTTCTAAAGAAATTAAAAAATTAGCAAACGAATTTTTACATCATCCTGTTTTGGTGGAAGCAACTCCAGAAAACACCACAGTAGATGCTATTGAGCAAAAAGTGTATCGTGTTGCAAAAGATAAAAAAACGGGCTTGATTATTAAATTGATTTCGGAAGGCGATTGGAAACAAGTCTTAGTTTTTACAAGAACGAAACACGGTGCAAATCGTCTTTGTAAAAAGATGATAAGCGCAGGAATTTCTGCTGCTGCAATTCATGGAAACAAATCACAAGGAGCGCGTACCAAAGCATTGGCAGGATTTAAAAATAATTCTATACGAGTTTTAGTGGCAACCGATATTGCTGCAAGAGGACTAGATATTCCATTATTACCACACGTTATTAATTTTGAATTACCTAACATTTCTGAAGATTACGTTCATAGAATAGGTAGAACCGGAAGAGCGGGAGCAAGCGGAGAGGCTTTATCGTTGGTAAGTGCAGATGAAACTACTTACTTACGCGATATTGAAAAATTGGTAGGCATGAAAATTCCTGTTGATATTGTAGAAGGTTTTGAACCAGACCCTAATGCTTCAACAAAACCGATAAAACAAGGACAAGGTGGGGGAAGAAACCGAAATAATAATTCTAGAAAGTCCAGTGCACCTAAAAATAATTCAGATAAAAGTAATTCTTCAAGAAGACCTAAAAGAAACCGGAATCGGCGTTCAAACTAATTACTGAATGAAATTTCTTATTTATTTAAGGCAAACAAATTTGTTATATTAAATAAAAGGGCTGCAAAAATTAATATCTTTTTGCAGCCCTTTTATTCAAAAATTATCTAGCTAAAGAGCTTTTAAGTATTCAACTAAATCTAATTGTTCATTACTGCTTAAATTTAAACTAAAATGATTATCGTAATGACTTACAACTTCATTTAAAGTGGAAAATCGACCATCATGAAAATAACCATTTCCTTCAGCTTTTACAAATATTCCTCTTAATGGAGGTGTTCTATACATTTCAGTAGGAGATCTATTGGCCTCGAAATCATCAATTCCAATTTCTTCAGGTTCATGTAAAACATTGTCTGCAAATGCTGCACCTAAGTGACAGGATGCACAGTTTGCTTTTCCATTAAATAATTCTTGTCCACGAATTGCAGCAGCTTCATCATAAGTACTTGGATCTGGTTTAGGTGCTAATAAGGACATTTGGTATTCGAACAGGCTTTCCAATTTTGGACCTACTAAGTCTTCAGAAACAGAAATATCATAAACTCCTCTTTCAACTGCTAATGGGAATTTATCTGGATCATTCAAACGAGGGTCTGAAAAATTTCCTTGCCCTCCCATATCTAAAACTCCAATAAAACGATTCCAATAAGAAACTTCACCCCATCCAGTATAGGTTTCGTGAGTAATTCCTTGTAAACCATAGGCAGGAGGAATAATTACAGTAGCAAGTTCTCCATTGGGTTTGGTAACTTTACCATCTAAGAGTAAGACAGGTGCAAACCGTCCAGGTCCCCAGTTATTTACAACACTGTTAAAAGTTTTGGTGTCTACACTTAATATATCTGCTAAAGCAATATTATCTACAAAACCTAAAATAGCACCTACATTTAAATCGGTATTTGCCCAGCCATCTTTTCTACTTCCAATTCCTGGAGCAAAAGAATCGTCTACTGTGGAATGACATAAAGCACAGGTTATTCCCATCGCAATCATATTTCCGTCATTATCAAAAGTTCCTTTAACGCCAACTACAGCATCAAGACTTAAAAGAGCCACAGTAGTCAAAGGATCGTTTAAATCTATTGATCCATTAGATATTCCATCTACAACTTCCTGTGGTAAAGCTTCTGCATCTACTTTAAGTCCGATGCTTAAAGCAGTGTTTGGGCTTAATCCGGATCCAAAACCACCATTAGTTTCTCCTAAAGTAGCTTTATCTAACTTTAGTACGTCTGTCCAAAGTGCTTCGTCACCAAAAGTATCAAAACGAAAAGTTTCTTTTCCTTCAGCTATTTTTGCTTCATTAAGATTAAGTTCTATAGGATCAGGAATATTTAATGCAACTTCTGGAGTATAATTATCATCATCTTTACATTGTATAAACAGTAAGCTAATAGCAAGAAATAAAAATGTATGATTGATTTTTAATATTTTCATAATTTATTTATTATTTAATTAGTTAAAATTATTTGTCCTCTCATCACCACATGAAGAGAGCAATAATATTCTTCGGTTTCGGTCACGATTTTAGACCAAGATTCACCTTTGTCAAGTGGTGATGAATGCCAAGCATTGTCATCGTATTTTGAAACATCGTGCGGGTAAAAATCTTTATTAATCCAAACTACTGTATCTCCCTTTTTAACTTTCAATACTTCAGGAATGAATTTCATTTTCTTAATAAGAACAGTATGCGTCGTTGGAGAATTTTGAGAGCATATAGTATTGTTGATTCCAAAAACTAAAATGGAAAGGACTACTATACTTTTAATAAAGCTCTTCATTATAATTTACTTTGCACCATTTCCGCATGCTTTAAATGTGCTTGTAATGCAGGTAAAACATCTTCTAATAATCCTTTTAATTCTTTGTTATCAGACTCAGGAATAAGCAACCCTTCAATTGCACCAATTACTGCTTTATGATAAGCCACTTCGTTATCGATGTATAATTTATCGAAATCTTTAGCACTGGCATTATTAAGCATTTTTTTAGTTTTTTCTGCTCCTTCATTTAATGACTGACTAACCGCATTATCTTTTGGAGTAACACTTAATTTTGTTACTAATGCAACAGCTTGTTTTATCACAGCACTATGATCTGTTACCATTCGTTTTGCAAAAGCAAGAATCTCTTTGTTCTTAGATTTTTTTAAAGCAATTTCAGCATAACTTATGTCTATCTGATTGGCAACTACCGCTACAGAGGCAACTTCGGGATCTGTTAGTGTAACTTTATCCTGAGCTATTGCAGAAATGTTTGAGAAAATGGCAATAATTAATATTGCGAAAATTTGATTGGTTGATTTTTTAATTGTTTTCATTTTTGTTGTTTTATATTGTTTATAGTCTTTAGATATAAAACTTCAAAAAAGGTTACAAAAGTGGTGTAAAAAGGAAAAAGAAAAGAGATAATAGAAAAAAGAAGGGAGAGAAAATAGAGAGATGAAAGACTAGAAAGGGTTTTGTTATTTTAGTACCACAGCCATTACCTGTTCTGTTATGCGATCACATCTGCTATTACCAAATTCATAGATTTCTTTTTGTGAAGCAGACTCATTAAATTTTTCTTTCAACATATTTTTAGCTCTATGAAGACGAACTTTTACATTTGAAATGGATAAGCTTAAACAGTCTGAAATATCCTTGATTTTCATTCCTTCTACCTCTTTCATTATATAAACTACTTTGTATTTTGACTCTAAAGAATCTATTAGATATTCCAATAATTGTTTGGCTTCGTGAGCGATAATTTTGTTTTCTGCGTTTAATTGAGTCATATCTGGAATTTCTAAAATGTGATTATTATCAAAATTGGAAGCTTGATTATTTATAGAGTATGTTTTTGATTTTTCCTTTAACCTAAACAATGCTTCATTAATACCAATTCTAATGAGCCAAGTTGAAAATTCTGATTTATGTTTAAATTGATACAGTTTTTCAAAAGCTTTGATATAGGTGTTTTGCATAATATCTTCAATTTCTTGAATATCATTTATATACCCTCTAATAACGCGATATAATTTTTGATTGTTTCTTCTTAAAAGAATTTCAAAAAGCTCTTTCTCTCCTGAAATGATTCGATTGATTATTTCTGACTCAGTTATTTTATAATTATTGAAATCATTAATATTTATAGCTTCCATATAGTACTGTTTTAACCTTAGATGAAGATACATTAAAATAGTTACAAAATTTTGTAACCTTTTTTAAAAGCACCTATCTAAAACTTAGAATTAACACATAAATCGCTATGAAAATAAACGGAAATAATACAGAATCATTTACTATTGAAAATAAGAATTTAAAAAATATTCCTATTGAAAACCCTTTGCATAAAGATGCATTTGCTTTTGATGATGAAATGAAAATTCAATTAATCCGGCAAAAATTTGAAGAGATTCTTCATATTATAGGACTTGATTTAAAAGATGATAGTATAAATGAAACACCGCATCGAATTGCAAAAATGTATATTAATGAAGTTTTTAGTGGACTTAATCCTAGTAACAGACCAGATATCACCTTATTTAAAAATACCTATAAATACGATAGCCCACTAATAGAGCTGAATATTCCGTTCACTTCTTTTTGTGAGCACCATTTTGTTCCTATTGTAGGAATTGCCAATATTGCTTATATCCCAAATGAATATGTAATTGGTTTATCGAAATTACATCGGTTGACAAACTATTATGCAAAGCGCCCACAAGTACAGGAACGGTTAACAAAACAAATTCATCAAGATTTGAAAAACTTACTTAATACTGAAAATGTTGGTGTGGTATTAAAAGCGACTCATAGTTGTATTTCCTGTAGAGGAGTTGAAGATTCTGGAAGTTCAACGATTAGTTCTGCTATCTCTGGAAAAATAAAAAATGACGTTGTAGCGAACTCAAAACTATTTGGACTTTAATTAAAAATAATTACGCTACCATGTTCCTGCTGGTGAAAACAAAAAATCCGTAGGGTTGTCAATATCGTATAGATATTGATAGCCCTTTGTGTTATTTAAGCAGAAAGGTTCCATTAACTTCAACATATTTAAATAATTATCTATAGTTAAAGCACAGTAAAATGTCTCGTTGTCGCTGCTTAATATTCCTTCGTCTGTTTTAAAAAGACCTAGAATTAAATTACAATTTCGGTTTTCTATAAAATCTACTTTATATAAATCTAATCGTTGCTTTTTTTTCACTATGGTATTTATAATCAAGTCTCTTAATTTGATAGATTCCTCTTTATCAAAGTCGTAAAGTCTAACTACATTTTCTCCAAATTCATTGATATTGTCTATAAAATCTAATTTCATTTTTTAAATAGATAAAGGGTAATGATGATATTAATTGTTTTATTTTAAATGCTTTGTAATCTTAGAACTCAAGGGTTTGGTCATAGAATAGTAATAATCAATATATTTTCCGTCGGGTGCAATTAAATATTTTTGAAAATTCCATTTTACCGTAGTACTCGTTTTTCCATTTTTAGATTTATCGGTTAACCATTGATAAAGAGGGTGTTGATTTTCCCCTTTTACATCAACTTTTTCAGTCATTATAAAGGTAACTCCATAATTTACTTGACAAAAAGTTTGAATTTCTTCTGAAGTTCCAGGCTCTTGACTTCCAAACTGATTGCAAGGAACGCCAATCACCATAAGCTTGTTTTTGTATTGGTCATATAATTTTTGCAAGTCTTCGTATTGCCCAGTAAAACCACATTCTGAAGCTACATTGACAAATAAAAGATACTTGTCTTTATAAGTAGATAAATCAAGTGGTTCTCCATTTAGTATATTAATTTTAATATCATAAATAGATTCTGATGAGGTGTTTTGTGACATTGTATTTATTGAAATAGTAAGTAATAAACAGGATAAAATTAGTTGTTTCATGTTTTTTAATTAATCTAAATATCTTCTTTTAATTTTCTTAGCAAATCTCCAAACATCTTCGGGTAAGTACTCGTCAAAATAACTTATGTAATCACCAGTTTTTGCTATTATTACGAAACCTGCACATTTTTTATTTTCTAAGAAAAAAGTTTTTTCTAAAATATCTTCAGGGTCATTATTCCATTTTATGAATTTGTTTTTTTCTTCTAAACCAATAACCTCTTTATAAAAATAATAAGGTTTTACTTGTGCATTTTTCATTAAACCGCCTTCAAAATTTTGATACCATTCTTCGGATAAGTAAAGTGATGAACTACCTATATAAGAACAAAAATCTTTTGCCGAATAATAAATTATAACAATGGGTTTAGAATAATTGAATGATGCCCCAATTTCCTTTTCAAGTAAATTAAATACTTGTTGCTTATTTTCAAGCTTTCCTTCTTTAATCCTTAATACAACCTTTCTAATATTTGAAGTGTCTCTCTGAATTTCAACATATTTGGATTCTGATTTCTTACGTTGGTATTTCCTTTTTGAAATTTCCTTATTATTTTCATCAAAATAACGTTGTTTTTGAGCAAATACGTTTTGAATTGTAAAAACAACAATTAAAAATAAAATAATATTTTTCATAATAGTTTTTTAGCGCTTAACAAAATACAAACATCTGATTTACAGTAAAATAAACATCGAATCTTTATGTTAAAACACTTATTGTCAGAGTGTTATAATGATAATTCTATTTGTTTTCCAATGAAGAAAACAAATGCTAGCCTTAAAAGTAGTGAATTAATTATAATCCTTAATTTTTTCTATTTTTTTTACACACGTTTTTCGAATAAGAAAAGTTAATAATTGGATAATAAAACTCCATACCAATTAGTCTTTTAAAATAGTGAATATTAGTACCTTTGTCTTCGGAAATTTAAAGATAAAATTATGCCAGATACAATAGAAAAAATAAAATGTTTAATCGTTGGTTCAGGACCTGCGGGTTATACAGCAGCGATTTACGCTTCTAGAGCAGAATTACATCCGGTAGTTTATACTGGAATGCAAATGGGTGGTCAGTTAACAACGACTACCGAAGTTGATAATTTTCCAGGATATCCAGATGGAACCGATGGAAATGCAATGATGGAAGATTTAAAAAAACAGGCAGAACGCTTTGGAACTGAAGTTCGTTTTGGAGTAGTTACCGCAGTTGAGTTTAGTAAAGAAGTTGGAGGAATACATAAAGTTACCGTAGATGGTTCAAAACAAATTGAAGCAGAAACTGTGATTGTTTCAACGGGAGCAACTGCAAAATATTTAGGATTGGAAAGTGAACAACGCCTTATTGGTGGTGGAGTTTCGGCTTGTGCTACTTGTGATGGTTTCTTTTATAAAGGACAAGATGTAATTGTTGTTGGAGCAGGAGATACCGCTGCTGAAGAAGCTACTTATCTTTCTAATATTTGTAAATCGGTTACGCTTTTAGTTCGTAAAGATTATATGCGTGCTTCCAAAGCAATGCAGGCAAGAGTTGAAAAAACTCCAAATCTTATAGTAATGTTCAATTCTGAAATTGATGAGGTTTTAGGAGAAAGTGTAGTGGAAGGAGTTCGAGTTAAAAACAACCAAACGGGAGATACGCAAGTAATTGAAGTTACAGGAGTATTTATCGCAATTGGTCATAAACCTAACACCGATTTATTTAAAGGTGTGTTAGATATGGACGATACCGGATATCTAATCACGAAAGGAAAATCTACCAAAACAAACTTACCAGGAGTTTTTGCTTGTGGTGATGTACAGGATAAAGAATACCGTCAAGCTGTTACTGCTGCAGGAACAGGTTGTATGGCTGCTTTGGATTCTGAAAGATACCTTGGTGCTTTAGAATAATTCTGTTTGAATTGGTTACTGAGCGTAGCCGAAGTACCGAAAAATAATAAAAGGCCTACTAGATTTTTTAAACTAGTAGGCCTTTTTTTTGCCTGTTCGAGCGCAGTCGAGAATTATATAAGTAGGTTTCGACTGCGCTCAATCAGGCATATTAACTATATTTCAACCGAAGTAAACTCAAATTTACCACCATCAAACAAACCTTTATCACTTAATTTTAAGCTCGGAATTACCAACAAAGCCATAAACGAAAGCGTCATATAAGGAGCGTGTAAAGTTGCTCCCATTTGTTTTGCCATTTGGTCTAATTCGGCATATTGTTTTCCAATAGTTTCTCCATCTCTATCACTCATAATTCCTGCTACGGGAAGCGAAACTACTTTCTCTTCGGAATTGGATACGGCACAAATTCCACCTTTATTTACCACTAGTAAATTGACGGCTTTACAAATTGCTTCATCTGAAACTCCCACCGCAATGATATTATGTGAATCATGACCTACCGAAGAAGCAATCGCACCTTCTTTTAATCCGAAGTTTTTAATGAATGCAATCGCTGGTTTTTGATCCTGATACCTATTGACAACTGTCATTTTTAAAACATCGGTTTCAATATTTGAAACCAAATTACCATCGATAATCAGACTGTTTTCAATTAATTCGTTGGTAACTAATTCGCCTTCTAATGCTTCAATAACTCTAATCTTTTTTGAAGTGGAAGGGAATTTGAAATCTATTACTTCTTTTTTATTGCAGTTAAAATTATTAAGCACTTCAAAATCGACGTGCTTGATTTTTGAAACTCCATTTTCATAAACAATTTCGCCATCAATATAGGTTTGGATAGTTTTCAAATCTATCAAATCTTCTACTACAATAAAATCGGCATCATCTCCTTCTTGAAGCAATCCAACGTCCAAGTTGTAATGTTTCACAGGATTGATACAAGCAGCTTGTAAAACCTGAAAAAGATCGTTTCCTTTTGCAATCGATCTAGCACATAATTTATTTATATGACTTACCAATAAATCATCTGGATGCTTATCATCACTACAAAACATCATATTTTCAAAATGTACTGGAAGTAATGGGATTAAAGCTTCAAAGTTTTTAGCGGCAGATCCTTCTCTTATCAAAACCTTCATTCCTTTTTGAAGCTTTTCCAATCCTTCATCATAGGTAAAACACTCGTGATCGGTACTAATTCCAGCATTGATATAGGTTGAAATATCCTCACCTCGCAATCCTGGAGCGTGACCATCAACGGGTTTGTTAAAATGTTTTGACCAAGCGATTTTTTTCATCACTTCTTCATCATTGAATAAAACACCTGGATAATTCATCATTTCTGCCAAGTATTTTATTTCTGGTTTCTGAAGTAAATATTTAATTCCATCGGAATCTATCACCGCACCAGCCGATTCAAAATTAGTAGCAGGAACACAAGAAGGTGCTCCAAAATTAAATTTGAAAGGGACTTTGTTTCCGTTGTTAATCATAAATTCTACTCCTTCAATTCCCAATACATTAGCAATTTCGTGAGGATCGGAAACTGTTGCTACAGTTCCGTGAGTGACTGCTAATTTTGCAAATTCTGAAGGCACTAACATCGAGCTTTCAATATGAATATGAGCATCTACAAAGCCGGGTAAAATATAGCTTTCTATCTTGTGGTCTTTTTCTACAATAGATTTAATTTTTCCGTTTTCAACGGTAACTTCTCCTTTGTAGATTCTTCTGTTTTGAATATCGACAACCTGACCTTGTATTTTCATAATAATATAATTATGTCCGTTCGAGCGCAGTCTAGAACTATTTTGATGATAACCTCTCGACTGCGCTCGAGGAGACAATATAATTGGACTACAAATTTCGAGGTTTTAATCCGAATTCTGAAATGAAATCAACGATGTTTTCCCTTAAAGAACCATTTTTTTGAATCGCATTAATAAAAGCAGATCCAATCACAACACCATTAGTAAACTGACAAGCAAATTGATAATCAGTTCTGTTTCTAATATTAAATCCTGTAATAATTGAATTGTTTAATTGGTAACTTCTTATTCGGATTAAATAGCTTTCTGCACTTTCAATTCCTGTTTTGTTTCCAGTTGTACTTGACGATGAAACTGCATAAATAAAGGCATTACTTAATTTGTCAATTTCACGAATACGTTCTTCTGAAGTCTGAGGAGTTATTAAAAACACCATCGGAATTTGATATTTTTCAAATAATACTTTGTATTTAGATTGGTAAATTTCTAAAGGTAAATCTGGAAGTATGGCTCCTGAAATATTTGCTTTTACACAAGATTTTAAAAAATTCTCTACTCCATATTGAAGCATAGAATTCCAATAACCCATCATAATTAATGGAGTTTTGTTGCTATCGCTAATGCTAAAAAGCTGCTCAAATAAAAGTTTTAAATTCATTCCATTTTCCAAAGCAATCATACTGCTTTTTTGAATGGTTGGACCATCAGCAAGTGGATCACTAAACGGTATTCCGACTTCAATAAAATCGACTCCAGTATCGCTTAATGTTTCAATAATAGTGGTGGTATCTTCCAAGTTTGGAAATCCTGATGAGAAATAAATAGAAAGTAAGTTTTCTTTTTTGGCTTCAAATAACTGTTTGAGATTGTTTTTCATATTGCTATTTGTTTAGGTATTCAATATAAGTTTGTAAATCTTTGTCGCCTCTTCCGCTTAAATTAATAATGATTCTATCGCTTGATTTTGCTTTTAAATACTTTAAATATGCCAAGGCGTGAGCACTTTCTAAAGCGGGAATAATGCCTTCTAGTTTACTTAATTCAAGTCCAGCTTCAATGGCTTCTTTATCGGTTATGCTAACATATTTAACTCGTTTTACATCGTTGTAAAAAGAATGTGCAGGTCCAATTCCGGGATAATCCAAACCTGCGGAAATACTGTGAGGCTCTACTATTTGTCCGTCTTCATCTTGAATTAAATAGGAATAACTCGCGTGTAAAACTCCAGGTTTCCCCAAAGCGATAGTCGCTGCAGTTTTATTGGTATTTACTCCTTCACCAGCGGCTTCCACGCCAATTAATTTCACATCTTTATTATCTAAAAAATGATAATAAGCACCCATTGCATTAGATCCTCCACCTACACAAGCAATGATATAATCGGGGTTTCCTTCCATTTGATTGTTAATTTCTTCACTAATCACCGACTGAAAAATCGCTACCATATCTGGATAGGGATGAGGTCCTACCACCGAACCAATAATGTAATGAGTTTCCTCGGGATGATTGATCCAATCACGAATTGCCTCGTTGGTAGCATCTTTCAACGTCTTGCTACCACTGTGAACAGGAATCACTTTTGCACCCAACATTTTCATCCGTTCTACATTGGGTTTCTGACGTTTAATATCCTTAGCACCCATATACACGATACATTCTAATCCTTTTAAAGCACAAACAGTTGCGGTTGCAACGCCGTGTTGTCCAGCTCCAGTTTCGGCAATAATTCGTTTTTTTCCTAATTTTTCGGCTAGCAAAATCTGACCTAAAGTATTATTGATCTTATGGGCTCCTGTATGGTTTAAATCTTCTCGTTTTAAATATACTTTGAAACCGTATTTTTCGCTTAATCTTTCCGAAAAATAAAGTGGCGAAGGCCTGCCTACATAGTCTTTTATGAGGCTTTTAAATTCTTTTTGAAAGCTGGGTTCTTCAATTAAATCTAAATATTTGTTCTTTAATTCTTCTACATTTGGATGTAATAATTCGGGGATATAAGCACCGCCATATTCTCCGTAAAATCCGTCTTTATCTACCTTATAGTTCATTTTTAATCTGTTTTATAAATTCTGAAATTAATGGAATGTTCTTCTTTGCAGGAGCAGTTTCAAACCGACTATTAATATCAATTGATTCTATTTTTAATTTTTGTAAAATGGGGTTTTCTTTTATTTCTTAAACATCTTCTATTGAAATTCCTCCACTTAAAAAGAAGGGAATATTATTATTGTATTGCTGAAGAATTTCCCAATTAAACTTTTTTCCAGAGCCTCCGTATTTTTCAGTTTTGGTGTCGAATAGAAAAAAATCAACACGATTTTCATAAACGGAAATAGTATTGAAATCAAAATTCTCTGAAATCTGAAACGCTTTAATTATTGAAACTCCTTGTTGCTTTAAAGAAGTGCAAAACGCTACCGTTTCATCACCATGTAATTGTACAAAATCTAAACGATATTTTTTTACTTGTAATAAAATATTTTCTTGAGTATCATTAACAAAAACGCCTACCTTTTTAATGCTTTTTGGTAGCAAATTTAATGTTTGAATCGGAAGTTCTTCCGCGACAAAACGAGATGATTTTTTATAGAAAATAAAACCCATATAATCGGGGAGGAGTCCTCCTAATTGTTGGATGTTATCCTTATATTTCATTCCGCAAACCTTAACCTTCATTATTCTGAAATTTGGTTTATAAATTCTCTACATGCAAACTGTGGTGAACCTGTTTTCATAAAAGCTTCACCCATTAAAAAACCATCGTAACCGTATTTTCTAAGTTCAATAACCGATTCGGGTTCGCTAATCCCACTTTCACTAATTTTTGTAATTTCTGAAGGAATAATTTCTGCTAATTGTTTTGAAATATCTGTGGAAACTTTAAAGGTTTCTAAGTTACGATTGTTGACTCCGACTATACTTACGAATTGATTATAATGAGAATGAAACTCTTTTTCGTTGTGGATTTCCAATAAAATTTCCAATCCTAAAGAGTCAGCAAATGAGGCAAGTTCTGAACATTTTTTTATGTCTATTCCTGCTGCAATCAATAAAATAATATCAGCTCCTAAGGCTTTTGCTTCCAATATTTGGTATTCATCTACCATAAAATCTTTCCGTAAAACGGGACAATTATTATGTTCTCTTACCTCTTTTAAATCTTCATTAGAACCACCAAAATAATTAACATCCGTCAATACAGAAATTCCGCTAACTCCCGCCTCCACATAACCTTTGCTAATTTGTTCCACATTTACATTGGGATTAATAATTCCCTTGCTTGGAGATTGTCGTTTTATTTCGGCAATAATCCCTAATTTATCTTTGGAAAGAATTTGTTCTTTCATTGAAAAAACGGGTTTGTCCATAAAAATGGATTTTTCCAATTGACTTGTTGAAACCATTTTTTTATTGGCTTTTACTTCTTTGTATTTATGAGCAATTATTTTTTTTAAAATATTCATATAGAAATAAGTTTTTTTAATGAAATTAAAGCATTTCCAGATTGTAAAGATTCTTTTGCTATTGAGATGGAATCTTCCAACGGTTTTCCGGTTGAAACTTTAATTGCCGTTGCGGCATTTGCAATCACCACGTTATTTTGAGCTTCGGTTCCTTCGCCTGAAAGAATTTTTGTAAATATTTCCGCAGATTCTTCCACGGAATTTCCTCCGTATAACTGACTCTGTTTCAGTTGAGAAAAATGATAATCATTCGGTGATTTTAAACTGTCTTCAGTATTTGAAATCAATCTGAAATCACTCGTTAATGAAATTTCATCATAACCATCTAAAGCATATAAAATGGCATATTTTTTATCGGACTGCTGGTATAAGTATTTATACAACCGAAGCAATTCTAAGGACTAAACTCCTACCATTTGCTTCTTGGGTTTGGAAGGATTTACCATAGGTCCCAACATATTAAAGAAGGTTTTTACGCCTAATTCTTTTCTAATAGGAGCTACTAATTTCATAGCTGGATGAAACAAAGGAGCGTGTAAAAAACAAATATTTGCTTCTTCAATTTGCTTCTCAATTTTGTCTAAATCGTTGGTGAAATGATAGCCTAATTTTTCCATTACATTGGAAGAACCACTGGTAGAACTCACTCCGTAATTTCCGTGTTTGGCAACTTTTACACCAGCTCCAGCAACTACAAAAGAGGATAATGTGGAGATGTTAAAAGTGTTTTTTCCATCACCTCCAGTTCCGCATAAATCAATTGGATCATAGGCTGAAAGGTTTACAGGAATACATAATTCCAATAAAGCATTTCGAAATCCTGCCAGCTCTTCGATGGTTATTTTTCGCATTAAATAGATGGTTAAAAAACTTGCTATCTGACTCGAATTAAAATCACCGTGACTAATTTTTGTTAGCAATTCTTTGGCTTCATTTCGATTTAAAACGTGATGATTATGTAATGATTCTAATACTTTTTTCATCTTAATTGTCTTTATGTTCTACCCAGTTTTTAATCATTTGAAAGCCCATTGGAGTCAAGACGCTTTCTGGATGAAATTGCAATCCTCGTATGTCTAAAGTTTTATGTCGTAATGCCATATTGATGTTGTGTTCGTCAATACCAATCGACTCTAAACTATCGGGTAAGTTTTTGGCAACTGCCCAACTGTGGTATCTTCCAACTTGAATTTTAGAAGTTAAACCTTTAAAAATATAATCATTCTCTACAGAAATTTCGGTGCTAACTCCGTGAAATACTTCTGGAAGATTATCTAATTCTCCACCAAAAGATTCGGCGATGGCTTGATGCCCTAAACAGATTCCAAGAATTGGTTTTTTTCCTGCGTAGGTTGTAATTACTTGTTTGGTAAGTCCTGCTTCTGAAGGGATTCCAGGGCCGGGAGAAATCATAATTTTATCATACGCTTCTAAATCTTCAATGTAAAATTGATCGTTTCGAATGATGGTGACTTCGGTTTCTAATTCCTCTAAAATATGAACCAAATTATAAGTAAAGGAATCGTAATTATCGATGACTACTATTTTTAGCTTCTTCATATTTCTTCTGCAATTTTAATGGCTTTTCGCAAAGCTCCAATTTTATTATCTATTTCTTTTCGTTCACTTTCTGGATTACTATTTACAACAATTCCGGCACCAGCTTGATAAACTAAATTATTATTTTTACTTAAAAATGTACGAATCATAATCGCCATATTTACATCCCCATTAAAGCCAATATAACCAATCGCTCCACCGTAAAAATTACGTTTACCGTTTTCGTATTTGTCAATTAATGTCATCGCTTTGTGTTTTGGTGCTCCAGATAAAGTCCCTGCAGGAAAGCTATCGTAAAACACTTTTATATTATCAGAATCTTCCGACAACTCTCCCGTTACTTTACTCACCATATGGATGACGTGTGAGTAAAACTGGATTTCACTTAGTTTTTCCACCGTCACATTTTTTGTATTTCGACTTAAATCGTTTCTGGCCAAATCTACCAACATCATATGTTCGGCATTTTCTTTTGGATCTTTTAGTAATTTATCGGCAAGCTCTTGGTCTTGCTCCAAATAACCTGTGCGTTTGTAAGTTCCAGCAATGGGATGAATCTCGGCAATATTGGCATTGATTCTTATTTGTGCTTCTGGTGAAGATCCAAATAATTTGAAGTTTACATAATCAAAATGAAATAAATAGGGTGAAGGGTTTATCATTCGTAAAGCTCTGTAAACATTGAAGTCATCGCCATTAAATGCTTGCTTAAACTCTCTTGAAAGCACCAACTGAAATACATCTCCTCGTTGGCAATGTGCAATTCCTTTTTCAACCAAACCTTCATATTCTTTATCTGAAAAATTAGAAGTTTCAGTTTCAATTTTATTAAACGGAAACTTATTAGGTGTGGTGTTATTCAGTAAATCAAGAATATCGTAGTTTGGTTTTTCTTCAGAAATGGAATTCTGAATTAAGTGCAATTCATTTGAATATTGATCCATTACAAAAACATATTCATAGACACTAAATTGTGCAATGGGCATAGATTTATAATCGTTTTCATTTTGTTTCAGTTCTAAATCTTCTACAAATTCTATCGCATCGTAGGAAGAATATCCAAAAACACCATTATAACAAAAAGGTAATTCTAGTTCATTGGTTTTAAAACTTTTAATGAAGTTGGAAAGCTCTGTTACAAATACTTCTTTACTATTTGGAATTTTAATAGTTTCCTCGTTAACTGAAATAGTTTCAATAGATTTTTTTGTAGCTTTAAATGTAGCAATTGGATTACAACAAATATAACTGTAACTGTTTTCTTTACTTTGATATTCAGAGCTTTCCAAGAGAATGGAACCCAAATAATGATCCCGTAATTTGAGGTAGATACTCACGGGAGTGTGCATATCTGCAAGAACTTTTGTATAAGATGTATAAAGTTTGGTTTTCATATTTTCGTTTTTGAACAAAAAAAAACCTACCGAAAGGGTAGGCTTACATTTTATATAATTAGTAGCTTAACCGATCACGATTTTGTTTCGTAATGGTTGCCACCAATTGTTATTTAAAATTGTTTTATTCATTGTTTGACAAATATATAAAATTATTTTGCTTCGTGATGGTCGAAACTTAAAATGTTTTTCATTTTCCATTCGCCTTCTATTAAAAGCCAAGTGGTAGAAAATTTTGCAATTCCTGTTTTGTACAATTCTTTATTGGGTTCTTTGATCCAAAATTCGTGTGTTCCGTTTTGGATGGCTCCGTAAAGGATTCCTTGATTGTACAATGGGAAAACTTCTAAGCTTCCTTCTACTAATTTCCGAATGGGTTTTTGTGGATTATTTGAGCAAATATTGTTTTTCATACTTAGCATAAATCCTTCTTTATTTTGGATACCTCCTACATCGTGGTAAAATTCAATTTCTGAATGAAGTGTTTTTTATAAACTTATAAGATTGCATTTGTTGAATCCTTCTTCAAAAACAATGCTGTCCATTTTCTGTAATTGAAGAAAAAGTATATTGTCTTTTGAAACTTGTGCTGAAATATATGAAATGCTAAGGAAGATAATTCCGAAGAAAAGGAATGTTGATTTATTCATTTTAAATTGATTAATAATTTATTTACACCGTAACTCAAAGTCACGGTGCGATTTATTAGAGTTACATTTTACGAATACTACCAGAGCTGCTATCTTTTTTGCTAACAGAAACTGGATCACCATAATATTTTACATCGCCTCCACTAGAAGCTTTTGCATTGAGTTTGTCCTTTACATTTACAGTAATATCTGCCCCGCTAGAAGCCTTTGCACTACAGGTAATAACTTGCAGTCTTTTTGCATTGAGTTCACTTCCGCTAGAAGCTTTTGCGTCTAGAGTTCCTGCTTTTCCGGTAACAATAATATCTGCTCCGCTACTGGTTTCTGCTGTTAGGTTTTTTGTAAAAACTTCCACTTCTAAATCGGCGCCACTACTAGCACTTAACGATAAGTTTTCGGTTCGGATTACGGAGTTTCCGATGACATCTGCACCACTTGAAGCTCCAATACTTGTTAATGAAACATAGGTTACGTGTACCTTTTTTGCTTTTGCCCAACCGATATTTTGGGAAGAACGAATAGTTAATTTTCCGTTGGAAATATTGGTTTCGATGATGTCTTGAAGATTCTCGTCTGCTTCAACTACAATTTTATTTTCGGTTCCTTCGGTTAAATACACATCGATTCCGCTTCCTCCACGTACTTTGTCAAAATCTGCTGTTACGGCTCTGTTTTCGGTGACCACTTCTCCGTTTCCTTTTATTTGTCCGAATTGACAGGATGTTAAACTAACTGTTAGGATTAATGCTAAGATAATTTTGATTGATTTACTCACGTCTTTAATATTTAGTTTAAGGTGTTCGTGATTTTTCTTTGAAAAATTCATGATATTTTTTATTTTAGGTTATCGGTCATTTCGATACGATTGCTGAAAAAGCAATCATTCAATGACCTTTGTTATTAGTTATCCCCAATTTTTACTTTAATACTTTCATTGGGTTCTTGAATATTTATGTCCACACCATTTTGGTTAATAATAATATGGTTTTTTTCTTCAATTTCAATTTCGGGAGTATTGTCAAATGTACTGTCCAGTTTTCTTTCCCAATCTTCTGTTTCCGCAGTATTGGTTTGCTTAACTTGTTTACTTTTGCAATCTAAACATTGAGTTTTGTTTTTCTGAATTAACAAGTGCTTTTCTTCATCTCCATTCATTAAAATATCGTTATATCGCGAACTATTTCTATGAAAAGAATACGTGTTACGGTCGGCAAATAATACGGTTCCGATTGGTAAATATAAAGTGATTTCAACTTCTTGATCTCGGTATTTATTTTCTATATCTGTGGTGAAAAAATTGTTTAATGATAAGGTGTTATTACTAAAATCATAGTCGTAATTAATTGCTTCAGCTTTTAATTTTGCGTTGTTAAAGGAGCTTCCTTCTGCTTTTCTTTCCATAAGAATTTTGGCAACCGAATCTGTTGTTGATCGTACAATTAAACGAATATCATTAGAATAAATGATTCGGTTTCCATTTTCGTCTGTTTTCAATTCAAAAGAACTGTTTCTTTTAGAATTATACCCATAGCGATTGTTATCTGCCATTTTTAATTGAAGCGTATCATTTGCTTTTATAGGAATTACATTTTCGGTTATAAAATCACCATCATAAGCTTGTTCTGTTAATTGACGTAATCCTAAAATGGTAATACCTATGATTGAAAATATCCAAATTGTAAATAGACTGATTTTTGCAGTTGTCCCAATGGACTTTAGGTTGGAAACGAGTAACTTCAGGCCTGAAATAAAAAGTACAAAAAATGGAATTCCAATTACAAAAAATACTAATAATGATATGAGCCAGTAAGGTGTATTTCCTACGTTTATTATTGTCATATAATCAAAAACTTCTGTGTTACCCCAAACCATTCCGAAGGTTCCGGTAGTAAATAGCCCAACAATTAAACTAATTAAAGTTGAAAGTGCGATGATGATTAGAAGGATTCCGAAGAACTTTCCGATGACCATAAAAATACCTTTAACTATTTTTCCGAGGGTTGCAAAAAAGCCAGAAGCTCCTTTTTTAGCATTTTCCATATGCTTGTCGTAATCCACATCTTTTATTTTTTCGGAAGCTTTATCAAATTCCTCTTTTATTTTTTTTTCGATGTTGGAAATATTTACGGGTTCTCTCGACATTTTTAGCTTATCTGCTGTCGTAATTGCTTCGGGAACCAATACCCATAATAATGCGTAAATTAATACGGGAGTTCCGAAGCCTAATAATACTAAGGCAATCCAAGCAAGGCGAATCCAAAGCGGATCTACACTTAGGTAATGTCCTAGTCCTGAGGAAACACCACCTACAAATTTATTGTCCATATCACGGAATAATTGTTTGTGATTGGTTTTGTTTCTAGTTTGTTTTTTTTGAGTAGGAGGTACGTCATCAAAAATTTCTTCATCAATAATGTAATCCTCTGGTTGTCCCATTACTCCAATCACTTCGTCAAGTTCTTTAATAGTAATGACTTGCGATGATTTTTCTATTTTTTCAGAAAAGAGTTCAGCAATACGAGCCTCAATATCTTTGATGATTTCGTCCTGTCCAGTTGGATCTGAAAAAGAGCGTCTTATTGCGTCAAGATATCTGGTAAGTTTTGCAAAAGCATCTTCATCTATATGAAAAAATGTACCTGCTAAATTTATGTTTACTGTCTTGTTCATTTCGTTGATTTTTCTCGTGTTACTTTTTTAACTGCTTGTTGTAATTCGCTCCAGGTAGTATTTAATTCGGTTAAAAATAATTTTCCTGTTTCGGTAAGTGCATAATACTTTCGTGGTGGTCCGCTAGTAGATTCTTCCCAGCGATAGGCTAATAATCCGGCGTTTTTAAGTCGGGTTAGCAAAGGGTAAATAGTTCCTTCAACCACCAACATTTTAGCATCTTTTAATGTTTCGAGTATGTCTGAAGTATATGCTTCTCCATCTTTTAAGATAGAAAGGATGCAGTACTCCAAGACTCCTTTTCGCATTTGTGCTTTTGTGTTTTCAATTTTCATATGTTCTAGTTATATTTTTAGCGGTAACATATGCTGTTCGCTATAATATTTTTTTAAAGGATTAATAATTGAGCATGCTCGGTTCATGTGTCTTGTGTTTAATTAGTTGAAACAGATTCAACTTTAATTCTCATGTTGCTTTTTGTTACTTCTTCATTAGTAATTAAATAATGAGAATTGAGGTCTTTGAGTTTAAAACGTTGCTCTTGGCAAACTTGAATGTTTTCTGAATTGGAAACATAAGTTGCTTCGGGTTGATTAGTCCCTATGGAAAGCATGTTTAAAACAATCGATAATACTAAATTAATTAGTGTGTTCATTTTTTGATTGATTTATTCCCTCGTCAATTTCTTGATCTTGGGAGGTTGTTTTAATGAATGATATACTTAATGGGTATTTGTACAAATTCCCTTTTGAAGCTGCCATAGTAGCTGAAATTACAGCGTATAATTCGAAAATAAACAACCCGAATACTAGCATTGCAGCTATAAAAATTACGATTACATAACCTGAAAGTGATTTAATATTATGCATGGAGATTTCTCCAACGGTAGTGTCTATAGTATCTATTAATGAAATAAAATCGGTTGCAAAAATGAGTACAAACGGAAGACTAATAAGACCTATTAATAAAGTATAAACAAAAACGCTTAATTGAAAGTTAAGAGCTTGTTTTCCGTTTTCATCTACAAATTTTTGTTCTTTATTAAAGGTCCATAATAATAGTGGAGCAATAAAATTTCCGAAAGGGAAAAAGAACTTTGCAAAAGTAGAAAGGTGCATTGCTGCAGCTACATTTTTTTGGTTTTCGGTTACGGTAGTTTCCATAGTCTATTAATTTCTTATGCAAATATATGTCTAAAAGAAGGTACTTTGTTACGCATAGTACTATAATTAACATATTTTTAACATTTGTTGGATTATTAAATATTGGGTTAATGAGATGTTTTAAAGGGGTTAGGTATTGTTATTGAAGGCTTAAGAGGATGAAGTTTGACGAAATCATTATTGGTTTGTCTTTGCGAGTTTTTATTAGCAAAGCAATCTTAAAAAATCTAGTTAACATCATGAGATTGCCACGGTTTACAGAAAAAGTGAACCTCGCAATGACAAATTCTCTGAGATTGCTTCGCTACATTCGCAATGGCATTTTGGTTATCTTCGCAGAAAATAAAATCAGATGCCTTTATCTCCCAAGCAAATCAACACCTTCACCTTATTTAAATTGCCATCAGTATTTTTTACGGGTGTTCGTGTAAAATCTATTACTGAAACTTCGTGTACAGTGAGTGTTAAACATCGCTGGATCAATCAAAATCCATTTAAGTCTATGTTTTGGGCAGTACAAGGAATGGCAGCCGAATTAGCAACAGGTGCTTTAGTTATGAGTGTTATTAAGGAGAGTAATCAGAAAATTTCCATGTTAGTTGCCAATAATAAAGCCTCCTTTTATAAGAAAGCAACTGGTAGAATTAACTTTATTTGCAACGATGGAGAGAAAATAAAAGAAGCAATTAATAAAGCAGTTGAATCAAAAGAAGGACAAACTTGTTGGATGAAAGCAGAAGGTGTTAATTCCGATGGTGTAACTGTTTCGGTTTTTGAATTTGAATGGACCGTTAAAGTCAAGAAACATACTGCTTAGAAGATTTTTTTTAACTGAATTATCTGCTTTTTATCGTGTAAATGAAGGTTAATATTTTGCTAAACTTATCAACAATTGGGAATAAAACCCAATATTTTTCATTACATTTAAACTGAATTTAAAAACAAACGCTTATAGTAAAAACTACTTAACCTAACATTTAAATTATAATGGCTAGAGCAATGTTCGATTATACCAAAGCAGTACTTAATAAAGTTAGCTTTGACGTAAATCTTTTCTGCATCGAGTTAAAAAAAGCATTAACCCGTTTACTTCCCCACGAAATTGAGGAATTAAAAATATGGGTCAATGATTTACTCGAAGAGAAACCCCAATTAAATCAATGTTTAATTTATTTAAAACCATAAAAAAAGTCCCTCATTTCGAGGGATTTTTTTGCTTTTGAGAACTATATTATCAGGCTGAGCGTAGTCGAAGCCTCTTATAAGATAATTAATTATCGAATTAAATTGACACTTCGACTGCGCTCAGTGTGACATATTGTTCGTGTTTATAGTTAGAAGATGAAACTCTGTGAAGACCTTTGTGTTTTCTGTGGTTAAAACCTACTTCAAAGGACTTATCACTTTAATATCTTGAAAGGTAATTGCACCTCGAATAACTCCAGAAATTATATCATATAAAGCATCTACAATTTGCATTTTCAATTCACTTTTTTTATACAATAAACTTACTTCTCTTGCTGGTGATGGTTCGTTAAAGTAACGTAAATGACTTTCTTGCTTTGAAGAAATTTCCATAGTATTTAAGTAAGGGAGAAGTGTCATTCCAAATCCTTCATCAGAAAGTTTTATTAGTGTTTCAAAACTTCCGCTTTCTAATTGAAAAGATTCTCCTGCAGTATTGTTTTTTAAAGATTTACAAATATTAATCACACCATCTCTAAAACAATGACCATCTTCCAAAAGCAAAATATCATTGATATCTAAATCTGATCTATCCAATTTTTTTTCGAAAAAAGGCGATGTGTTTCTGGAACATAACCTACAAAAGGTTCAAAATACAAAACACGTTCTTTTATTTTTTCTTGATTTAACGGAGTAGCAGCAATAGCAGCATCCAAATGGCCATCGTTCAGTTTTGAAATGATTTCAGCTGTGGTTAACTCTTCAATTTTTAAATGAACTTTTGGGTATTTATTTGTAAAGTTTTTTAAAAACATAGGTAATAGGGTAGGCATGATAGTAGGAATAATTCCTAATTTAAATTCTCCTCCAATAAAACCTTTTTCTTGATCTACTACATCTTGCATTCTTGCAGATTCATTAACGATATTACGAGCTTGATTTACTATTTTCCTGCCAACATCGGTAAGTTCAATGGGTTTTTTACTTCTATCAAAAATAAGAATACTCAATTCATCTTCTAATTTCTGAATTTGCATGCTTAAAGTAGGTTGAGTAACAAAAACGTGCTCTGCTGCTTTGGTGAAATTTTGATGTTCAGCAACTGCTAACACGTATTTTAATTGAGTAATAGTCATAATATTGATATTTGAAACAAAGATAAAATAATTATCAATAAAATTTATTGTAATAACAAAATATTAAGATTTGCTTTATAGTTTGCCTTGCATCAATACCCCTTAAATAGGTGAAATACAAAACAAAAAATGACAAGAATGCTTTAGGTTTCAAATGGGTCTTGAAATAAAATATTGTAATATTGCAATCTTTAAAAAAATAAGACAAGATGAAAAAAAAACTTTACATAATATTCGTGTTATTATTGACTTATACTACTGGTTTTACTCAAAAAATTCAATCTGAAGAAGTTGATTATTTTGATGTAAAAATGCCTAACAATCCCCTTGATGAATCAATAAAAACATATAAAGTAGTTGTTGAAACACCATATACGCTAACAGTGGCAGAACTAAATGAGCAATCTTTAGTCGACTTTGAGCTAGAAAAAGAAGATTATTTAAACGTACTAAAGAAAAGTGAAATAGAATTTCAAGAACGTTTAGCTAATCATGATGACGAAGTGAAAAAAGCAGAAATGCGATATGATAAGGAAATGAATGATTTTAAAAGCTTATCAATGTTAGAGCGTTTAGCTTTGACAGATCAAGGTAAAAAGCCAACTCTTAAGGTTCCTTCAAAGCCAACTTACGTTAAACCTAGAGAGCCCCAATATGTTCAGCCAAATTTAGGCAATCAACTTATATTTGATAATAATGTTTTAGCAGATGGCATTGAGTTATTAGGTTATGAAAAAGGAAATGATATACTGTTTGTAATTAATATATCAAAAATGATATTTCAAGATAATGGTGGACAAACATTTTACAGTCAACCAACCGATTTAAAAGTGATGAAAGGTGCTGAAATTATAGCAAATAAAAAATTTGATGATGAATTTCAGTTTTTAACATCTTCATCTAGTAATACCATTAATTTAGATCGTTATGAAAAAGATAATGTCAATAAAATAATGAAAAATATCAGCAAATATATTAATGAAGAGTTTGGATTTATTCCAGTGGTTTCGTCTATTAAGATTGAATTTCCGAAGAATAAAAATAGAGAGTACGATGCTTTAGAAAATGCAAAAATTAATGCAATTTCAGCGTATAGAAAATTAAAAAAAGACGCTACTTCTAAAACGAGAGCACAAGCTAAAGAAGAGCTTGAAGCTGTTAGAGAAGTCTGGTTATCTGAACTTACAAGAATAGATTATAACGATAAAAAAGCGGTGATGAACAATAAGGTAGCTAAAATGATTTTCTTCAATTTAATGCGTGTTGATATTAGTCTTAAAAATAAATCTCAAGCTGGAGAAACCCTTAGCTTAATGCAAAAAAAACGTATTGATCTAGATTTAAATTACAACGAGAAAACAACATTTACAAAGCTTGAAGAACAGGTTTATAAACTATAATTAATTATGAAAAAAATACTTTTAACCCTTATCACTTTTTTAACTATTAGTCTTGGATTTGCTCAAGAATTTAAAACAGAGCCTAGTCAGTATTTTCAAAAAGTAAGTGAAAAAGAAATTTATAAAATTGTATTTCCGTCAGCCTACGGTTTTATGACATTGCATCATTTGGATAATGTAATGATGGATAATATAAAAGCTATGGTATTGACCAAATATGATCAATCTATGCAATCGATAGAAACCAAAACTTTTAATTTACCAAAGTTAGGTTTACGTGCTTCAGATTTACAAGAAGTAATAGAGTTGGACAATCAGCTTATTTTTATTTCAACTGTGATGCACAAAAAAATGGCAAAACACGAAGTTAATGCGCAGGTATATTCAGAAAAAGAAAATACAGTAAGCGACAATAAAGTGTTGGCATCTTTTGTTATTGATGGTTATTCAAAATCTGGTTATTATCAAATTGCTATTTCTCCAGACCAAACAAAAATTGCCATTGTTGCCAATATGCCTTTTGTTAAGAAAACTCAAGAAAAAGTGAAAATTTGGGTTTATGACAATCAGTTAAATCTTCTTTGGGAACAAACGGAAACACTAAAATACAAAAGCGAGAGAGCTTATCAAGAAGATGTTTTTGTGATGAATTCCGGGGAAGTTGTTATGAGCAAGGTGATAGATGCTTATAAAAAAACACGTCAATCTCAACTTCTAACTTTTAATGGTTCTTCTGTTGAAATACAAAATTTTTCATCGCCAGGGTTTTTACCTATGCAAATGAAATACATAGATGTTAACGGTAAGGGAATGCTTATTGGATTTTTCTGGAACGGAAAAAATAGTGTTATAAAAATAAATAGCACCGAAGGAGAAGATAATGATGGAGCATTTTTATACGATTTAAGTTCTAACAAATTAATTGGTCTTCATGAATGGAGCGAAAGTTTAAATTCTAAAGATCTTAAAAGCCTTCAGGTAGTAGATGTAGAAATTGTTAATGATGCTATTTTTATGATTGGCGAAAAACAGCTTGAAGACAGTGAGTTTAGAAAAAATGGAACTACAGTAACCAATGAGTTAGATTATTTATATACCTATGGTTCTAGTGTTATTGTTAATTTTGATACTAAAGGAACCTTAAAAAGTTTCACCCCTTTGTTTAACTCTAAACAGTATAAAAATCAAGAAAAGGAAAAAGGGTCTTTATCTGCTTTGTATTTAGAAAACGGACTACGTATTTTTTCTAATAATGACAATATAATTACTTTCAATACATTTTTCACAGAAAACAAAGGCACTTTTGTAAGACCTAGAATTTTACCTTCTGAACATGGTTCTTCAACCATTCCATATATTTTGCCAAAAACAGTAAGAGCTGTAAATGATTATAATATTGCTTATTATATTACACACTATGGGGATCGCTATTGGCTTAATAAAATGACTTGGTAACAAGGAATAAATAACAAAAAAACAAAAGCCTCCGTGGTTAGAGGCTTTTGTTTTTTAATATTTCTTACGGAAAGCAGCTATTTATAATCTAATTTCAATTTCAGTAGGAGTTTCTCCTATTTCAAATTTTGCATCACTCCATTGAGGAGGTCCCATTAGCATTACATTATTTGAAATTCCAAAAGCTTCTTTTGGCATTCCGTTGGGTTCAAAATCCATTTGTTTATTATCGTTTTTATCGTGTAAAACTACGACTCCGTATTCACCTGGACTTATGTTTTCAAAAGTAGCGATTGCTTGTCCGTCTTTAATTTCTAAACTGGCAGCATCTATAGGCTTTTTATTAAAAGAGGCTTCGTTGTGAAGCGACACTAAAATATGCCCTCCAGATCCTCTTAAAGAAACGGTTACTGTTAGGGGTGTTCCTTTTGTTTTAACATCAGGAGCAGATTGTGCATTTAAAATAAAAGTTGTGATTGCTAAAGTTAAGCTTAGTAGAATTGTTTTCATGATTTTAGTTTTAAATTGTTTTGATTAATTATGGTACAAATATGCAATCGAATGTGTTCTTTTTAAAAAAGGTTTGACTGAAGTGTAATTTTCTTTGGATGAAATGTAGTTTAAATCTGGAAATTAGAATATTGAGGTTAGAAAGAAGGCTGAGGAGTGTTTTTTGAAGCATTTTTGTTGCTGGAATTCAAATTTATAAAATAATATATATATGTGACATCTGTTACGCTACTAACAGCAATATACTATTACTTTTGTATCACTCTAAAATAGAAAATATATATGGAAGATATGATTTTTTACGATAGACTGCAATTCGCATTTACTATCACATTTCACTACATATTCCCACAATTAACTATGGGTTTGTCCTTAATGATTGTCTATTTTAAATGGCGTTATTTAAGGGAGAAAAAAGATAAATATAATAATGCGGCAAAGTTTTTTATGAAAATATTTGCTATCAATTTTACGATGGGAGTTGTTACAGGAATTCCAATGGAATTTCAATTTGGTACCAACTGGGCGAAATTTTCTGAACTAACAGGTAGTATTATAGGTCAGACTTTAGCTATGGAAGGGATGTTCTCTTTCTTCTTAGAATCCTCATTCTTAGCATTATTTATTTTCGGAGAAAAATTAATGGGGCAAAAACTTCACTTCTTAACAGGGTTTTTAGTTTTCCTTGGGTCTTGGGCAAGTGGTTGGTTTATTTTAGCTACCAATGCTTGGATGCAACATCCTGTAGGCTATGAAATTTTAGATAATGGTAAATTTGTTTTAGATAATTTTTCTGCCCTTTTTGCTAACCCTTGGCTTTTACCGGCTTTTTTACATAATCAAGTGGCTTCTGTTGCTACTTCATCTTTTGTTGTGGCAAGTATTGGAGCTTTTTATGTATTAAGAAATAAAAACTTGGAGTATGGTAAATTATTCTTAAAAACGGGAGTTGTTTTTGGTTTAATATCAAGTTTGCTTTTGGCTTTTCCGACAGGAGATTGGAATGCGAAAAATGTAGTGAAATACCAACCTGCAACTTTTGCAGCAATGGAAGGAATTTTTGAAACAGAAGAAGCTGGAACTGAAATTGTTTTGATTGGACAACCAAATATGGTTGAAAAGAAGTTAGACAATAAAATTGCAGTTCCCAATATTCTAAGTTTTTTGACCTATCAAGATTGGGATAAGCAAATTAAAGGAATGGATCAATTTGAAAAAGAAGAATTACCAACTAATATTCCTGCACTATATTATGCATATCATATAATGGTTGGCTTAGGAACTATTTTTATAGGAATAATGGGATTGGCAGTTTTCTTCTTATGGAGAAAAAAAATATACCATATAAAACCACTACTTTGGACTATTATGTTTTTGTTTCCTTTTCCCTATATCGCGAATATTACAGGCTGGTATGTTGCAGAATTAGGAAGGCAACCCTATTTAGTTTATGGTTTGTTAAAAACAGCAGACGGAGTTTCTCCTACCGTTTCATCTGGAAACACTTTATTTACTCTTTTAGGCTTTGTAGCACTATATATGTTACTTGGCTTACTGTTTTTAGTATTAGTGGGTAAAACTATTAACCAAGGTCCAAAACCTCAAACACATTAAGTTATGGAAATATTCTGGTTTATAATAATCGCAATTGTTTTGGTAGTATTTTTTATCTTAGATGGATATGATTTTGGGGTAGGAATCATACATTTATTTTTTGCCAAATCTGAAAATGATAAGGAAGTAATCGCAAAATCTGCAGGCCTATTTTGGGACTCTAATGAAGTTTGGTTAGTAGTTGCTGGAGGAATGCTTTTTATGGCGTTTCCTACTTTTTACGCTTCAGTTTTTAGTGGATTTTACTTGCCATTAATCATCGTTTTATGGTTAGTTGTATTTAGAGCAATTGGCTTGGAGTTTAGAGGCCAGTTCAATTATCAAATGTGGAAAGATATGTGGGACAAAGCGTTTGGTGTTTCAAGTTTATTATTAGCATTGTTTTTTGGTATTGCCTTAGGAAACATAGTTAGAGGAGTAAACCTAGGTGGCGTAGAAAATGGCGTTTCAGCATACGAAGGGCATTTTTTCTTCTTGCCGTTATGGAATAGTAGTTTTAGTCCATTGAGTGAAAATCCAGGTGTTATTGATTGGTTTACAATTATTATTGGATTAATTACAGTGGTGACTTTAGCTATTCATGGAGCAAATTGGATTGTTTTAAAAACCAATTCTTCTATAAATAACCAATTAAAAAAAACAGTTTTTAAATTAAATATTATACTGGCAGCTTTAACAATTTTTTCTATAGGAATTTGGCAAATTGTAAATCCAAATTCATTAGATAATTTTATTGATAAGCCCTATTTAATTATTTTTCCTATTATTTATTTTACAGGATTGATTGGCTTATTTTTTATAAAGAAATTAAAAAAAGATATTCACGCCTTTATTTTTTCTACTTTATTAATACTCGGCGGGATTACCTCTTCATTAGCATCCATATTTCCTGTAATTTTACCTTCTACAAATACGGTAAACAAATCCCTAACGATCTATAATACTGCTGCAACAGAATATGGTTTGTCAGTAGCAATGAATTGGGGGATTGTTGGTTTTATTCTTCTTTTTGTGTACTTGATTGTTCAAAAAAGATTAATGGGTGGTAAAATAGACAAAATGGATTATGGGCATTAATAATTAACATAATGACGGCTACTTTAATTTCTCTTATTAGTGTTTTTATTGGTATCATTGGAGCTAATGTTACAGGGTTTATCTTTAAAAAATATTCTTTTGGATTTATAGGAAATACAATTGCGGGGGTATTTGGCAGTGTTTTTTTAATTAAATCATTTGGTAGGTTGGGTTTTGATCCAAAATCAATAATGCAATTAGGAAGTGTTAATTATAGTCTATTCTTCATAAATATACTAGTATCATTTTTGGGTGGAGCTATTGCCCTTATTTTGATTTCTATTTTTAAGAACAAAATGAATAAAAACAATAGGAAATAAAGAATAAGAAAATCTACTGTTGAGTTCTTAAGAGTGATGAGAATTACATGACTCCATGTTTTTAACAATTTTGAAGGGTAAATATTATATTAAAAATATACAGTGAATTTATGATTTCACTTGGCTTCACTATATTTTTGGTTAAATTGGCAGCTATAATTATCAGTCAATATCGTATAACGAAACGGTTGATATACTAATGTTAGCAAACATTAAGAACGAAAACCACAATTATGAATTCAAGTATTAAATTTATTATTTTAAGTGCAATTCTCTTTTTTTCGCAAGATTTGATTTCTCAAAGCGATATTAAAATCGAAACGAGTAAGAGTTACGAACTCTCTAACATTATTTTAGCATTAACAGAATATGGTCAGACTGACAAATGGGATGTTCAAAAAGTATCACCCTATTATGATGAAGTTTTAAAATATTTTGAATCTACAAAAAATCATCCTTTATTGGATAGTGTTAATTATTCAAGATCTAAATGGAAAGAGTTTCTTGGTTTTAGGACAGATATGTATGCTTTTTCATTTAATCGAGATGGTAAACTACATCGAGACTATGCATTTAATTCTTTTGGACCAATTGAAGTAGATAAAAATATTAACTTGATTAATGACTTTATAGAAAAATCTAATTACCTCGAGTTCTATGAAAATCACATTGATTTTTACAATAAAATAATTTCGAATTACAAAGAGTATTATTTTCTCAATAAGACAAAATCATTTCTTGATAAAATTGCTGAAAAACCAAAAACAAAAAGTAATAAAAAGTATATTATAACTATATCGCCATTGGTTGGCGGACAAAATTGCCATAGGGATACAGATAGTTTAACAACTGTTGATTTTCCTAATATAAGTAAGGATTTGATTTTAGGTAATGTTGATAACAACCTAAATGCTAGGATTGTAGAAAATCATTCCATTTTTACCGAAATGAATCACGGATATATAAATCCAATTTCCGATAAATACAAGAAATTAATTTCTCAAAAATTCAATTTAGAAAAATGGGACAAAGGATCCGGTTATCAAGATATAAACTCATTTAATGAATATATGACTTGGGCGGTTTATGATTTATTCATTAAAGAAAATTTTCCAAAAGTAGCTGACTCTATTTCATTGCAATGGCAATATCAAAATGCTTCACGTGGTTTTATAGGGCAGAATTTATTTGCAAAAAAAGTATCTGAATTATATTTCAAGAATAAAAATAAGAAATTAGATGATATATACGAACCATTATTAAAGTGGTGTAAGAGTATCGAAAATAAAATAACGCAACCTGTTTTACTTAATGTTGATGAAAAAAGATTTGTAAAAACAGACTTGTCAAAGGTGGAGTTGGATTTCTCTGAAGAAATGGATACTAACGCTCCTTTTACATTTCAAATAGTGGAATTTAATAATGGAAACCAAACAGGTAAAGAAAATTTCATAGAAGTAAAGAATGGTAACTGGAGTAATAATGGTAAAAAATTAACATTAAAACTAGACACTACTTTCAAAGAATTTGTATTAATTTTCAATTGGTGGGGTAACAGTAAGCCTCTCTTATCAAAAAATGGAGTTTTTTTAAAACCTGAAAGCTATATACTTTTGAAAGAATAATATTTACTAACACTATGTATAGTTAATGGTTGCAAAGTGCTTTAGTTCATTTAACAAAGTTCTGTGATAAACTGAAAGTTTAATTTTTAACTTTTGTAAACTATGTATCTTAACTAACATAAATGACAAAACTATTTACCATACTAACTCTATTCTTTGTTTTCATAGCAAATGGTCAATCTTTGAACACTTTATCTATTGAGGAACAACTTGAAGATATTGAATTTATAAAAACAGAATTAAAGAATTTACATCCGGGAATTTACACGTATCAATCTGAACAGGAGTTTGAAACTGAATTCGAATTATTGAAAGTAAATCTTGAAACAAATCAGACCATTTTTCAATTCTATAATAAAATCGTTCCTGTTATTAACCAAATAGGTTGTGGTCATACAACTTCTAAAATTCCTTCAAGAGAATTAAACAAAATTCAAAAGAGCCGAAAATACCTTCCCATAGAAATCAAGATAATCAATGATAAAATATTTATCAGTAAAGTATTAATAGATACTAAGAATCTCTTACCAGGACTTGAAATACTATCGATTGATGGTGTTTCTGCCTCAGAATTCATAAAATCGAATTTAAATAGATACCCATCCGATGGGAGAATATTGTCACGTAAGTATCAATCATTGGAAAAAAACTTTTCAGTTGATTATAGTAAATTTCATTATACCACTGATTATTTCAAAATAGAGGTTGGTAATAAGGGAGAAAGCGAGTTACTTACAATAGATGGCATCAGCTATAAAGATTTTAAATTGAAAACAAATCAACCGAAATTGGAAGAGTTAGAATTTACAATAATTGATTCTATTTCGACAGCAATCATAACTGTTAGGGATTCAAAATCAAAGAAAGCCTTTGATGATTTCCTCGAGAATTCTTTTTATCAAATCCAAAAGAATGAAATTAGCAATCTAATAATAGATGTTAGATATGATTCTTTTGACAGAGATAGTGATGGAGCAGAACTATTTTCTTATTTAACATCTGAACCTTTCCAATATTATGATAAATTGGAAGTCACAGAAAATTACGATGTTCCAAAAGGAATGCGTTGGCTTACTCATTATCCAATTGAACAGAATAGTACTGGAAAGTATTACTGGAAAATTCACCCTCAATTGGAAATGCAACTACCAAAGACAAATGCATTTTTCGGAAAAGTTTTCGTCTTGACAGATGGATTTACTTTTTCAGCTACAAGTGAATTTTCTTCCATAGTAAAAAGCAAAAAAAGAGGGTTAATCATTGGATTGGAAACAGGAGGAAGTTACTATGGAAATAACAGTGGAGGTATGTTGAGAAAAGTACTTCCAAACTCCGGAATCATAGTTTATATCCCTCCAATTCATTACATTTTGGCAGTAAAAGATTCGGGTAATTATCCAAGAGGAGTCATTCCAGATATAACCGTAACAGAAAGTATTAATGATTTTATTTTGAATCGAGATTTGATTAAAGAAACCACTCTCAATTTAATACAAGCTGAATATTAATTAATAAGTAAGTTGAAATTTTGGAGCAGTGAAATACCAAATAAACCATAACTAACGTTGATAAATTTAATCTTTACAACATCCCTCTCGCCTTAATCTCCAAATATTTATTTATCGTATCTACCGTTAAGTTATCGGGAGCAGTTAGGATTACTTGAATTCCGTGTTTTCTGAGTTCGGTAGCGATGAGTTTTTTCTCGTAGATAAATTTTTCGGCAATGGTTTTATCGAAAATTTCTTTGGTGGTGATAGCTTCTTTTTCGGTGAATGATTTTAGCTCAGTATTTTCAAAAAATATAACGACCAATAAATGTGTTTTTGCGATGGCTTGTAAATAAGGAAGCTGTCTATGAAGTGCATCTAAGGTTTCAAAATTGGTGTAAAGTAATAGTAAACTTCGTTGATTCAGGGAGCGTTTTATATCAACATACAAACGTGAAAAATCACTTTCGGCAAAATCGGTTTCAATATTATAAAGGGTTTCCAAAATAATGTTCATATGCGATTTTCTTTGCTGTGCTGCCACTCTGTTTTCAACTTTTCTTGAAAAAGTAAACATCCCTGCTTTATCATTTTTCCGAAGTACAATACTGGAAATCACTAATGTTGCATTAATGGCATAATCCAACAAACTCAAACTTTTAAAAGGCATTTTCATCACACGACCTTTGTCGATGATGGAGTAAACAGGTTGTGACTTTTCATCTTGATATTGGTTCACCATCAAGCTGTTTTTCTTGGCAGTTGCCTTCCAGTTGATGTTTCTAATATCATCGCCAGAAACATAATCTTTAATCTGTTCAAACTCTAACGTATTTCCAATTCGTCTAATTTTCTTTAAACCAAAAAACTTCAATCTATTGGTAAAAGCAATAAACTCGTATTTCTTTAATTGAAGAAAAGAAGGGTAATTAGGCACCATTTTATTGAAATCGAATTGCTGTCTTCGCGCAATTAATCCAATAGGACTGCAAGTGAAAACATTCACGTTTCCGAAGTGATACTCACCTCTTTCTGTAGGTCGAACATTGTATTTAAATAATTTTTCTTCAGAAGACTTTAGATTGCTTTTAATATTAAAATCTCGAATTTGCCATTGTACAGGAAGCTCATCAATTATGGTGATTTCTGCTTTAAACAGAAACCGATTAACTACCTTTATTTCAATAGGGCTTTCATCTCCATTTGAAAGTTTTTCAGGAACTATTCTACTAGCTTGAATTCCTGTTTTATTTCTGAAAAGCAGTAAAATATCAAACAAAAAGAAAGTGAATAAAATTGTAATTAATAATCTTGAAACACCGTATAAATCCTCTAAAAAATAAGACAATACAAACAAGCAGGCGATAGAAAAGAATGCCCAAAAGAACCGTGGTTGTAGGTATAGATTTTTAAAGATTTGTTTCAATTATATAAGGATTTAATGCGTTAATGATATAAGGGTTTAATTAGTTAATGGTTTAATGAGTTAATGCGGGTGTGTAAATTAAACTCTGTTTCATTCATTCATCCATTCATTCATTTATTTTTACCTCGGTATTTCTAAAGTTTCAATAATTTGTTGAATCACTTTATCTGCCGTAAACCCTTCCATTTCACGTTCTGGGGTTATAATAATACGATGTCTAAGTACTGGCGGGGTTACTTTTTTAATATCATCTGGCGTAACAAAATCCCTTCCTTGAATCGCAGCAAAGGCCTTGGCACTATTCATAATTGCGATGGAAGCCCTTGGTGAAGCTCCTAAAAATAAATTGGCGTTATTACGAGTATTGTCAATGATTGCAGCAACATATTTTATTAAATGCTTTTCAATAATAATTTTCTTGATAGTATCTTGATATTCCTTAATTTCTTTTGCGGAAAGCACCGGTTTTGTAAACTCTAAAATATCTGCAGATTCTCGATTGTGCTCGTTTTCTAAAATCTGAATTTCTTCTTCCACACTAGGATATGGTACGTTTATTTTAAACAAAAAACGGTCTAGTTGAGCTTCTGGTAAAGCATAAGTTCCTTCTTGTTCTATCGGGTTTTGTGTTGCAAAAACCAATAGTGGTTCTTCCATTTTATTTTTAATGCCATCGATGGTAATTTGTCGTTCTGCCATTACTTCAAACAAAGCGGCTTGGGTCTTTGCTGGCGAACGGTTAATCTCATCAATCAAGATAATATTCGAAAAAATAGGTCCTTTTTTAAACTCAAACTCCTGAGTTTTGATATTAAAAATAGAAGTTCCTAAAATATCACTCGGCATTAAATCGGGTGTAAACTGAATTCTGCTAAAATCAACATCCAATGTTTTAGCTAATAATTTTGCAGTTACGGTTTTTGCAACCCCTGGAACTCCTTCGATTAAAGTGTGTCCGTTAGCAAGGATTGAAATGATTAGTAAATCGATCATTTCATGCTGACCCACTATTACTTTACCTATTTCTGTTTTGATTTTCTGAACCGCTTCCTGTAGTTTATTTAAATCTAAACGAGTAGTAAACTCAATAGGTTGATTAGTGGATTGCTCCATTTCGTTATTTTCTTCCATAATTTAAAGTGTAAATTCTTCTAGTAGTTTATTAAGCTGGATAAGGTTTTGTTCACTATGAAGTGACTTCCCTTTCAGCATTTTTATTGTATTAATTAATTTTGTGGTTTCTTCTAAATCGGTATTGCTTTTTAAAGCTAATTTTTTACAAAATTCTTCATTGAGACTATTGGTGTCAAGGTAATATTGTGAGCGTACTTTTTCAAGAAAATAGGTGATTTTTTTTGAAATAATATTCCCAAAATCTTTATGCTGAAAATGTAAATCACCAATAGTTTTTGTAAATTCAATGGAAGAGTTTTCTAAAGGCTCAATTACTTTAATAATTCGTTGTACCCGTTTTCCTTTAAAAATAACAAAAAGTATTAATCCAATAATAACAAGGTAATAGGCCCATTTTAAGGAAGCTTGATTTAAAACAAAACGCATAGGAGAACGCACTACTTTTCTGCCTGCTTTTAAATAATTATCAATGTAAATCTCGGAAGGGTTTTCAAACGATAGCAAATTAGCAACATATTGTTGATTGCCTTTCATCATATAATAATTGGTAAAAGCTTCAGGTAATGTATGAAAGTAAAAATGCCCTTTTCCGTAAGAGATTTTAACAAAATTTAGCTCTTCTAAATCATCATCTTCAAAGTTCATAAAATAGCCCAATGCTTTTGTTTTTAAGGTGTCTATTTCAGTGATAGTAGATTGATAAATTCCTTTTTTATAACTGTATTTTAAGGAGTCTTTTGCGAAGGTATTGCTAAAAAATGCTGGATTTACTTCTTCTTCAATTAAGTAATAATAAGCATATGTGTTAATCCCAAGAGAATCACTAATTACATTTCCGAAGCTTCTTGCCGATATAAAAGCGGTATTTCCTTGTTCAACATAACTACTAAGTTTTTCATATTGTCGCTTGTCCAAATTAATATCTGAATTCACCATGATATACAAAGAGTTATTTTTGTAGGTGCTATCTCTTAAAAATAAAAAAGGATCTTCATTAATAATTGTAGTAGAAATTTGTTGATTATAAAGCGTCTCAATTTCTTCTGAAAACAAATAAAAACCAAACGGAATTTTACTTTCTACCGTATAACTTTCTTTCCAATTAATTGGTTTTGGACGAACAATCTCAATTATAATAATTGCTATTAAAGCAACTCCAAAGGCCAATAAGATGCGTTTCGACTTTTTATCCATTAGAATTGATTGCTTTTTGAATGTGATCAAATTCTTTTTTTGCAGTGATAAATCCTGCTTCGTCTAAACTAAATTCTCCATACCAAATATGGTCGTATAAATAAGAAACGGTATTAAAACGTTGCTTTAAATTTGGTGAACTTAACTCGTTTTGATAGTCAATATTGGTTTTTTCAAAATGCCAACTTATCAGGTTTTTTAAAGATAAATCTTTCAATGTTTTTAAAAACATAAACCGGATTGCCAACCGGTAATCCGATTGTAAAAGCGCATTATTAATAAGCTCATCAAGATTAATTTGTTCTATATGTTCTTCCTTATAAGAAATAGGAGCCAAATCTTTACTTTTCTTTCCGAAAAATGAAGTGGAATTTGTTCCCAAAAACAATTTTGATATAATATAAACAGCAATGATAATTAGGATGATGTATATAAGTATTTCAACTGTTTTGTAGGCTTCAGGGTCAACATCAACTCCAAAAAGGGAACCAATTTTTTCAAAAAACCATTGAATGGCTCTTAATAAATAATTTTGAGATTCGCCAGTAAGTTTATTATAATCGAAATCATTACTGCTATATTTTTCAGGAATATTAGTAGTGAATTCTTTTGGAGAAACTTCAGAACGATCTACAATCACCTCTTTGGGTTGTTGAGCATTCATTATTTCAGCAAAGAATAAAAGAAGTATTAATAGAATATTTTTAATATTACTGCTCACTATTTTCTCCTATTTGTTCAATTTTTGAACGTGTATATTCATTATAAGTTTGTTCGTGTAATGAGAAATATAAAATTCCGTTTACAAATTGTGTTAAAGATTGTAAGAAACTGGTAAGAATTAATAAAAGCCATAAAGCGATCACCCAAATAATTTTTGCAGTCATAGAATTTTCCATATCCACTCCAGTTTCAACGGCGTGAAAAGCATATACGCCTATTAAAACTCCTGGAATAGAAAGAATTAATACAAACAATACATAATTTAATAAAGTAAGTATAAAATTGACTCCAACTGTTTTCCAAAAATTCTTATAGACTAAATTCCATCCTTCGCCTAAAGAATTTGATACTCCTAGTTTTTGATGTATTAACACCATAAATGAAACTCCAAACCAGCCTGAAATCGCAAAATTTAATATGTATTGCGCGATGGTTCCAATAATAGGAATGATAGCCATAATTACACTTACAATAAAATAACCAGCATAAATGACCATTAACAAAAGAATAAAAACGACAATGTTTCCGAGGTTGTCCTTTACATGTTTCCAGACTTCTTTCTTTTTAACTTCAATAGTTTCATTTTTAACGTATTCTGAAACATAAACTGCCGATAAGCTATAATTTAATGCAGCAACTAAAATTAGTACAATAACAAATAAAATCCCTCCAAAACCAATATAGATCAACGATTCTGTCTCAGAGCTATCATTAGCCATACCTAAAATCCAGTAACGAGTAGGTAGCTAATTCCGAGGAAGGCGAGAATGAAAATTCCGTTATAACTAATAAAAATATTTGTGAAACTTTTAATATTTTGTTTCAGAAAATCAAAATAATAGGTAACAATGTCTCCTACATCTAGTTTTTGTCTAAATTCAATTTTTTTCTGAAACATACTTCTTATGTAAAATCATAGGGTATAAAATATAATAATAAACAATTAAAGCTAAGGAACTAAAAATAATAGTCATAGCCAACCAAACAGGCATATTACTGTAGCGAGTTATAAAACCTTCAATAAAACCTGCAATAATAAAAAACGGTATGGTACTCACCACAATCTTAAGTCCGTTTTTTGCCCCCTTCATAAATGAAACTCTTCTGGAGAATGTCTTCGGAAATAAAATACTATTACCCATGACAAGCCCTGCACAACCGGCAACTATAATTACAGAAATTTCAATTACACCGTGAAGCCAAATAGATTTTGAAGCTTCAAACAAAAGGTTTCTGGTATAGAAAAATGTAAAGAAAGCTCCCAGCATCACTCCGTTTGAAAATAATAAATATGCGGTTCCTAGTGAAGTGATTACACCAAAAGCATAAGCTAATAATGCCACACGAATGTTATTGATAGTAATTCCGAGGAAAGTTCCAATTTCACTTCCGCTTTTATAAATTGCCGTTGGATCGCCTTTATCAATATTATTAATGGTTTCGTTTACATAACTATCGCCTAAAATTAATCGCACAAATGAGTCGTCATTTAGTGCAGAAACCACACCTATAGCAGTCGCAACCGCAAAGATGATAAAGGAATATAATAATGTTTTTTGATGCTGATAGAAAAATAATGGAAATTCAGTTTTCCAGAAACGAATAATTCTATTTTTATCTTCTCGTTTATTTATATAAATTTTTTGATGTGCTTGTGAAGCCAATGAATTTAGATAAAGAAGTGTCTTACTTTCAGGATAATAAGTTCTAGCATACGATAAATCGTTGGTAAGCTGAATATAATCATCTGAAAGTTTATCGGGATCTGTATTTAATTTTAATGCCATTGCCTTTTCAAATGCAATCCATTTTTCTTTATTTTGTTTTACGAAGGCAGCTTCTCGCATTAAATACTATTTTAGCAATTGGTTTTAAAAAAGCTTAAAGATAAAAACTTGTTTGGATATGGCAAAACTAAAAATAAATACCACTCAAAACGTAAATTTAGATTATAAAATTGTTGGAATAGGGGAACGTATTTTAGCTTTGGTTATCGATTTGTTTGTTTTTTTATTATACTTCTTTATACTTGATATAATCATGTCAATTTCCGACGATTTATTTACCGATCGTTGGACACTTATGGGACTTCAGTCTTTCCTAATGCTACCTGTAATGTTTTATTCCTTGTATATGCACATTATTTTTAATGGAAGAACAGTAGGGAAAATGATAGTAAAAACAAGAGTCGTAAAAATAGATGGAACACCGGTACATTGGTCAAATTTTCTGATTAGATGGATGTTAAGAATAGTCGATTTATGGATTTTTATGGGAAGTATAAGTGTGTTAGCAATATTATTTTCGGAAAAACGACAACGATTAGGAGATGCCGCAGCAGGAACGGTTGTGATAAGCACTAAAAATAAAGTAAAAATCACGCATACTATTTTAGAAGAAGTAGAAGATACCTACGAACCAAAATTTATTATGGTGACCAAATTGACTGATAAAGATGTGCGATTGATAAAAGATACTTTCATTATTGCTAAGCGATCAAGAGATTTTAAAACCTTAAAAGCATTGCGTGTTAAAGTGGAAAGTATTTTGGATACGGAATCCGATTTATACGATTTACAATATATTGATACCGTTTTAAAAGATTATAATTATTTTACCCAAAGCATGTGAGTTTATTATTAATCATAGATATTTTAGGAACAATTTCCTTTTCTATTTCTGGAGTTTTAACGGCTGTTAAAAAACGAATGGATCCCTTCGGAATTTTTATCATTGCATTTGTAACAGCAGTTGGTGGTGGTACTTTACGTGATGTATTAATAGATGCGCCCGTTTTTTGGATGTACGATTTACGTTTTGTTTACGTAATTGCTGGAGCATCGGTATTGGCGATTATTTTCAGAAAGAAATTAGGCTACATCAGAAAATCATTATTCCTTTTCGATACCATCGGGATAGCACTTTATACCGTTATTGGAGTTGAAAAAGGAGTCAATGCTGGATTTCCTCCGTTAATTTGCATTTCACTTGGAGTGATGTCGGCCTGTTTTGGAGGTGTGATTCGTGATATTTTAAGCGGTGAAATTCCTATTATTTTTAGAAAAGAAATCTATGCTACTGCTTGTATTGCTGGAGCTGTTGCTTACTTTGCCTTGCAACACACACCCTTAGCTAATAATTTTATAGTGTTTATTTCTGGTGGAATTGTAATAACAATTAGAGTATTAGCAGTGATTTTTAAATTAAGACTACCAACACTTTATAACGAAGAGGAATTAAAAGGCTAAGTTTTTCTTATAGCTATAATTCATTTTAACTCTTCCGTGTACTTTGTGAAAAACTTAGAGTCCTCTGAGGTTAAAAAAGTAGAAAACATCATAATATTCGCTACTTAATTATAACTTACTCCAAAACTTCAACGGTAATATAAACATTGTCTAGGGGCCATTCATCTCCGTCTGCGGGAAGGTTCGAAATTTTTTCTACAACGTCCATTCCTTTTGTTACTTTTCCAAAAATGGTGTATTTTCCATTAAGGTGTGCTGTGCTAGACTTAGGTCCTAAAAAAATAAAAAACTCAAAAGGGACACTTAAATTATCAGGATTTTTACGATAATGTTTAGCACCTGAAACAGTCCCTTTTTTATGAACTCGTCCATTTCCTTTTTCATAGGGCAGCCGATAATCGGAACCAATTTTATATCTTTTTTTTGAAGTAGATACTTGGTCACTACTTCCTGCTTGAATAATAAAATTTGGTACTACTCTATGACAAAAGGTTTCGTTAAAATAACCTTGTTTTATCAAAAAAATGCAATTGGCGCGATGCAAGGGGGTGTCATTAAATAACTGAAGGGTAATATCACCGTAGCTTGTCGAAATTAAAACTTTAGTTTCAGGATTGTTTTTGCCGTATTCCGTCAGGAATTTCACCACATTTTCCGATGTAATTTTTGGATAGGTATCTTTAACAGGGATTACTTTTTCCTCAGTTTCTGGAAGGATTATCTCTTCAGAAGTACTCGGTAAAGTTTCCTTTTTGATTGGAGGCTTTTTAGTATCTCCACAACTCAAAATAGAAATAAAAATAATAAGTAAAAACAGCGTTTTTTTCATAAATGAACTTTCAAGAATTTGAAAATAAGATTGTAAAAATAACAAAAATGGAACTTCCAGGGGAAGCTGTTCAATTTAAAATGGCACCAATGGAACGTTTGGCAGAACTAAAACGAATTGCTTATAAAAAAAACACGGCCCGCAAAGCAGGCGTATTGGCATTATTTTATCCCTCTGAGAACAATAACACCCATTTGGCATTGATATTAAGAAAGACTTATAAAGGAGTGCATTCCGCGCAAATTGGTTTTCCAGGAGGAAAATTTGAAGAAGAAGATGCCGATTTAAAAGAAACCGCCTTACGTGAAACGGAAGAAGAAATAGGAGTAATAAGCAAAAATGTCTCTGTTATAAAACAACTAACCGAAGTTTATATTCCTCCAAGTAATTTTTTTGTGCAACCATATATGGGTATAACAACTACTACTCCAAAATTTATACTTCAAGAGGATGAGGTGGAAGATTTAGTGGAAGTAAGGCTACAACATTTTATGGACGATACTATTAAAACGATTCAAACTTTATCTACTTCCTATGCTAAAAATATAGAGGTTCCTGCTTTTATGTTAAACAATCATTTAGTCTGGGGAGCCACTGCAATGATGCTCAACGAAATAAGAGAAATGCTAAAAGAACTCCTGTAAAATGTGTATTTTTGTATATTAGCAGTGGTGTTTTATTGCTGAAGAAATTGAAAACGAAAATGAACATGAAGACTGAGAATGGAATACTGCTAACTGAAAACTGAAGACTGAAAACATGGGGATATTTAAAAAAAATCCGTTTGGGCAATATTTAATTATAAAAAAATGGCTCATTAGATTTATGGGAATCTTATCTCATAGACGATTTAAAGGGTTTAATGAATTGCATATTGAAGGAAGTGAAATCATTAAAAACTTACCGCCAAACAATGTTCTTTTTGTATCCAATCACCAAACTTATTTTGCAGACGTTGTTGCAATGTTTCACGTTTTTAATGCGAGTTTAAGCGGAAGAACGGATAGTATAAAAAATATTGGCTATATCTGGCATCCAAAATTGAATGTTTATTTCGTTGCTGCAAAAGAAACAATGAAATCTGGATTACTTCCTAAAATAATGGCTTATGCTGGCTCTGTTAGTATTGAAAGAACTTGGCGAGCAAAAGGAGAAGAAGTTAATCGACAGGTAAAAATGAGCGATATAAGTAATATTTCTACAGCTTTAAATGATGGTTGGTTAATTACATTTCCGCAAGGAACTACCAAACCTTGGAGACCCATTAGACGAGGAACAGCACATATTATTAAAAAGAATAAGCCGATTGTTGTTCCGATTGTAATCGATGGATTTAGAAGATCATTTGACAAAAAAGGGCGTCGGATTAACAAAAGGGGAATTCTACAATCTTTTGTGATTAAAGAACCTTTAGAGATAGATTATGAAAATGAAAGCGTAGATTCTATTGTTGAAAAACTTCAATTTGCTATCGAGCAACATCCTTCCTTATTAAATGTAATTCCGAAAGAGGAAATTGCAAATGTAGAAGAAGATAACTTAAAACGTAAATGGGAGTATTAGTTTGTTAATGGATTAGTATGTTAAGAAACTAAATGTCACACTGAGCGCAGTCTAAGTGTCCTACTGCGATGGCAAAATGAAAGTACAAACTTTGCGAGGCATTTTCGCCGAAGCAATCTACCAGTCATTTACCGAAATTTTATAAAAACAGGTTATTGTAAAGTCAAAATCCGAAGCATTCTATCATTAGTTCTTCACAAAGGACACTGAGTGTTCGACGAAGGAGAGTGTATCGAAGTGTCGTCCTGCCGAAGCAATCTCATGATTTAACTAATCCTCAAAAATCACTTCACCAAAAGGGCTTGAGAAAATGTTACAATCAAGTCTTAATTCTTAAATCATAAAGCAAAGCGATCTTAATTCTTTTCAAGAATCAATGCCCATAAATCTTATTATAAAGAACTATGTATTTTTGCTTTATAATTTTACGCTTTAACTTCATAGTAGGAGTAAGGTGTCCAGCATCAATGCTCCAAGTATCTGGAGTAAGTTCAAAACGTTTAATTTTTTCCCATTTACCAAAACTTTCATTATGGATATCTACTTCTTTCTGAATCCTAGCAATTAGCTTTTCGTTAGCTACTAATTCTTCAGGAGTAGAACCAAGATCTATGTTTTTTCGTTGCGCCCATTCTTTTACAAAATCAAAATTAAGCTGTATAAAAGCAGCTGGCATTTTTTCGCCATCACCAACAACCATTATTTGTTCAATGAAAAAAGATTCTTTCATAGCATTTTCCAGTAATTGAGGTGCTACATATTTTCCTCCACTGGTTTTAAACATTTCTTTCTTTCGATCGGTAATTTTTAAGAAACCATCACTATCCACTTCTCCAATATCTCCGGTATGAAAATACCCATCTACCAATGCAGCATTAGTCATTTCAGGTTCTTTATAATAACCCATCATTACCTGAGGTCCTTTTACTAGTATCTCGCCATCTTCTGCAATTTTAATTTCAGTATCGCGAATTGCTTTTCCTACAGTTCCAATTCTAAAATGGAAATCTCGCATATCATTCACGGTAACTACTGGTGAAGTTTCAGTAAGTCCATAACCTTCCATTACAGGAATTCCAGCTGCATTAAAAACTCTTGCCAGCCTTGGTTGAAGTGCAGCACTTCCAGAGGCTACTGCTTGTAAATTCCCACCCAAAGCTGCTTGCCATTTACTAAATATAAGTTTTCGAGCAATACCTAATTGTTTTTCGTACCACCAACCATTTTGTCCGTAAGGTTCGTAACGCAAGCCAAGATCAATTGCCCAAAAGAAAAGTTTCTTTTTAACTCCAGTTAAATCATTTCCTTTGGCATATATTTTATCATATATTTTTTCTAATACACGCGGAACCACCGTCATTACTTCTGGTTTTACCTCTTGCAGGTTGGCACTTATCGCTTCAATTGACTCTGCAAAATAAATACTAACACCCGTATATTGGTACATATACAATAGCATTCGTTCAAAAACATGACATACTGGTAAAAAACTCAATGCTTTAGAATTCCCTAATTTCATAGGCAGACGATAGGTGCTGTTGATAGCATTACTCACAATATTTTTATGTGAAAGCATAACTCCTTTAGGTCTTCCTGTAGTACCTGAAGTATAGATGATAGTAGCCATATCTGTCTCTACAACGGCTGCCTTTCTTTTTTCAACTTCATCTTGATTGCTAGTATCTTCACCTAATTTTATTACATCGGTCCAATGATCACAGTCTTCACGTTCATCAAAACAGTACACACCTTTTAATGTAGGAACTTGATGCTTGATATTGTTTATTTTTTCCAAAACAAATTCACACGAAACAAAACAATACACACATTCGCTATGGTTGAGTATATAAAGGTAATCTTCTTCCGAAATAGTTGGGTAAATAGGCACATCTTGTGCTCCTGTTTGTAAAATACCAATATCACAAATATTCCATTCGGTACGGTTGGTAAGTGATATAATTGCCACTTTATCATTGGCTTGTACTCCCAACCGGATTAACCCTCTACTTATAGCATTCGCCTTATCTACATACTCTTGAGTTGAAGTAGCTTCCCATTTTCCATTGTTTTTTGTTACTAATGATTCTTTTAAATTGTATTTTTCTAATTGATAATAAGGAAAGTCGAAGAGGCGTTTTACATCAGTCATGTTAAGTGCATTTTGTATAGTCTGCAAAATAGGAAAAAACTTTCAGTTTTTGAAATAAAAAAGGAGTAACTGGTATGTTACTCCTTTTTTAAGAAATTGATTTTTGATTATTAATTACTTCTTCACAATTTTAAAAGTTTTTGAAGCGGTTTCAGAAACAATCTTCATAAAATAAATACCTGTTGTATAATTGCTATAATCTACCGTTTGTATTCCCGAAACATTTTTTATTCTATTAATAAGTTGCCCTTGTATATTATATATTCCAACAGAATAATTATTTGAAGTAGTCTTAACATTCAAAATATATTTAACTGGATTTGGATAAATCTTAAATTGGGATTCTATAGTATTATTAACGCTTAATGTTCCATCGTCTATCACATTAACCGTAAGATCATCAAAATAAAAGCCGTCTCTGTTTCCTTGATCATCAGATTCAAATTCAAACCGAATGGTTATGTTGCGAGATAATGTAGATTTTAGTATCTTTATGTAAACTTATAGTATTATGGATTTACAATTAATCATATCAGAATTATCAGGTCATGAAAAGAAAGATCTTTTTAGTCTCTTAAAGAAGGATTTAGGGCA
>JAJRQR010000093.1 GCA_024280145.1 Bacteroidota bacterium
TAAAAATGCTTTGGGAAATTTTGAAAAAGCTTTAGAGTATTTTGAAGAAATGGGAAGTACACTCTATATCGCAGGAGTTTCTCAGAATATCGGGCGAATATATCAATTAGAAGGTAACTTAGAACTTTCATTAGAATACTTAAATAAAGGATTGAAGTTATCTGAAGAAATGAAAGATAAAAAAAAAATAGCTAAAGCAAAGGTGGCTATCGGAGGTATTTTTACTGAACAAAAAAAATATACCAAAGCTATCTCAATTGGTACAGAAGCTTTAGTCATTTACCAAGAGATGGAAGATATCCTTGGCATAAGAGATGCTTCAAAAAGCCTTGTTAATAGCTATAAGGCAAGTGGGAGCTATAAAAAAGCTTTTGAAATGAATCAGCTATATTTTCAAATGCGAGATAGTTTAAATAGTAAAGAAAATCAAAAAGCAATTATTAAATTACAAGTACAATCTGACTTTGACAAGCAAAAAGTAATAGATGATGTTGAAAATGAAAAAGAAATCGCTATAGCAATACAGAAAACAAATGCACAACGAAACATATCAATAGCCATTGGTGTGGCATTACTTTTAATTTCACTTTTAGCATACGTTATTTTTAACCGACTTAAAGTAACTCGTCAACAAAAAGCAATCATCGAAGAACAGAAAAAGAAAGTAGAGCAATCTGAAAAATACAAGGAGCAATTTCTTGCCAATATGAGTCATGAAATCCGAACCCCTATGCATGCTATATCTGGAATGATAAAAATATTGAAACGGAATCAGCATCCTGCAACACAAGATGTATTTTTAAAGGCAATGCAAACCAGTTCAGATAATTTGGTGGTTATTTTAAATGATGTGTTGGATCTATCGAAAATAGAAGCAGGAAAACTAGACATTGAGAGCGTTCCAATAAACCCAAGATTGGTTGTAGAAAATGTGATACAGATTTTAAAATACAAAGCCGAAGAAAAAGGATTAATACTGTCCTATAAGGCTGATGATAATGTTCCCGCTTTAATCATGGGAGATGCTACCCGATTGAACCAGATTTTAGTTAACCTTGTTGGTAATGCTATAAAATTTACCGAAAAGGGCTCTGTAGCTATTTCTATGCAAGTAAAAAAGGAACAACTCCAATTTCAAGTAAAAGATACAGGGATTGGAATTTCTAAAAATCAGCAGGAACATATTTTCGCCGCTTTCGAGCAAGCCAAAAATTCTACCTCACGTCATTTTGGAGGCACCGGACTCGGTCTTAGTATTTCTAAACAATTAGTTGAATTACAACAAGGAAAAATTTGGTTGAAAAGTACCGAAGGAGCTGGAAGTTCTTTTTACATAACCTTACCCTTAACCATCGCTGAAGCAAATGCTACCGTAGTGGGTCTTATTTCGGAAGAGAAACTTAAAGAGATGACAGATTCACTTAAAGGGATTCGTGTTCTTATAGCGGAAGACAATCCTTTCAATCAAATGATTGCTCAAGATGATTTAAACTTTCTTATTGAAGGAATTCAATTGGAGGTTGTAGGAAACGGAAAGTTAGCAGTCGAAAAATTTATACAAGAAGACTTTGATCTTATACTGATGGACGTACAAATGCCCGAAATGAATGGGTTTGAAGCAACCGAAAGCATTAGAAAAATTGCACGACAAGAAAAAAAGACAACAGCAATTCCAATTATTGCTATGACGGCAAGTTTATTAAAAACTGAAATTGACAGCTGTTTTAAAGCCGGAATGGATAATTATATTCCTAAGCCTTATAGTACTGAAGAATTAATTGTGCCTATTTTTAAAGAATTAAAATCATAAAAGATGAATTCAGAAAAAATAAAATGCCTAATTATTGATGATGATCCTTTTATACTGGAGCTACTTCAAGATAAATTAATTCAACACTTTCCTGAAGTAGAGGTACTCTCTACGGCAAATAATGGCCGAGAAGGCTTAGATAAAATCGCATTGTATACCCCAGAACTTATTTTCCTTGATGTAGAAATGTCTGATATGACAGGTTTTGAAATGCTTGCACAACTTTCAAATATAAAATTTCAAACTATTTTTATTACATCTTATAGTCATTATGCCATCAAAGCTATTCGTTTTAATGCCTTAGATTATTTACTGAAACCTATTGATCTAGGAGAATTAAAAAGAGCCATTAACCGATTCAGAAATAAAACAAGATCCATCCATCAAAAAGAAAACATGGCGATGGCATTGCGAAACAGCTCGACCAAAAATGTTGCAAATCACATGTTGATACTAAAAACACAGGATGGCGCTTTGAAGCTAATTTTAAAAGACATTATACATATTGAAGGAGATCGTAACTACAGTTATATTCATTTAAAAAATGCAACTAAAAAACTCGTTACTAAAACACTAAGTGACTTAGAAGAATTGCTTGATACTAAAGGCTTTTATAGATGCCATCGTTCTCATATTTTAAATAGAGAGCACATTATTGACTCCAAAGGTGTTACAGTATTACTTTCTAATGAAATAAGAATCCCTGTCTCTCGAAGAAAAAAGAAACTTTTCTTAGACTGGCTTGAGACAAATCAAATAGTGAGCCCATAACTTATTCCAAATTAAATATTAACCCTAAATGCGGCTACTAGCCGCATTTTCCTTTTTAAACAAAACTAATTATTACCGTTTAATCATCCGTTAGAAAAACCTTTTCACCATTAGATAAACAAACCCACCGCTAGATAAACAATTCTTTTAAAACCCTGAATGTCAGCATATATTTACACCAAGCAATAATGCTTACAACTAATTAAAATAAATATATTATGAAAAATTTATTCTTAACAATGACCGCAGGATTTATTTTATTTACATCATGTAGTAAAGACGAATCTTTTGAACAAATTGAAGAATAGAACTCAGATTCTGTTTATGTATTAAAACAATCAAATGGCACTTCTGAATGGGAAAGCTCATCAACATATAATTTAAATACCAATAGAACCCATACAATAGTTTCAAACAACTACGCTCATACAAACGGAAATTTCATTTCACCTAACCGAGATTTAACTAGAATAACATGGACGGGAACTGAAGATAATAATCGAGCTTCAGGAAGTGCCGAAGTACAAATGTCGTCACCTAACTATAACTTACACTTTATCATGGAAACTGAATGCGTAAGAATTGATGGTGATGAAGCTGTATATGGAGGAATAATAACAGAAGTTATAGAACGTTCAGGTAATGCCCCTCGTATTGATGTTAACTGGCGTTTTTATTTTAAAGTTATTGATACCGAAAGTAGTAGAAGCGAAATATATGATAAAATATCAAACAATAGGGTTCTTGCATCTCCTCGCTCAATCTCTCTATGTAACATCCCGGTTACAGACCCTTTCTGGTCCACACAAGGTTATGAAGAAGTGCGTAATCGAGGATATGTAGAAGTTTCGAGAGACCCTAATTAATAGGAAATTCCTTAACTATACAAACCCACTCCTGTGAAACAGAGAGTGGGTTTTCTAGTTGCGCATATGCCAATTGAAGTTTCAATTTCTTTATCTGCAGATAGGGTCTGCTACCATTTGATCAGCCATTAGGACAACCTTACTACCATTAGATAAATAGTGTTTCCTTTGGATAAATAGAACTATAATTGACTCCTATCTCCCATTATATTTACACCAAGCAATAATGCTTTTAATTAACCATAAATTAAATTATCATGAAAAAAACTCTATTTACCTTAGCAATAATACTAATTTCAATTTTGGGGAATGCTCAATCTAAGAAATCAGATTTTATTTCTGAATCTTCTAAAGTTTCTAATCAAACCTCTTCATTAGAAGTTAAATACAATACTTCATTTTACAATGATGGATTAATATCACATTTTAAAGAGAATGCTATAATTCCCATTGAAGGATTGGTAGGACATTACCAATTGAATGATGGATTATATTTAGATGAAAGCGATTCTGGATATGATCTAGAAGAAGTTGGAGCTGGAGGATCTCTATTACCAGTTGAGAATAGGTTTGGAGAAGGTGATAACGCATTGTTTTTTGTTAATGAATATTTAGATTTAGCAACAAATACAAATGCATTTAATTTTAATTCAAATAGTAATTTCTCTTTATGTGTTTGGATAAATATACAAGAATCCATTTTTGATTGGACAGGGTTATTAAGCAATTGGGATGTTGGTACTGGTTATTACCTTGGCATCAACCCAAGCCAAGGTATTAGATGGAATGTTGGAGGACCTGTTCCTATCGACTCTCCACAGTCTATCCCTGTGAGTGAATGGACTCATATTGCTGTAACATATGATGGAACTACTTCATCCATTTTTATAAATGGTGATTTAGTACAATCTGGTGTAAATAATACTTCAATAATTGCTACCCCCCAACCATTTTCTGTAGGAGCTCAAGCAGATGTTCCAACAAATTTATTTCCTGGAGTAATGGATGATATTCTTGTTTATGATCGTGTTTTAACTAACGCAGAAATAATTGATATTTTTTCTACAGAAGTAATTGAAGAAAATGTAATTAACCCAGTATCAGCTACCACAACTTTATCTGCAGAATTTGGATCAAATCTAGACAGTACTATTAATGGAACTGGACTAGATGCTTTTCCTAGTTTATCTGCAACGCATGAAGGAACGAATCCTGGTAATGCTTTTTATGCAACCAATGATGTAGGTACCATAGACTTCGACTTAGGGGGTTCTTACTTGGTTGATGGCCTTTCTTTTTGGAATGTAAATGCAACTGGGCCACCACAAACAGGGGTTCAAAATGTGATTATCTATTCTTCAGAAGATGGAGTTACCTATACAGCCATAGCAGGAGCACCAACTGTTTTTGCAGAAGCTACTCAAACAACAAGTGAAGCAGAACAATTTTCATTCGCTGAAGTGACTACCTCTTTTATTCGTATTGAGGTGACTAGTAATTATGGGAGTCCAGATTTTGTTGGTTTTGCGGAAGTAGCTTTCTCTGGAACAGAAGTAATTGTAATTGAAAATGTAATTAACCCCGTTTCAGCCACAACAACTTTATCCGCTCAATTTGGATCGAGTCTAGACAATACTATTAATGGAACTGGCTTAGATGCTTTTCCAAGTTTATCTGCAACACATGAAATGACAACACCTGGAAATTCGTTTTTGGCAACCAACGAAACGGGTTCTATCGATTTTGATTTAGGTGGTTCTTATTTAGTGGACGGTCTTGCTTTTTGGAATGAAAATGCACCTGGACCTGGACAAACGGGGATTCAAGAGGTAATTATTTCTTCTTCAGAAGATGGCGTTACCTATACTCCTATTGCTGGTTCTCCAACAACTTTCACACAAGTAACAGGTCCAACAAGTCCTGCGGAACAATTTTCTTTTACTCCTATTACTACTTCTTATATTCGTTTTGATATAGTTAGTAATTATGGAGATCCAGGAGGCCTTGTAGCTTTTGCTGAAGTGGCTTTCTCTGGAGTTCAGGTATTAGGAAATACAGATCACAATTTAAATAATACACTTAGTTTATATCCAAATCCAACCAGAGATATTATTTATATTGAAAATACATCAAATGCAGATTTAAAAAGTATTGTGATTTATGACACAAATGGAAGATTGATTAAACAAGTAGAAGTCACTAATAGCAATACTCAAAAAATCAGTTTAGCAGGTCTTTCCTCTGGAGTGTATCTGGTACATTTTTCTGATGACCAATCAAGTACCGTAAAAAGAGTGATTAAAAAATAGTTTTTGTTTTTTTAAGTTAAATATAGCTCCCTTGTTAATAGCAAAGGAGTTATATTGTTTTAAAAATTTATTTTGTTAACTATTTAATTCTATTATTGAAAACTTATGGTCTAAAGGATTAAGTTTTTCTTTTAGTTCTTTGATTAGACCCTCCCCAAATTCAAAATAAAACTCCGAAAAATTAACCGTACGTTCTTGTAAGCTTTCTTTTGGAAATAATTGATCTTGAATTGAAGTTAATCTATTTAGTTGGTCCGCTAATTTTCGTTTTTCAGCTTTTAACAATCGTTTTTCTAAATTATCAAGTCCATTGAGTTGCTTTTTTTCTTGGGCAGCAACGGCTCCTATAAAAGATTTGTCTGTTTTTTTTGCAACTTGGTATAAGTCTTTAAATTGTTTTTTAAGATATGCTCGTTGTGGCGTGAAATCTATTTTTATATCATAGAGTTGCAGCGTATGTTTTTTCTCTAATTCGTATTGCGAAAGAAATAAGGACTCTATATTCTCATTGAGTTTTTCTAACTTTTTAGTAAGTTTTTTAGGCATTAACAAAACTGAATTCCGTAATAATAATATTGGAAAAGTAACCTCAACATTCTTAAAATAATCTTTTAACTGAAACCAATATGCCAGTTCTCCTCCTCCACCTACATAACATAAATTGGGTAATACTACTTCTTGAAACAAGGGTCGTAACAATGCGTTTGGAGAAAATCGCTCTGGAAATTCTTGCAATTCTTTTAAAATTTCTTCTTTTGAAAAAGTGAGTTTTGTGTTATTGATTTTAAAAACTCCTTCTTCTTCTATAATTCGTTCTCGTAAATTTTCTGTTAAATAAAACAGGTTGATTTCTCTGGGATTTACTTGACGTTTAAATCCTAAGTTTTCTAATTTTTCGGTGGTTTTATTAATTATTTTAAAAGCTAAATTTTCAGTCAGTTCTTTTTCGGCAAATGGAATAAATTGTTGCTTTAATGCTTTATCGTTTCCATCGATGATTACGAGTCCGTAGTCTGAAAAAAGTTCGTTTGCTAAATATCTTGTTGCATCGGTTAGATTATTGTGTTTTACATAAGCTTCTGTAAATAAATGCGAAAGCTTTTGTGCATTTTCGCTATTTCCTATTTTTGAAGCAAACTCTTTTTGTAGTGTTTCCAATCCTTCAGTCAATAATTCTCCAACGGCACCAGAGGCTTCTCTTTTCCATTCTATTTTCTTTCCGAAGAGATTAAAATAGTTGATTTCATCAAAATCGTGATCTTCCGTAGCCATCCAATATACAGGAACAAAATGATTTTCTGGATATTTTTTATTCAATTTTTCCGAAAGATTAATTACCGAAAATATCTTATACAAAAAGTATAATGGGCCTGTAAAAAGATTGAGTTGATGTCCTGTAGTTATAGTAAATGTAGTTTCCTTAGAAAGGGAATTGATGTTGTATTGTGTGGCTTCGGAAGTGCTTAGGTTTTGGCATTGATTATTAAGGGATTTAACTAAGGTAGTTCTCGACTGTGCTCTAATGGACAATGACTTTTCCTTTAACTGTCCATCAAAATTTTCCAATTTCGGAAATCGATTATAAAACACTTGTAATTCGGGTTTTTCGGCTAAATAATTACAAACTAATTTCGAAAAATAGCCAGTTTCAGCGTAAGGTATTGTTTTTACAGACATAAATTAATTTGTACAATCTGTCGTAAAAATACAAAATCCTTAATTGTGATTTACAAAGGAATGTTATTTTAATGTCGGAAGTTAGAAGTTGAAAGTTAGAAGACAATGTTTATTGGTAAATTAGTAAAATTCGTGACTTATAAAATCCGGTTATGTTCTTAAATAATGTGGAATATTTAATTTCTCATATTCTGTTTCAATACTCCTGTATTGATAAATTGCTTTAATGTTTGTCACCATGATTTTTGCGAACTCTTTTATAGGTTCTGATGATTTTTTTATCTTTTGA
>JAJRQR010000006.1 GCA_024280145.1 Bacteroidota bacterium
CTGTACAACTTGCATCTATAGAAGAAAAAGGAGAAAAAAACTCGTCAAATAAAAAATTTGTTGATAATACCATTGTTAATAATGTGCAACTTACTATTGATAGAATTCGTGAAAAGAGCCCAATTCTAAAAGAAATGGAAGAAAATGGAGAAATAAAAATTGTAGGAGGAGTTTACTATCTGTCATCTGGAAAAGTAGAAATGATTTAAGTATGATAAGATTTAAATTTTTAAACAGAAGTGTTATAGTTTTAATGCTTCTGTTTTCTGTTGTGAGTTTTTCTCAAGAAGATAAAGTTGGAAATTGGTTGATGTATTTTGGAACCAATCGTATTTCGGATAAATTTAGTATTCATACCGAAATACAATTCCGAAATCATACCATTACACCCAATAACACCGAGCAATGGTTATTACGAGCAGGGCTGAATTATCATTTTTCAGAAAAAGCTTTCGCAACAGCTGGTTATGCTTATATACCTTCTTATGTATATGATTCTGAACAAAGTTCTCCTGAAGTTGAAGAACATCGTATTTGGCAACAATTTATTCTTACTAATAAATTAGGAAGAGTGAAATTTGAACATCGCTATCGAGTTGAAGAACGTTGGATTGAAGACGATTTTAAAATGCGTTTGCGTTATCGTTTAATGCTTTTTATTCCGTTACACAAACCCGTTATTGAAAAAGGGACTTTCTTTTTAGGTATTTACGACGAACTCTTTATAAATACGGAAGAAACCTATTTCGACAGAAACCGATTGTACGGTTCTTTAGGTTATCAAATTAATAAAGACATCAACGTACAAGGAGGAATGATGCATCAACAAGTTGGAAATACAGGAAAGTGGTATTTACAGTTTGCGCTGTTTTTTAATACAGATTTTAGAAAAAAAGAAAACTTAAAGACTCCTTAATTCTTCTTGTTTATACAAAAAATATTCTGGTAAATAGATTTGAAATAACCAGATATTCTAAATTTAAATTTTGACCGTAAAACCTTAAAAACAATTTTTTAGGTTTTGCGGTTAATTTTTAATCTGTTGTTTATTATTGGTTTATGGCTGAATATTTATGCCGTAAAGCATTTCTGAACTATGTCTTTAGTTAGAAGGAAATGTTTAAAATTAAGTTAAAATAGAAATTTATTTCAAAAAACGATAGTAATACTATTACTTTTGTTTTTGAAATGAAAAATATTCAACTACATATAGAGGTAAATTCAGGTTTATATCTTAAGAATCCTGATACATCAGACTTGGGCAGAAAAATTATATGCCAAAGTATTAAAATGATTAATGAACTAGGTTTTGAAAGCTTTACCTTTAAAAAACTAGGAGTTCAAATAGATTCCCCCGAAAGTTCCATTTATCGTTATTTTGAAAACAAACATACCTTATTAATTTATTTAGTTTCTTGGTATTGGAGCTGGATAGAATATTTATTGGTTTTTTCAACGATGAATATTGATTCCTCTTCCGAAAAATTAGAACGCTCCATTAAAGTGTTAACAGAACCTATTCTGGAAAAATACCCAACAACTTATATTGATGAAGAATTATTAAACCAGATAATAATTAAAGAATCCGTAAAAGCATATCATACCGTAGATGTAGATGATGAAAACAAAAAAGGGTATTTTAAAACCTATAAAAAAGTAGTGCAACGGGTAAGTGAATTAGTGTTGGAAGTTAATCCAAAATATAAGTTTCCACATATGTTAATTTCTACTGTAATAGAAGGAGCTCATCAACAAAATTATTTTGCACAACATTTACCAACACTTACCGATGTTACTGAGGGTAAAAATAACGTTTCTGAATTTTACACCAATATGGTAAATAAAGTTATCGTTTAAAAAACATGACATTCATTTAGACCTACAAGGATTGTAAACCAATATTTAATAAAATTATTCAATGAAAAACCCATTTAATTTCAAACATTTTAAAGGCGACTTGTTTGGCGGAATTACCGCAGGAATTGTCGCTTTACCATTGGCATTAGCTTTTGGTGTTAGTTCAGGTCTTGGACCTAGTGCAGGGCTTTATGGAGCAATATTCGTAAGTTTTTTTGCAGCTCTTTTTGGAGGAACAAATACGCAAATATCTGGCCCAACAGCACCCATGACAGCAGTTGCTATGGTTGTAATTGCTGGTATTTTAGCAACTAACGATGGTGATATTTCAAAAGCATTACCAATAATCCTTACCGTTTTTTTATTAGCTGGGTTAATGCAAGTTGGTCTTGGATTAATTGGTTTAGGGAAATATATTAAATACATCCCGTATCCCGTTGTGTCGGGATTTATGACCGCAATTGGGGTGATTATATTGGTGACACAAATTTTACCATCTATAGGTTATTATCCAAAAGAAGATGATGCATTTGTAGAACAATTTAAACCACATGCCGAAGAAATTATTTTAGATAACATCCTAAAAGATGAAGCAGGAGAAGGGCTTTTGGTTTTAGAAGACTTTAAAGAAACAATTAAAAGAGCTGAACTAATAACTGAAGAGCAAATATTAAATGAGTCTCAAACACTGGCAGGAAAAAATGCTTCAGGGGTTATTGGATCCCTAAAAGTATTACCAAGAGCTTTAGCTAACATTAACTGGTTAGAGTTAATTTTAGCATTGAGTACTATATTTATTATTTATGGTTTTAAGAGAATAACTACCGCTATACCAAGTGCATTAGTTGCATTATTAGTAGTTTCTGGAATTGCTTATGGTTTTGGTTTAGATTATAGGTCTATTGAAGAAATACCAAGTGGATTACCCATACCTAATCTAGCGATATTTAGTGGCTTTAGCCTTGGAAATATAACTCCTTACATATTTACCGCATTAACATTAGCGCTTCTTGGAGCAATAGACTCTTTACTAACATCTGTCGTTGCAGATAATATGACCAAGACTAAACACAAACCCAATAAAGAATTAATTGGTCAAGGAATTGGGAATACAATTGCTGCAATATTTGGAGGGATTCCTGGAGCGGGAGCAACTATTAGAACAGTAGTGAATATTAATGCTGGTGGAAAAACTAGATTATCTGGGATGTTTGCTGGTATTCTTTTGTTAGTAATTTTGTTAGCATTAGGCCCAATTGCTTCTCAAATTCCTGCCGCTGTGTTAGCAGGGATATTAGTAACTGTTGGAATTGGAGTAATGGACTACAAAGGATTAAAAGCAATTCCTTATATGCCAAAACCAGAAGTTATTATTATGCTTATAGTAATGGTATTATCCTCGGTTTGGAATTTAGTTTATGCCGTAGGTATTGGGCTGGTAATTGCCTCTTTAATGTTTATGAAGAAAATAGGAGATTTAACTGCAAAACGTTCAGATCTTAAACCTTTATATAAAGGAGAATTATGGCCAGATGAAATTGATTTTCCAGAGAATTTAATGGAAGAAGTTTTTATAAAACACATTAAAGGACCTATGTTCTTTGGTTCAACAAGCGACATTCAAGAATTGGCCTCGCAAATACCAAGTACTGCTACTACAATAATTATTAGAATGGATAAAATGGGCTATATAGATCAATCTGGTTTGTATGTTATAGAAGATATTTTAGTAGACTTAGTTAATGATAACAAAAAAGTTTTATTGTTAAAGGTGTTAGAGCAACCACGGTATATGTTAGAAAAAATCGATATTATCCCAGACCTAATCCCAAAAGAACAAATATTTGAAAATTTTCAAGATTGTATGATTTGGGTAAAAGATAATGTGAAAGATGAATACACTCTTACTAAAAAGTAATACTATTTAGGGAGTAATTTAGCGATAACAAATTAAAAAGATTATGAGAATAACAACAATAACAAAAGACAATCAAGATGCATTTACACCAGCATCTGTATTAACAGATTTATTAGAAGGGAACAAAAGATTTATTGAAGCTAAAAATGAAAAAGTAGATTATTTATCGCAGGTAAAACTTACAGAATCAGGACAATTTCCTAAGGCAGTAATATTATCTTGTATAGATTCTAGAGTTCCTGTAGAATTACTCTTCGATCAAAGTATTGGTGATGTATTTGTTGCCAGAGTCGCGGGTAATTTTGAAAATGTTGATATTTTAGGAAGTATGGAATACTCTTGTAAATTAGCAGGCAGTAAACTAGTTTTTGTATTAGGTCACGAATCATGTGGTGCTGTAAAAGCAGCTTGTGATGGAGTAGAACTTGGAAATATTACAGAAATGCTTGCAAAAATAAAACCCGCTGTACAACTTGCATCTATAGAAGAAAAAGGAGAAAAAAACTCGTCAAATAAAAAATTTGTTGATAATACCATTGTTAATAATGTGCAACTTACTATTGATAGAATTCGTGAAAAG
>JAJRQR010000094.1 GCA_024280145.1 Bacteroidota bacterium
ACGGTTTATGGCGGTGGAATTATCGTATTGATGATCTTCTCAGTATTGTTAGTGCATCATATTGAATTAGAATTAGAACTCGCTAAAACTTCCAAACGTATTCTTGCAGCAATCGCTTCTTTAGTAGGAATTGGTGTTTTTCTAACAACAATTTATTCTTATAATTTTAAAGTAATTGAAAACTATAATACTACAACCACAGAACAGATTGGAGAGAAACTATTAAGTTATGGCGAAGGTGGATTTATACTGCCTTTTGAAGTGATTTCAGTATTGCTATTAGCGGCAATGGTAGGGGCAATTATTATAGCAAAAGGAAAGAAGTTAGAGGAAGAAGATAAAAACGAAGAAACGTCATGATCGCAGGAATCAGCATATACGAAATACTAACCCTAACCACCATCCTATTTTTTATTGGGGTTTATGGGTTTATTACTAGAACAAATTTGATTTCCATTTTAATCTCAGTGGAATTGATAATGAACGCATCGGTGGTAAATTTTGTGATTATCAACAAATATTTATATCCCGATATGTTACAAGGAGTTCTGTTTTCTATTTTTATTATAGCCGTAGCGGCTGCAGAAACTGCTTTAGCGGTTTCAATAATAATAAATTTATATAGACAAATTGGCTCTGTTGAAGTGAAGGAAACTGAAATTATGAAGTATTAAGAAAGTGCTTAAAGTGCAACTAAAATGCACATAAGTATTTAAAATTAAAAAGAATAAATAAAACTTTAGGCACTCTAAATACTTTCAAATTTAGGCACTAAAAAATAAAGTTTAAACATGGATATTACATACATCTACTTAATCCCAATAATTCCACTAGCAGTATTTTTATTGCTAGGAATTAATAGTAAAAAAATTAAGCCTGCTGTTTCAGGTTATATTGGTGTACTTGGCCTTTTTACTTCGTTTTTATTGTCGATTTATACTGCCTATCAGTATTTCTTTGTAATTGGAAAAATAGATGGTGAATACCAACAATTTATTGATAAAACTACTTGGTTAAATTTCACCGATACCCTTCATATAGATATGGGAATATTGGTCGATTCTATTTCAATAATGATGTTAGTGGTGGTGACAACTATCTCGCTAATGGTTCATATTTACAGCCGTGGCTATATGAAAGGAGATGACGGATATACTAGGTGCTTTGCCTATTTAAGTCTGTTTACCTTCTCAATGCTCGGCTTGGTTTTAGCAACTAATCTATTTCAGATTTATATTTTTTGGGAATTAGTTGGAGTTTCTTCCTACTTATTAATCGGTTATTATTACACAAAACCTTCGGCTGTTTCCGCAGCAAAAAAAGCATTTATCGTTACTCGTTTTGCCGATTTAGGATTCTTAATAGGAATCTTAATTATGGGCTACTACACAGGAACTTTCGATTTTGAAACCTTAAACGCTGTAAATCCTGAAACAGGAATGCTAGTTTTAAACTGGGCTTCTACTTCATTTATGGGGTTGTCAGTTATTGCTTGGGGATTGATATTAATTTTTATGGGCGGTGCTGGAAAATCGGCGATGATGCCATTTCATATTTGGTTACCGGACGCGATGGAAGGTCCAACACCTGTTTCAGCATTAATTCACGCAGCGACTATGGTAGTTGCAGGAGTTTATTTGGTAGCACGATTATTCCCAATGTTCTATTTTGTGGAAGACGGATTTGCATTAAATATCGTCGCTTGGGTTGGGGGAATTTCTTCCTTATTCGCAGCAATCATAGCTATCACACAAACCGATATTAAACGAGTTTTAGCCTTTTCTACCATGTCGCAAATTGGATATATGATGATGGCTTTAGGAGTTTCAGGTTATGATGGTCACGAAGGAGTTGGTTATATGGCTTCGATGTTCCATTTGTTTACACACGCGATGTTTAAAGCCTTGTTATTCCTTGGCGCGGGATCTGTAATTCACGCAGTCCATAGTAACTATTTAAAAGATATGGGCGGCTTGCGAAAATATATGCCCATTACTAATATTACCTTTTTAATCGCTGCATTGGCGATTGCTGGTGTTCCTCCTTTTGCAGGTTTTTGGAGTAAAGATGAAATCTTAGTGGCTGCTTTTGAAAACAACCAAATACTCTATTATATTGGTGTTTTTGTAGCGGGTCTTACTGCTTTTTATATGTTTAGAATTTACTTCGGAATATTCTGGGGAAAAGATAAAAAATACGAACACACACCTCACGAATCACCGATGTCTATGGCGTTTCCTTTATTGTTTTTAGCAGGAATGAGTATCGTAGCGGGATTGATTCCGTTTAGCGAATATGTAAGTGCAGACAACAAAGGTTTTGAAGCACATTTAAATTATCCATTAGCAGCAATCGCAACAACCGTTGGAATAATTGGTATTGCGTTGGCTTGGGTATTTTATAAGAAAGAAAATAGTCTTTCAGATAAATATGCAAAGTCATTTGGTGTCCTTTATAAGTGGGCTTACCACAAATTTTATTTTGATGAATTATATTTATTCGTCACTAAAAAAATAATATTCAATCGTATTTCTGCTCCTATTGCTTGGTTTGACAAGAAAGTGGTAGATGGCACGATGGAAGGCATTGGAAATAAAACAGTTGTTGTTTCAGATAAAATTAAAGGAATGCAATCCGGTAAACTTCAAGATTATGCATTTGCATTTATTGTTGGAGTTGTCGTATTAGCAGGGGTTTTTATCTATCTGTGGAAATAACTAATAAATTGGAATTAAACTAATTATGGATATATTAACGCTTTTTGTAGTAGTTCCCGTTCTTACCGTTTTGGCTTTGGTTTTTACTAAAGATTTAAAGCAAGCTCGTACGGTTTCAATGTTGGGTAGTTTTGTTCAACTAGGGATGGCTATTAATCTGGTTTTTGCTTATTTCAAGGAAAAAGAAGTGAACGACAGTATCATGGTTTTTATGAAAGACCTTGTTTGGTTCGAACATTTCAATATTCATTATACGGTTGGTGTAGATGGGATTTCTGTAGCAATGCTACTATTAACAGCAATCGTAGTATTGGCAGGAGTTTTCATTTCTTGGAAAATGGAAGATTTACCTAAAGAATTCTTTATTTCATTATTAGTTTTAGCAACCGGAGTTTATGGTTTCTTTATTTCCATCGACTTGTTTACAATGTTCGTTTTCTTTGAAATTGCTGTAATTCCAATGTACCTTTTAATTGGAATTTGGGGCTCAGGTCCAAAAGAACATTCTGCCATGAAACTTACCTTAATGTTAATGGGAGCTTCCGCAGTTTTATTAGTTGGAATATTAGGAATCTATTTCAATTCAAACGCAGATGGTGGTGATTTAACCTTCAATATTTTGGAAATCGCGAAAGTAAATATCCCTTTTGAAGCGCAAAAATTATTCTTCCCATTGGTATTTGTAGGCTTTGCTGTGTTGGGAGCTTTATTCCCATTTCATACTTGGTCTCCAGATGGTCACGCTTCGGCACCAACAGCAGTATCCATGCTTCACGCAGGGGTTTTAATGAAACTTGGTGGATACGGAGTTTTTAGGATTGCTATGTTTTTACTTCCTGAAGGGGCTCTTTTTTGGGGTGATTTCTTCTTAGTATTAGCTGCAATAGGAGTCGTTTATGGAGCCTTTGCTGCTATTAGACAAACGGATTTAAAATATATCAATGCGTATGCTTCGGTAAGTCACCTTGGATTGGTGCTTTTCGCTTTACTGATGCTAAATAAAACAGCTTGGAGTGGTGCGATTATTCAATCATTATCACACGGGTTTCTAACAGCCATGTTCTTTGCATTAATCGGAATGATCTACGGAAGAACACACACCAGAGATATTAACAAACTCGGTGGGTTGATGAAAATTTTACCCTTCATTGGAGCCATCTACGTAATTACCGGAATGGCATATTTAGGATTGCCTGGATTTAGTGGATTTGTTGCCGAAATGAACATTTTTGTAGGTGGTTTTCAGCACCCAGATATGTTTCATAGAGTGTTGACAGTACTGGCGGTTTCTTCCATTGTAGTTACGGCAGTTTATATTTTGAGATTGGTCGGAAAAATAATGATGGGCCCTTTAGAAACCAATAATGTTGAGAATTTACCAAAAGCAACTTGGTACGAAAAAACAGGAATTTTATTACTGTTAATTCCAGTAATTGCTATTGGTGTTGCACCATTATGGTTGAGTGATATGATAATGGACAGTATTCAGCCATTTATTCAAGGAGTAATAAAATAATAAATAGAAAATTTAATGGATTTTAGTAGTTTTTTATTGATGAGGCACGAAATAATATTGTTAGTAATAACATTGTTGCTTCTTGTTGCCGAAATATTTATTCCTCAACAGAAAAAAGGAAGCATAGTGCATTTGGCGATTTTCTTATTTGGAATTCACACGGTTTTGGGCTTTTTAGGCAATGTTGAAGGAGCCTTATTTGGAGGAATGTTTAGAAATACTCCTATGATACATTTCTTTAAAAATGTGTTGAATGTTGGGGTCTTAATTCTGTTGTTACAATCAGCAGATTGGCTTCAAGAAAAAATGGTGAAGCAACATAAAGGAACCGAATTTTTTATCTTATTATTCTCTTCCCTACTAGGAATGTATTTTATGATTTCAGCAGGAGATTTCTTAATGTTCTATTTAGGATTAGAATTATCAACACTTCCTGTTGCAGCATTAGCAGCTTATGAAACCTCTAAACGGATTTCGAGCGAAGCAGGTATTAAGTTAATATTATCGGCTGCATTGGCTTCAGGAGTTTCTTTATTCGGAATCTCTATGTTATACGCAACTTCAGGATCTATCTATTTTAATGATATTGCTGAAATGATTACCGCAAACAATCTTACTATTTTAGGAATGATTTTATTTTTTACAGGACTATCTTTTAAAATATCCTTAGTTCCGTTTCACTTTTGGACCGCCGATGTATATGAAGGTGCTCCAATTAGTGTGACGTCTTTCCTATCGGTAATTTCAAAAGGTGCGGCTGTATTTATCTTAATGATATTACTATTTACCGTTTTTAAACCCTTGATGCATGTTTGGGAAAATATGGTGTATGTAATCGCATTAATGACGATGTTTATTGGAAACTTATTTGCTTCACGACAAAAGAATATGAAGCGATTTTTAGCTTATTCTTCGGTTGCACAAGCCGGTTTTATCTTACTGGGAATTATCAACGGAGAGCACCTAGGATTTGCTACAGTCATCTATTTTGTATTAGTTTATATCTTTTCAAATTTAGCAGCTTTTGGTGTGGTTCAGGCAATATCTTTAAAAACTGGAAAAGAAAATATGGATGATTATGAGGGCTTATATCGTACCAATCCAAAATTGAGTTTGGTGATGATGTTGGCGTTATTCTCCTTAGCGGGAATTCCTCCGGTAGCAGGTTTCTTCGGAAAGTTTTTCCTATTTACCGCAGCAGCAAGTAAAGGATATTATTTATTGGTGTTCTTGGCGGTGGTGAATGTTACTATTTCACTTTACTATTATTTATTGGTGATAAGAGCAATGTTTTTAAGAAAAAATGAAAATGCCATTCCGTTTTTCACCAACAAATTATATATGCGATTGGGATTGGTTTTAACCGTTTTAGGAATTATAACATTAGGATTGTACAGTCCGTTGTACGATTATATATTTGAATTGAGTAAAAATTTAATGTAGAAATTTCTAATTGAAAGAATTTGGAATTTGTTTTTTATTAATTGGAATTTATTATTTTATGGGATTAGGAGGAAAACATTTATTTGGAGCAATAGACGATCAGCGCGTAACTTTTGTTGAAAAAAAGATAGGAGAAGAACGTAAAATATTTCTAGAAAAATTACTGAAACATAACGGTTTTGAAGTAATTATTCAGGAAGAAAAAAGAAAGTCGGAAGAAGAACCTCAACTTTATACCGTTGCAGTAACTGATATGGTTTTTAATCCTACTATTTGGATTTTTGAACGCAAATTAAAAACATTAGACGGAAGAAAAGCGACTCAAGATTATTGGAATCAAATTTCGGAAGATACCAAACCTCAGTATTGGAAGAGTTAAAATGTCATTGCGAGGAGTTCCGATAGTTATCGGATAACGTGGCAATCTCCTTTAATTACCCACCACAAGTAGCTCCTGCTTCTTCCAGACCTGTAATATAAACTTCATAATTAGTTCCGGTATCTTCACCATTTACTGAAGCATTTCCGTTAGATTAACGGCAAACTTCAAAGGAACTTGTCTGAGGTGAATTACAGGAAGTACAAGTAACTGAATCGTCTTCTTTACAAGAAAACACAAATAACAAACAAGCAATAATCAATAGATTTTTTATCATTTTTCAATTTCATTTAGTGACTTTCCTAAATAAACTAAAAAGTCGCCTTTTTCAATTTTATCAATTTCATTATTCGTAGCAGGAATAATATTTATCTCCCCTCTTCGGGTTTTTACAAACAACGGAATAATTAATTCAATATTGGATATTTTAGCTATTAATTCTTGATAATGCTTCTTATTGTTGATTTTTTCTTCGTGTATTTTTGGAAATTCCTGAACGGCTTTGGCTAAAGAGGTATAATCATCAATCTGGGAAAATAAGCCTTCTCTTGATTGGTCTGAAATATCTAGTTTCTCTTTATTTGAAATCAATCTGAAAGCTCCATTCTCACCAAATTGTTCTTTGAACCTGTTGATTGCATGTTTATTTACGTCTGAACTTCCAGTTAATGACAATAAAAACCCAATGTCATTAAGCTCAATATGGTCTTCTAATGAATCTGAATAAATATCTGTTGTAAAAGCTTCAAGTCCTAGTTTGTTTGCTTTCTCCACATGATTGTGATTGCTATCAATAAGCACTACCCTTCGATTATTCTCTTGAAGATATTTTGCAATTATTCTAGAAACATCTGATGCTCCAACTATTAAAATCCCTTCCGATTTTTTCAGAAAAACACCGCTTATTTTTGCAAAAAAACGAGCAGTTGTTGCGTTTAAAAGTACCGTTCCTAGAACCACCATAAATACCAAAGGAGTAATAAATTCTGCATCTTCAACTCCTTGATATACTAAAGTAATTCCGAATAGCGATGCAATTCCTGCTGCTACAATTCCTCTAGGTCCTACCCAGCTAATAAATAGTTTTTCATTAATCGATAATCCAGAATTTATGGTACTTAAATAAACGCCTAAAGGTCTAATTACAAAAATAATTATTGCAAATAGCCCGGCTGTTTTCCAGTTAAAAATCAGCCATAAATCTTCCATATTCATATTTGCCGAAAGCAAAATAAATAAGATAGAAATAAGTAAAACACTCAATGATTCTTTAAAGTATAATAGCTCGGCTATATACTTTGACTTTGAATTCCCTATAACCATTCCCATAACCACAACTGCTAATAATCCCGATTCGTGGGCAAAGGTGTCGGATAAAATAAAAACGCCCAAAACAGCCGCTAATGCAAATACATTTAATAAGTATTTTGGGATAAATTTTTTATTGATAATATAATTAAGTCCGTGAGCAAAAGTGAATCCAAATGTTGCTCCAAAAAGGATGATTTTTCCAAATTCAACAAGTGCTGTTTGCGTAAATGCACCTCCGTGTTCAACACTTATAAATTCAAAAACCAATACCGCAACCAAAGCACCAATAGGATCTATAAGAATACTTTCCCATTTTAAGATTGCTGAAACGTCTTTTTTAAGTGGAATGTTTCGTAAAATCGGTGTGATTACCGTTGGCCCTGTAACAATTATTAAAGCTGAAAACAGAAAAGATATTTGCCAAGTCAACGCAAATACATAATGTGAGGCAAGTGCTGCACCAATAAATGTAATTAGGGATCCAAGTGTTATCAACTTAGTAATTACAGCTGGTCCACAATGTTTTATTTCTTTAAGTTTTAAGGTTAATCCTCCTTCAAAAAGAATAATACTTATAGAAAGTGAAACAAAATAATACA
>JAJRQR010000095.1 GCA_024280145.1 Bacteroidota bacterium
TACTTTTACTCTTGTTTTGTTTCCTAAAACTTCACCTTCTGTATTTTTTATTTGTGTAGAACGACGAATGTCCAAACGAACGGAGCAATAAAATTTAAGTGCATTACCTCCTGTGGTAGTTTCAGGATTTCCGAACATTACTCCAATTTTTTCACGTAGTTGGTTAATAAATATTACCGTACATTTTGTTTTACTAATAGATCCTGTTAGTTTCCGAAGTGCTTGTGACATTAAACGAGCATGAAGTCCCATTTTAGAATCTCCCATTTCACCTTCAATCTCACTTCTTGGAGTTAAAGCAGCAACTGAATCGATTACAATAATATCTATAGCTCCACTTCTAATTAAGTTATCAGTAATTTCTAAAGCTTGTTCACCATTATCTGGTTGTGAAATAATTAAATTTTCAATATCAACGCCTAAGTTTTCAGCATAATATCTATCAAAGGCATGTTCTGCATCAATAAAAGCTGCAATTCCTCCGTTTTTTTGTGCTTCTGCAATTGCGTGTAAAGTTAAGGTTGTTTTACCAGAAGATTCCGGTCCATAGATTTCAACAACTCTTCCTCTTGGGTATCCTCCAACGCCTAATGCAACATCTAATCCTAAAGAACCTGTTGGAATAACTTCCATGTCTTCAACAGCGGCATCTCCCATCTTCATAACGGTTCCTTTACCGTATGTTTTATCTAATTTATCTAAAGTAAGTTTTAATGCTTTTAATTTCGCTTCTTTTTCTTTGCTCATGATTCAGTCTTTATTTTTATAAAAATGTTTTAGGCTAAGGTACTTTTTTTTTATTCGTATCACAAAAGGAAAATAAGAAAATCGAAATAACCTTAAGTAGGTTTGTTAAGAATTAATATCTTTACTCCTTATATGAAATTTGAAACGATTTCTATGAAGTTTAATCCTCGTCTCTTATAATTTAAGAGCTTTATATATAAATTTATGAGCTGTACAAGCTGTAGTACTGGTGCTGATGGTCAGCCAAAAGGATGCAAGAACAATGGTACTTGTGGATCTGATGGTTGCAATAAATTAACGGTTTTCGACTGGCTTTCAAATATGTCATTGCCAGGCGATCAAGAACCCTTTACTGGTGTTGAAGTACGTTGTAAAAACGGAAGAAAACATTTTTATAAAAATTCTGAAAAACTTTCTCTTTGTATGGGCGATGTGGTGGCAACTGAAGCACAATCAGGTCACGACATAGGGATTATAACTCTTACCGGTGAATTGGTAAAGGTGCAAATGAAAAAGAAAAAAGAAACCGAAACCGTTGAAGAACTTCCGAAAATTTATAGAAAAGCAACCCAAAAAGATATTGATATTTGGCAAAAAGTAAGAGCTAAAGAACCCGAAATACAAAAACGGTCTCGTGAAATTGCGATTCATTTAGGGTTACAAATGAAGATTTCTGACATTGAATATCAAGGTGATGGGTCAAAAACTACCTTTTATTATACCGCTGAAGAACGCGTAGATTTCAGGCAATTAATTCGTGATTTTGCCAGTGCATTTAGTACTCGTGTTGAAATGAAACAAGTAGGTTTCCGTCAAGAAGCGGCTCGCCTTGGAGGAATTGGATCTTGTGGTCGTGAACTTTGTTGTTCTACTTGGTTAACAGATTTTAGATCGGTAAAAACCTCTGCGGCACGTTACCAACAACTGTCTTTAAACCCACAAAAATTGGCGGGGCAATGCGGGAAACTTAAATGCTGTTTAAATTATGAGCTGGATACTTATTTAGATGCACTGAAGGATATTCCAAAAAACGATATAAAATTACAAACCGAAAAAGGAGTGGCTGTTTGCCAGAAAACAGATATTTTTAAACGTATTCTTTGGTATGGATACGAAAAACAGGGGGGCATTTGGATTCAGATAAGCGTAGATAGTGCTAATGAAATTATTGCTCTTAATAAAAAAGGAGAAAAAGCACCAAGTATTGAAGATTATGCTATTGAAGAAAAAGTTTCAGAAAGTAAAATCTATGAAAATGTTGTTGGTCAAGATAGTTTAACACGATTTGATAAACCAAAACAAAATAACAATCGAAGAAGAAACAATCGGAATAAAAACAGAAACAAAAACCAGAATAAGAACCAAAATAATTCAAAAAATCAAACCCGTAGCCGTAACAGAAACCCTAAAAAAAATGCCTAAATATTTAGTAGTCTTGGTTGGAATTGTATTATTTATTTCTTGTGATTCAAAAATAATTTTCAGCCAGAATAAATCATTGCCAAACGGATGGAATAAAGAGGAAGTCATCAAGTTTGATTTTCCAAAATTAGATTCATTAAAAACGTATAATTTGTTTATTAATCTTCGTAATACAAACGATTACAGATACAATAATATATTTTTAATCGCTGAAATAAATTTTCCACACGGAAAAACAGTCACCGATACTTTAGAATATAAAATGTCAAATCCAGACGGTTCATGGCTTGGCACAGGAATTGGTAGTGTAAAAGAAAATAAATTGTGGTACAAAGAACATGTTTCGCTTTCAGAAAACGGAATTTATAAAATTAGTATCTCACAAGCTGTACGCAATAACGGCAATGTAGATGGCGTTAGCAATTTAGAAGGAATCACAGATATAGGAATTAGCGTGGAAGAAACCACCCAAGAGTAACCCATGACAAAAAGAAAACCCACAAAAAAACCAGCGAATAAAAATGAAAGCAGAAAGTTTATAAAACTATTCTGGAAACTATTTTTTGCTGGGATATTATTAATAATACTCTTCTTTTTGTTTGCTTCTTGGGGCTTATTTGGACAACTTCCGGATGAAACAAGTCTAGAAAATCCAGAGAAAAATCTTGCTACCGAAATCATTGGTTCCGATGGAGTTACTCTAGGTAAATTTTACAAGGAAAACAGAACGCCTGTTCCTTTCGAAGAATTACCACCGCACCTTGTTAATGCGTTAGTTGCGACGGAAGATGTTCGATTTTTCGACCATGCTGGTATCGACGCCAGAGGAACCCTTAGGGCTGTTATTTATTTAGGAACTAAAGGTGGTGCGAGTACTATTACTCAGCAATTGGCAAAACTATTTTTTACTGAAAAAGCCTCAAGAAATATCATCCAAAGAATTATTCAAAAATCCAAAGAGTGGGTGATTGCCACTAAATTGGAAGAACGATATACCAAAGAAGAAATTCTTACTATGTATTTTAACGAATACGGTTTTTTAAATCAAGCTATTGGTATTGAATCTGCAGCAAATATTTATTTCGATAAAAAACCTTCAGATTTAACCATTACGGAATCTGCTATTTTGGTAGGTATGTTTAAAAATGCATCACTTTACAATCCTATTCGAAATCCTGTTGGAGTGAGAAATAGAAGAAATGTAGTGCTTGGTCAAATGGCGAAATATGATTTTATTACAGAAGAAGTAAGAGATTCTATTCAAGCAACCGAACTTGAAATAACCTTTACGCCGCAAGGTCATAACGAAGGAATAGCGACCTATTTTAGAGAATATGCACGAAAATTTATGCACGGTTGGATTAAAGAAAACCCAAAAACTGATGGATCCGAGTACAATATTTATAGTGATGGTTTAAAAATTTATACCACAATAGATTCCAAAATGCAAGAATATGCTGAGGCAGCTGTTGATACTCATATGCAAAGTCTTCAAAAAGAATTTGACAGGCAAAACAAGAAAAACAAATCTGCCCCTTTTCGAGACGTAACAAAATCAGAAGTAGATCAGATTTTAAATTCTGCAATGAAACGTAGCGACCGCTGGCGTGAAATGAAAAAACAAGGAAAATCTAATGAAGAAATAGAAAAAAGTTTCCACATAAAAACCAAAATGCGAATTTTTGCTTGGAGTGGAGATATTGATACCTTAATGACTCCAATTGATTCTATTCGGTATCATAAATCTATTTTACAAGCGTCTTTAATGTCAATGACACCGCAAACAGGTGAAGTAAAAGCATGGGTTGGTGGTATTAATTATAAGTATTTCAAATACGATATGGTTAAAAGTGGAAAACGTCAAATAGGTTCTACATTCAAACCTTTTGTTTATGCAACAGTTATAGACCAAATGCATATGTCACCTTGTGATACTTTACCAAATACATTGCATACAATTCCTGCAGGGAAATACGGGTTATTGAAGCCTTGGACACCAAAAAACTCTGGCGGAAAATACGGGGGAATGGTTACCCTAAAACAAGCACTTGCACAATCAATAAATACTGTTACAGCTAGATTAATAGATAGAGTTGGTCCAAAACCAGTACTAGAATTAGTTAGAAAAATGGGAGTAGATACAAAGGATATTGTAGAAGCACCCTCAATTGCTTTAGGAACGCCAGATGTTTCTTTATATGAAATGGTTGGGGCATACAGCACATTTGCCAACCAAGGAGTTTATATTAAACCCTCCTTAATTACCAGAATCGAAGATAAAAACGGCACCATATTATATCAAAACATACCAGAAACAAAAGATGTATTAAGTCAAGAAGCTGCTTATGTAACTATTAGCTTAATGGAAGGAGTAACAAGGTCTGGCTCTGGGCAACGACTACGATCTAAATGGGCAGGAAATACACCTGTTTATAAAAAGATTATTACTGGCTACCCTTGGGAATTTACAAATCCAATTGCCGGAAAAACGGGAACTACTCAAAACCAAAGTGACGGTTGGTTTATGGGTGTAGTTCCAAATTTAGTTACTGGGGTTTGGGTTGGTGGCGAAGACAGATCTACACATTTTGGTTCAATTACTTACGGTCAAGGAGCATCAATGGCTCTGCCAATTTGGGCGAATTATATGATAGAGTGTTATAAAAGCAAAGATCTTAACATTTCTAAAGAAGAATTTGTAGCTCCAAAGAACCTCTCTATCGAAACTAACTGTGATAAATGGAAAGAAAATCAACAAGAAACCAAAGATGATTTTCCAGACGAATTTTAAGTAAATACTTTTCACTTCACAAGTAGTTCTGCTTCCTTTTCTGTATTTTTATAGAAAATATATATCCTATGATTAATAAGACAGTTTCTAATGTTAAAGAAGCTTGCCAAGGAATAAAGGACAGTATGACTTTTATGTTGGGAGGTTTTGGTTTAAGCGGAATACCTGAAAATTCAATAGCCGAATTGGTACGACTAAACGTAAAGGATGTAACCTGTATTTCAAACAATGCTGGTGTAGATGATTTTGGATTGGGTTTATTACTTCAGAAAAAACAAATCCGGAAAATGATTTCTTCATATGTTGGAGAAAACGCAGAGTTTGAACGACAAATGTTAAGTGGTGAGTTGGAAGTAGAATTAATTCCACAAGGAACTTTAGCCCAAAGATGTCAAGCCGCACAAAGTGGAATTCCAGCTTTTTATACACCTGCAGGCTACGGAACCGAAGTTGCCGAAGGAAAAGAATCTAGAGAATTTCACGGAAAAATGCATCTTTTAGAAAAAGCTTTTGAAGCAGATTTTGCTTTCGTAAAAGCTTGGAAAGGTGATGCTGCTGGAAATTTAGTTTTTAAAGGAAGTGCCCGAAATTTTAATCCAAATATGTGTGGGGCAGCAAAAATTACGGTTGCTGAAGTGGAAGAATTGGTTCCTGTTGGAACTTTAGATCCCAATCAAATTCATATTCCAGGAATATTTGTACAACGAATTTTCCAAGGAGATAAATATGAAAAACGAATTGAACAATTAACCGTAAGAAAGAGAGACTAATGGCACTATCTAAAGAACAAATCGCACAACGAATCGCTAAAGAAGTAAAAGACGGTTATTTTGTAAACCTCGGAATTGGAATACCAACTTTGGTTGCCAATTTTGTACAAAAAGATATTGAAGTAGATTTTCAAAGTGAAAATGGCGTTTTAGGTATGGGACCTTTTCCTTTTGAAGGTGAAGAAGATCCAGACTTAATCAATGCAGGAAAACAAACTATTACCACGCTTCCAGGTGCTGCATTTGTCGATTCAGCAATGAGCTTTTCTATGATTCGTGGACAGCACGTAGATTTAACCATTTTAGGAGCTATGGAAGTTTCACAAAATGGAGATATTGCCAACTGGAAAATTCCTGGTAAAATGGTAAAAGGTATGGGAGGCGCAATGGATTTAGTTGCTTCTGCAGAAAACATCATCGTTGCCATGATGCACACCAATAGAGCTGGAGCTTCTAAATTACTAAAAGACTGCACCTTGCCATTAACAGGGGTTAACTGTGTAAAAAAAATAGTTAGTAACCTTGCAGTGATGAGTATTGAAAACAATTCCTTTAGATTGTTAGAACGCGCTCCAGGAGTTTCTGTTGAAGAAATTAAAAATGCTACCGAAGGGAATTTAATTATCGAAGGGGATATTCCTGAAATGATTTTCTAATAGCATTCAATGATTAAATTCCATAGAATTATATCAGGCTCTTGATAAATTAAACATCAAATGTTAAATAATTAAGCGTTACAACGAATAATAATGCTTTTTAACGTAAATATTGAAATATATTTCACATATTAGCAATCCCAAATCTAAAGAACTTAACCTATAATGCAAAAAGTAAATTCAGCAATTAAAGAAACGTTTTACCTACTTAAGAATGTAATTTATATTGCCAAAAAAGTATTTTTATTAAATTAACACTTTATTAATTTTTTTAAGCCCCATATCTGCAATAAAACAGATAAAGGTCAAACCCGTTCTTTGTGAGGTTAGAACGGGTTTTTTATTGGAAAAACTTAAAATTGTTTAGCAAAGCAATTATTCGTAAAGGGCCTCCACTTCCTCCCTTTATTTTCATAGGTAATGCGACTACTTCAAAATTATTTGTAGGTAATTTATCAAGGTTATTCAGGTTTTCGAAAGCTGGAATATTTTCTGAAAGAAGAATTACATGACTTTTAAAAAATTCGGATTGACCATAATCAATACTCGGTGTATCCAAACCAATAGATTTTATATTTCTGTTTTTGACCAACCATTCTGCAGCTTTGGGATCCAGTCCCGGGAAATGCAATAATTTTACCGCATCATCACCTCGTTGGTCGGTTCCTAAATATTTCAATTTATCTGGATAATATTTTGAGTGTCCTGTTTCTAATAATACGATACTTCCTTCTGGGATTTCTTGTTGGTGTTTTTCTTCCCAGTTGGTAAAATCTTCAATACTTATTAAATAATCAGGGTTGTTAAGTGCCTTTGAAGAAACATCTATTTTAATCCCATTCCCTATTAATTTTTCCAATGGGATTTCATCTACCGATTGCTTTCCTTTAGAAAAATGAATGGGCGCATCAATATGAGTTCCGCCGTGTTCTGCTGTGGTAAAGTTGTTAGCGGAATAATAAAAACCTTTTCCTGTATCGCCTTTAAAGACGGTATCTAATTCAAACTCTTTTGCAGTTACCCAATAAATGGTTTCCTCTGAAAAAACATGAGAAAGATCTACTATTTTTTTAGATGAAGTAGGTGCTGGTTTTACGATTTCTTGAGTTATTGTTGGTTTTTCCTGACAACTAATAAGAATTCCTAAGCTGATGATTGAAATTTTAAAAATGGTTTTCATAAATTTTAGTTTAATTTTTGTCTGTTTCATCTAATACATCTCCTCTAACCAAAAGCCGATTGTTTATTTTAAAAGGGATTCCTTTTCCGTTTAAAATGGTGTTGGGTTCTCCGCCAGATTCCAAATGCATATGCAAATGAGGTTCGCTAGTATTTCCTGTGTTTCCTACTTGTGCAAGGACTGTATTGGTATCTACCAAGTCTCCAACTTTTACTTTTATACTTCCTTTTTTTAGATGAGCAAGAAGAATTTCGTTTCCATTAAATTCGATTAAAATATGATTTCCGGCAATGTTTTTAGTGTCTGTTTGTGGTGGTTGCAAATCTTCAAATTCATCAACTACAAGTATAATTTTTCCTTTGCAAGGGCTATAAACGGGTTCCCCATAAATTTTATAATTTTTAAGTGTTTTTCCGCCGCCTATTGAATTTGCTCTCATTCCGAACTCATTTAAACCCACAATATCTATCGCATAATTTTGAGGATTTACATGAAAATGTGCATTAACCATCGGTCTTGAACCTCCGTGAAGTATAATAAATTTTCCGCTTTTTAAAGGAGAGGATAATTCCACCGTATTCTCAGGAATTCGATAACCTCTTAAAGCTAAAAAGCTCATAACAGACATAAAAAAAATAACTAATATATTAAGACCAATTCCTATAAAAAAAGCAACTTTACTTTCGAACTTTTCAGGTTTTTTAATTCTTTTAAAACTATAAATTGCAGCAATTAAAAATAGAATTGGAAAAACGGGTCTTAAATAAATACTCACTATTTCCCAACGTGCAATTGTCCAAATAAAAAGAATGGCAACTCCTGTAGAAAGAAAAGAAAGAAACCAATTTAATTTACTGCTATGCCTTTTATATGAAAGGACTAAAATTAAAATTGTTGGAATTAAAATATAGAACAATCCAATGAGTAACATCTTTTATTTTTTTAATTGAGAATTAGCAAATGTATTTTTATCGTAAATGCTTTTTATTAAACATAAGAGCCCTAAAATCAAAGCCCAGATATTAAGTCCAAGGTTAAAAAACTCATTGAAAAGATTTTCATTTCTTTCAGAACCAATAAATTTTAATGAAAAAAACAACAGACTTATTACCGCTAAAATTACGATTGCAATTAATAGGGTTTTGGTTTGTGTGGTTGCATTTTTTATTTCTTGAAACTTTTTAATTTGTTTTTTAGACATTTTGCTAACATCGCTTAAACTCTCTAAACCCAAATGAATTCCTGAAATAAAAATAATAATACCAATGGTGTTAATTAAATTTTCGGGTTGAGAAATAATCCTAAAAGCATAAATAATTAAGAATATTTCTATCAATAGAAAAACCCATTTTAAGTGGCTTATTTTATGTAGTGTATTTTCAATATTCATATTTTGGAATTTATAAAGGCTCATTCCAAATATACAATTTTTCAAATACCTTTTGGAATGGCTTCAATCAACTTCCTTGTGTAGTCTTTGGTTGGATTGGCATAAATCTCATCTGCATCGCCAATTTCTTCAATTTTTCCATCTTTCATCACCAATAACTGATCTGCCATAAATTTTACCACCGCCAAATCATGAGAGATAAATATATAGGTGAATCCAAAATTGTCTTTTAGCTCGTTCAATAAATTGAGAACTTGTGCTTGTACCGAAATATCCAATGCCGAAACCGACTCGTCACAAACCACTAATTTGGGTTCCATGGCAATGGTTCTAGCAATACCAACTCGCTGTCTTTGCCCTCCTGAAAGCTCGTGTGGATAGCGATTAAAAAAACTATCATCCAATCCTACTCTTTGCAAAATTTCGAGGGTTTTATTTTTACGATCTCGTTGGTTTTTTCCAATTAAATGTACTTCCATCGGTTCCATTATCGCTTCTCCAATTAACATTCTTGGGTTTAATGAAGAATACGGATCTTGAAATATAAGTTGGATTTCTTTTCTAAGTTTTCTTATTTCTGAAGAAGATAATGCCGTTAACTCCTTTCCTCTATATTTTATACTTCCAGAAGTAGCCTTGCCCAATTGCAATATTGCTTTTCCTAAAGTAGATTTCCCACAACCCGATTCGCCTACCAAGCCTAATGTTTCGCCTTCAAAAACCCTAAAACTGACTTCATTTACCGCTTTTACAACTTTCTTTTTCTGAAACAATCCAGCGTTGGAATAATATTCTTTTTTAAGATTTAATACCTCTAACAAAGGAGGTTTTGTGTAAATATCTTTGTGTTTTAAAGCACGTTGTTGTGAAGTTACTTCTTCCGAAACAAAACTTTTATCGGCCAACGAAGCAATGGTCGGAAGCTTTTTTAAACGCACATCCAAACTAGGTCGTGATGCTAATAGTGCTTTGGTATATTCTTCTTTTGGTAGCTTAAAAACTTGCAATGCTGTTCCTGTTTCTACCACTTTTCCTTGGTACATTACCACCACTTTATCGGCAATTTCTGAAACCAATCCTAAGTCATGAGAGATAAAAAGCATACTCATTTTGGTTTCTTTCTGAATCTCTTTTAAAAGCAACAATATTTCTTTCTGAACCGTAACATCTAAAGCCGTTGTGGGCTCATCAGCAATTAATAATTTAGGTTTACACACAATCGCCATCGCAATCATTACTCGTTGCATTTGTCCACCACTTATTTGATGCGGATAACTATTAAAAATCTCATTAGGACGAGGAAGTTTTACTTTTTCAAATAATGAAAGGGTTTCTTTTTTTGCTTTGGAAGTTGAATAGTTTAAATGAAGTTGAATAATTTCAGAAACCTGATTTCCACATTTAACCGAAGGGTTTAAGGCACTCATCGGTTCCTGAAAAATCATGGCAATCTCTTTACCTCGAAGCTTTCGGATGGTTTCGGATTTTTCAGTTAAAAGATTTTTATTTTCAAAAAGAATATCGCCTGTAATCTGAGCTGTTTTTTTGATAACAATCCCATAATCGCCATTGCTGTTACCGATTTCCCTGAGCCAGATTCACCAACCACACCCACAATTTCATTTTCCGAAATACCAAATGAAATATTGTGAACAACCTCAACAAACTGTTTTTTATTCCCAAAGGAAATGTCGAGGTTTTTTATAGACAGTAAGACTTCTTTAGACATATTTCAAAGATAGGATTCTCTACAATATTCGGGAGGTTTTTGTATAATGAATATTTCGATCTTTTAAATAATCGATGATATAATGAAAACATTTTTCGTGTTTACCGACCAATTCTGGTGGAAAAACACCTTTTTCAGAAAACATTCCCTCTAAAAATAAATTGGCTGCCGAAGCTGCGGTATAACCCGTAGTTCTTGCCATTGATGAGGTTTGTGTTTTATTACAATATTCATCGTGGAGGTTGTACACAATTTCTTCTGTCTCTTCCTTTTTGTTTTCTCCTTTTACGGTTACTCGCATTACAGTGAGTTCTTCTTCAGTTTCTCCTAATTTCCATTCATTGAATAAAATTTTACTAGTGAAATCAAGTGGTGAAATTTTAGTTCCGTTGATTTCAATTTCTTTAGAATTAAAAAACCCACTTTCTTTTAAAACCTTTACATATTCCACGTGACCAGGATAGCGCAATGTTTTTTCTTTCATATTTGGAATGTGAGGCATCGTAAAAATGATCGAACGAAGCCCATCTGAATTAAAGGATTCCAGAGTTCCGACTTTATCAAAATCGATATATTCACAATCGGGTAGGGCATCACGAGTAATCATTTCTCCATTTTCTACAAAGCGTGCTGGTCGGGTGTATTCTTCAATCACATCGATGGGTGAAAAGGGAGCTTTATAACAAAAAGGCCATTTTTTTACTTTGGGTAAACCTCCTACCAAACATTCAAAATCGGTAAGTTTTAGGTTTTCATTTTCGTAGCCTAAAATAATATTATCCATTCCTGGAGCAACTCCACAATCTACAATGGCAGTCACGTTTTTTTCTTTGGCTAACGCGTCTAATTCAAGAGAATTTTCTGAAAAGAAAGAAATGTCTATTACATTCATTTCTGCTTCTATTATAGATTTTAAAGCCTCAAACCCTAAAAATCCAGGTACAGCACAAACTACCAAATCGAAGGATTTAATTGTTTTTTGAAGTGTGTTTTTATCAGTTACATCTACAAGTTGTGTGTTTAATTGATGACATTTTTTAAAAGCTTTGTCCAATGCTTCTTGGCTGAAATCCGTTAAAGTAATTTTATGGTTTTTGGTAAGGTCTATGGCGATGGTGCTTCCGACCATTCCAGCACCTAATACGATGATGTTTTTCATTTTTTATGCCCGAGAAAGCGGGTATCTTATTTTTATTAATTGGTAATGAATTTTATTCAGAAAAGAATAAAGAATCTCTGAATATATTGACTGAAAAGAAAGTTATAATAGTTACAAACCTGGAATAACTACCCAAGGCATTTGTGAAAGATTGTATGGTTTGTTTTCTAACATTTAGTATTTTTTCAATTCAAAATTCTCACCGTCAAAAACTCCATAGGTATAATGATTGATCCAGTCACCAATATTAATATAGGTTGAATTTTCGCCCACATTAATTTCCATAGGAAGGTGACGATGTCCAAAAACAAAATAATCGTAGTGTTTGGTTTCTAGTTTTCGTTTGGCGTATAAAGCCAACCATTCTTGGTCTTCTCCCAGAAATCGCTTGTCTTCATCACCCGAAATGAGTTTATTTTTTACCGATAAATGCTGTGCCAACCGCATACCAATATCTGGGTGTAACCAACGGTACAGCCATTTTGAAAAGGGATTGGCAAATACTTTTTTCATTCGTTTGTAACCTTTGTCGTTGGGACCTTTTCCATCTCCATGACCTATTAAAAAGGTTTTATTATTAAAAATAAATTCCTTTGGGTCATAATAAGTTGGAATGTTTAGTTCAGTTTCAAAATAATCATTCATCCATAAATCGTGATTGCCTACAAAGAAATAAATTGGAATTCCGCTGTCGGTTATTTCTGCAAGTTTTCCGAGTACACGAACAAATCCTTTTGGGACAACGGTTTTATATTCAAACCAAAAATCGAATAAATCTCCCAACAAAAATATAGCAGCAGCGTCTTCTTTTACTTCATCTAACCATTTTAAAAATTTGAGTTCACGAGGAAGACTTTCTTCTTTGGTAGGAGCACCAAGGTGATTGTCGCTGGAGAAATATATTTTGTTTCCTTTTGGGATTTGCATGGGTTAAATATAGTAAAAAAAGAGACCCTTCGACTGTGCTCAGGGTGACATTTGATTACATATTTAAATTAATTATTATCCGAAGCAAACCACTGCGCATAACTGCTATCGGTTTCTTGAAGTTTTAAGGAATGTAATTGAATGTGTGAGGGTAATTCTGTCTGGATTATTTCAGCAAAATCTATCAACATCATTTCGCTAGTAGGTTGGTAATCTACCAATAAAACACTATGTCCTCTGTCTTGTAGTTCCTTTGCTAATTCAACGTGAGGCGTGTTTTTATTAAAAACGGTTGCGTGGTCAAAAACATCTACAATTTTTGTTTTTACAATCTTTTTTAAATCGCTAAAATCGATGACCATTCCGAATTTCACATTCGTATTATCAGTAATGGGTTTTCCGATGACCGTTACGTGCAATTTATAACTATGTCCGTGAACATTTCTACATTTTCCGTCATAACCATAAAGTGCGTGACCTGTTTCGAAAGAAAATTGTTTGGTGATTCTAATAGTGCTCATAGTGTTAAATTTGACTGCAAATATACGGTATTAAGTTCTTATTTTATTGCCTCATCCTTTGCTAAGGGAATGTATTTTAATCTGAATTTTACAAACAAAGCAACTGCTCTAAAAGCAATCCAAACCACCAAAGAAATCCAAATTCCTTTCAGTTTTAAATCGAAATAATTACAAATTAATAAGGTGGGAATAAATCCTAAAAAAGTGGAAGCAATAAGTATATTTCGTAAGTATTTCATTTCGCCCAAGCCTTTAAAAATAGCATCTAAAGTAAAACCGAGAGCGTTGAAGGGTTGCGATATTAAAACAATTGAAAACACACCATAAAAAGCAGAAAGTACCAACGTATCTTTTGTAAATAACAATCCCAGTTGTTCATAAAATAACAATCCTGCACCAATTAAAATAAGACTTACAAAAAGGTTATATAGATTAACACGTTTGGTTAAAATCCAGAGTTTTTTATACTTTTTAGCACCGAGTAGTCTTCCCCCAAGAATATTTCCGGCAGCACCATAACCATCAATAAAAAAGGCAGAAAAAAGCCAGAGGTTGATGGCAATGGTATGTGCTGCAATGTATTCTTTTCCTAAAGTTGTAGCTTCCCGAACCGCCATAAGCAAAGCTATATTTAAAGCAACAGAACGGATAAATAAGTTAAAACTCATCGTTACTAATCGCTTGATTTCGGGATGGAGTTTTCGTTTTAATTTTAAGGAAACATCTGTTTTAGCTATTAAAAACCCTAAAGCTAATAAAGCCATTATTAATTGTGAAAATAAACTTGCCCAAGCGGCTCCTTTTACGCCCATAGGATCTATAAATCCATCCACACCATAGACCAATAAAAAGTCCAAACCAATATTTAGCAATGCGCCGATTGTAGCAATAATCATCGGCCAAAAAGTGTTTTGAAGCCCTCTAAAAATCCCAAAAACAGCAAAGGTGAAAAGCGTTAATGGAAAGCCCCAAACCCGAATATAATAGTAATCTTTACTGAATTCTAAAATCTTTCCTTCGGCACGTAAAAAAACGAGGATTTCTTCTACAAAAAAATAGGTTGACAGCAATAAAATCAAACTTAATAGTACATTAAATGCAATAGCTTGTGCAGGAAAACTTTTAAGACTGTCAATATTTCCAGCTCCTAAATTTTGTGAAACAATTGCAGAAATAGCGCTTCGGGTTTGAGCTAAGATCCAAATAATAGTTGACAGAAAAGAACCAACAATCCCAACAGCAGCAAGAGATTCCGTTCCATATTCGGCAATATTCCCTACAATTGCTGCATCTGTAGAAGATAATATGGGTTCAGCAATTCCTGCAATAATAGCGGGTAAGGCTAATTGTTGGATTCGTTTAAACGAAATGTCTATTTTTTGCATAATCGCTCGTAGCAATAAAAAGGAAATTCACTCTGTTTAGGAAAATAAATTGTCCCTAATTTTTTATAACCACGAAGTTCGTAAAACTTTTGGTTTCTATCGTTCTTACTAAAGGTGTCTAATCTTATAGAGCTATAATTATTTTTGATGGCAAAGGCTTCGGTAAAATCCATTAGTTTTTGTGCAAAGCCCATTCCTTGAAATTTAGGATGAATCGCTAATCTATGTACATATAGATTGTTTTCATTTGGCGTTAACCATTTTATTGGAAGGTATTCTTCATCCATATTAGGAGTAAGAACAATGCAACCAATTATAACATTTTCAGAAGTAAGAACATATAATTCATTTCTTTTTAAATCATTATCAAAAGCAACTATTGAAGGATAATGTTCATTCCACTGAAAAATATTCCGAGATATCATATCTTCAGCACAAGCCTTAGTTATTGCTAATAATTTAAGTATTTCTTCTTTTTTTGCTAATCGAATCATTTATTCGGTGTATTTTTGCGCAAAATTATCAAATTCTAAATTAATGAAAAATATTTTAGTCCCTGTTGGAAACACAAAAAACGGTATTAACAACTTAAAGTACGCAGTAAACTTCGCTTCTATGAGTGGCGGAAAAGTGTACCTTATTAATATTTATAAAGAATTTTCAAAGGTAGGAACTATTACCAAAGTTAATCAATTAATGATTACAGAAAATGAAAAACAATTAAATGAAGTTATAGCTGCGGTAAATACTGTTGGAGTAGAAGTAATAGCAAAACCAATAAAAGGAAATCCTTTTGAAGGGATTAAAAGAGTTTCGAAACAGTGTAATATAGATTTAGTAATTGTTTCTCCACAAAGCGTAGAAATTAATGATGAAACTTATTTAGGAAATATTACAGGAAAGTTGGTAAAACAAACTGAATTACCAATGTTAATTGTGCCTCAGAATTATTTGTTTAGAAAATTTGACTCTATTTTAGTTGCTTTTAAAAATGGTCAATTTGAAAAACAGAATGTACTTTCACCATTGCAAAATATGGCACAACTTTTTAAATCGAAGGTAAATTTACTTCACGTTATCACTCCAGAAGTAACGGAAGGCTGTAAAGATATTGATGCTGAATTACTTGATATGAAAAGCTCATTGACCATTACTAAAAACGCTACGACTTTTCAGGGGGTATTGGAACATTTCCAATCACATAATCCAGATATGTTATGTGTGATTAGAAGAAAAAGAGGTTTTTTTAAGAAATTATGGGAAAACAATAAAGTTTTAAAACGTGATTTTCATACAAGTATTCCTTTGTTGATATTAAGCGGAAGGCTGTAATTAAGTTATATATTTGCCTTTATTTAAGAATCAAATTTAATTGATGGGGGATTAGCTCATCTGGCTAGAGCGCTACGCTGGCAGCGTAGAGGTCATCGGTTCGACTCCGATATTCTCCACCGAATCCCTGCTTTCGCAGGGATTTCTTTTTTGAACAATCATCCAAATCAATACCCTTATTAAAAATTATTATAAATAAATAGTGCTAAATTCATTTATATAAATATATTTACGCAATATTACTACCAAATAAAAAATATTACGTATGAAGATTATAGATGAAGCTTTAGAGTTTGAAACCAGAAAACTATCTTTTCA
>JAJRQR010000096.1 GCA_024280145.1 Bacteroidota bacterium
CCTGAAGCAGAACCACCTGTTAAAGCAGCTAATACTTGTTGTTGTTGCGAAGGAGTTACTGGCACACGTTTGTCTGAATTTGCTCCTGAAAGAGACATATTCGCTTCAAACTGATAGTGACGTGACATTTTTCCATTACTCGGAACACGACTTTTTGCATACGACGATTCAAAACCACCACCTTGCCAGTCGCCTAAGAAATCGGCACCTACAGATACAATTACTTCAGCTTCTGAAAAATCGTAATCTGCTAATCCACGAACTCCGTATTTATTTTGAAAAGCATCCAAAGCTTCCGAAGAAGAAACCGTATCGTACACAACGTGACGTACATTAGGATACTTAGTTGTAAATTCTTTTATTAACTTAGAAGTTGAAGGACTTGCAAATGTTTGAGTTAATAACACTATATCTTGTCCTTGAAGGCTTGTTAATTTTTCTTGAAAAGACGAATCAAAAGCACTCCATTCAATAGCATCTTCACCACTCATAGGTGACTGAAGACGATTTATATCATATAATGACAAAACCGATGCATGAACACGAGCATTTACACTTCCGTTATTTTCCGCAAGTTTATTTCTTTCAATTTTAATTGGTCGTCCTTCTCTTGTTTTTACTAAAACATTAGCAAAATCGAAACCATCTGCAATAGTTGAAGCATAATAATTTGCTTCACCAGGAACAATCTCGTCTGGCATTACTACATAAGGAATTGATTTTCTAATTGGACCCTCACAAGCAGCCAATGAAGCGGCAGCAGTCGTAAAACCAACATATTTTAAGAAATCTCGCCTTGACGTTGAAGATGATTCTAGCGTTTCTTTGTCTCCTAGAAATTCATCAACAGGTATTTCTTCAACAAATTCGTTTTGTCGTAGCGTCTTAACAATAGAGCTATTTTCGTCTAGCTCTTCAACACTTTTCCAGTATTTCTTGTTTGTTGACATTTATATTTTAATTTAATGAATGAATAAAAGTATTCAAACGTTTCATTAGTATTAATAGTGGCATTTACCACATTCTAAACCTCCTAATTGTGCGATTGTTAATTTATCAACATTGTATTTTTTAGAAAGTTCTTCGTGAATTTTTTCGTAATATTCGTTGTTTTCAGCATCAACATTTGTTGCTTTATGACAATCAATACACCATCGCATTGTTAATTGTGCAAACTGCTCTACCACTTCCATTTCTTCAACTGGACCATGACATTTCTGACATTCTTGCCCAGCAACCGTTACGTGTTGCGAGTGATTATAGTATACAAAATCCGGTAAATTATGAACACGAATCCATTTAACAGGTTTTATTTCGCCTGTATAATTCATTTCATCAGCATTCCAACCTACAGCATCGTATAATTTTCCAATTTCTTTATTATAAAATTCTGTTGAATATCCATTCGCTAAATCTTGAGCTCCTGTATATTCTGAAATGTTTTTATGACAGTTCATACAAACATTTAATGGAGGAATTCCAGAAGTTTTACTTTTCCTAGCTGAAGAGTGACAATATTGACAATCTATCTTATTATCTCCTGCGTGAATTTTATGTGAAAAATGTATTGGTTGAACTGGAGTATATCCTTGATCAACTCCTACTTGCATAAAGTATCCGTATACAAAGTATCCTGAAACTAATAGTAGTAAAATTGAAGAAACCAACATTAAAAATTGGTTTTGAGCAAAAGCTTTCCAAAGAGGTAATTTTGCTTCTCTTACTGTTCCTTCTTCATTATTAGCATCCGATAGACGCTGTAACGTTTTTGAAACCAAGTAAAACATGATCACCAAAAGAACAAACACCAATACCAATCCTCCAAGGATTATGTTTTGCATTGTCCCATCGTCGCTAGATTCTGTAGTTGCTACAACCTCTGCCACTTTCGGAGCTGGCTTTGGTTGACTTGAATACGCTAGTATATTATCAATATCTTCGTTTGACAATGCCGGAAAGGAAGTCATCACTGAGTTATTATTCTCAGCAAATAAAGCAACTGCTTTTGAATCTCCAGACTTAATAAGCCCTTGACTATTCTTAACCCATTGGTACAGCCATTCTTTTTCGTATTTATCTGCAACACCTCTAAGTGCAGGACCTACTCCTTTTTTATCTAACTTATGACAAGCCGCACAGTTAGACTTAAATATAGCCTCACCTGCAACAGGATCTCCATCTTGAGCAAAAGTTGTAGTTGAAAAAGCCAGCAAAATAGCTAGCAATAGAAGTGATAATTGTGATGATAAATTTCGGTAATTCACCTTTTTCATACTAATGGTTAAAATTATTTTCAATTGAAAAATTTGTAATTAATTCATTTTCAGAATGCTAGTTGCATTTTTTTATTACAAACCTTTAATAACGGCACGAAAATAACATATTAAAGTCGATTATTGAAATACTAATAAAGTGTTAATAGCTAATTTATAATAATTCTAAATAATAATGTGCTTCTATTTTGAGTTATTATGATTTACATTTGCAATTCTATACCATTACTATGAAATATATGAACAAACACATCTTACTTATAACTATTACTTTAGGCATAGTTTTATTTAATCCTATTTTTAGTCAAAATGCAACTATTGATATAAATGAAGATGAAAAAATTCCTGAAATTCTAGAATTAAAAAAAGATATGGAAGCTAACAATAAACTTTCTGTGGGTTATACCATACAATTATATTATGGAGAGTTAAAAGAAGCTAATAAAGTAATTAGAGCATATAGAAATAGTTTTGATGCTTGGCCTGCATCTATTGAATATGAAACTCCTAATTATAAAGTTTGGGTTGGTAGCTTTAGTAATCGTTTAGAAGCAGATAGAGCTAAATTAGAAATAAAGGATAAATTTCCTGATGCTTTTAGATTAAAGCCAGATAGAGGATAACCACAAAATAAACGAAAGACCTCATTTCAATCAAGAAATGAGGTCTTTCGTTTTAAATATATTTAGTTTGTTAGTCTGTTGGTTCACTTGTTTTTGTAGAACCCATTCCAAACTTATAAACCATATTAAGTTGTATCATTGACGTTGACATATCGTATGATACAGATGTTCCTGGTACTATTCCTAAAGGATTAGTATTTGCATTCCAAGGACCTCCTAATACATCAGGTGTAGGGTTTAATAAATTTCCTGAAGCCCCATCTCCTCTAAATCCATAATGATAAACTGCATTTAATTCTATCTTATCATTAATAGTATAACCCAAACCAATTTGTGCTGCATTTTCTATCACTGCAGTTGCTGGGATTGAATAGAATGCTAATTCGTCTTCAATTGGGTTTGAACTATACGTGTAACCAATTCTTATTGGTAATTTTTCTGTTGCTTGGTATTGCAATCCTATAGAAAGAATCGACATGTTTTTCCATCCAAATCCATTTACTGCTCCTGTAGGGAATCCTGCAAAATCACCACTTTCAGCAATTTGCCATCCACTTTCTGCAAATCCTTCAGTATTTTCGTAATCAACATATCTGTAATCTAAAGCAAAATCAAATTTCCCTCCAGATAATCCCATACCTACAGATAGGATAGCAGGGTAATTCATTTTAAAACTCACATTTGGTGCGGCTGATCCATCTACATAATTTTGGTCAAAATCAAATTCACCAAAATATTGTTTTGTTTTGTAAGATGCTCCTAATTTTAAGATTCCTCCTGAATCATAAAATACACCTACCTGTCCACCAAAACCTAAAGCGGAAGCTTTATCGGTAACAGGATACCCTCTTCCTTGACCAAATGGAGGTGGAAAATCTGGAGAAGCTACTGGGTTTGGAGCTAATTCTAAAGCAGAATAGTTAAAGGTTGGTTGCAATCCTATGGAAAACTTATCGGTAATTTCATAAGAATAAGCAAGACCAATTTGTAACAACATATAGTCAGATTCTATATGTCCAAATCCTCCAAAAGCTTGAGGGTAATTTATAGGATTAGAATCATTTGGATTCCAATTTGGATTTTGAGTTCCGTCACCATTAAAAGGCAAGTTTGTTTCTTCA
>JAJRQR010000097.1 GCA_024280145.1 Bacteroidota bacterium
ATTAGATATTACTTAAAAAAGTTTTCTGGTTATGATACTTCATTTGTAGTAGCAAACAGAAAAGCTAAAGTTTAAAAATTATTTTTGAATAATAAATAAGGTGGGTCTTTTATGAAGATCCACCTTTGTTTTTTTCCACTCATTTGCAGTTAATGTTTTAATATATTCTGTAGCTAATGTAATGTCGCAAGCAACACATAATTTAGATTGTGGCTGTAATGTTGAGATAATACTTTCCAACATTTGATTATTCCGATAAGGAGTTTCGATAAATAATTGTGATTGATTTTGCTCTTCAGAAAGACGCTCTAAACGTTTAATTTCCATTCTGCGTTCCCGTTTGTCAATGGGCAGATAGCCGTTAAACGAAAAATTCTGACCATTAAATCCACTAGCCATCATTGCTAATAAAATTGAAGATGGACCAACTAGTGGCACTACTTTAATTCCTTTTAAGTGGGCTTGTTCAACAACAGCTGCTCCAGGATCAGCAATTCCAGGACAACCAGCATCTGAAATCACACCAATATCCTGACCTTCCAAACAAGGCAAAAGCATATCGGGAATTTCAGAATCTTCCGTGTATTTATTTATTAAACTAATGTTTAAATCTGGTTGTGATTTTTTTGGACAAATAGTTTTTATAAACCGTCTGGCATTCTTTTCGTTTTCAACAATATAAATATCAATTTCTTCAATTGCTTTTTTTACCAAAAAGGGTAGTACTTCCAAAGGAGCAGTTTCTCCTAAAGTACATGGTATTAAATAAAGATTTCCTTGAGGCTGCATTTATATTTATTTTTTTACTAATTTTTGAACAAACGATTTTCCATTCTCAGAAATTATTTTTACTAGATAAACTCCACTTTTTAATGAACTAATAACTATTCTTTTATTTGAGGAAGACACATTGTTTTTTGAAAACACGATTGCTCCTTTTAAATCATAGATAATGATGTTATTTATAATATTATTAGATAATGAAATTTGTAAACTGTCTGAAGCTGGATTAGGTATTAATGAAATATTATTATTTTTATTATCAGTTATATTAAATATTTCACCTCCTTTTATTTTATGTATACTTCCGTTAAGATTTGAAATATATAATTCTTTATTAATATCTGCTCCAAATGAAACCCAAGTTCCACCAAAGTTACCGTGGTTAATAACATTTCCATCAGTGTCAATAGTGCTTATGGTACCAGCACAAACATCGGCAAAAAAGTACAAATCTTGAATATCGCTATATACAGTTCCTCTATAAACATATCCGCCTGTAACCGCACAATTACTTCCTGTTAATAAATAGGTGGCTAATGGGAATGTTAATTCAGAAGAATTAGGACATCCGGAAGTATCATATGGTAAGCTTCCTTCATAACAGCGCCATCCGTAATTTAAGCCTGCTTGAGTACTCAATTCATTATTTATTTCTTCCATTTGATTTTGACCAACATCTCCAATCCAAATTTCATTTGTTGTTTCATCAAATGAAAAACGCCAAGGGTTTCTTAATCCATATGCCCAGATTTCATCTAAAGCATTTGGATCTCCAATAAATGGATTGTCAGCAGGAATTGCATAATTATTTCCATTTGAAGTATTATCGATGTCCAACCTCAACATTTTACCCAACATTTCCATTAAGTTTTGAGCATTATCATCTGGGTCGCCGCCATTACCTCCATCACCCATACCAATATATAAAAATCCATCTAGCCCGAACTGTAGGCAACCTCCATTGTGATTACTATAGGGTTGGTCAACAGTTAGTATTGGTAAAGCTGAAGCAAGATCAGCCAAATTAGGATCTGTACCGTCAACAGTATATCTTGTTATTTGAGTGTCACCAGAATTATTTGTGTAATTCACGAAAAAATAACCATTATTAGCGTAATCAGGGTGAAAGGCTAAACCTAGAAGCCCTTGTTCACTTCCTGAAGATACAATACTTGAAATATCTAAAAATGGTGTAGCGTTTACAGTAGCATCATCGTTTAAGATTTTAATACGACCTCCTTGTTCAACAATAAATAGACGGCTATCTCCAGCATTTTGAATATCTACAGGGCTCGAAAACCCGTTTTTAACGAGTTCTACTTCTACAATTTGAGAGAAACTAATAAATGAAATTAAAATTAAAAGTAGGGTTAGGCTAAGTTTTTTCATAGTTTTTATTTGTGTCTAAAATAGTAAAAACACATCAATAATAAAATTATAATCTATTTGCAATTTCGTTGCAGGCTTGATCTAACATTTGGTATACGTTTTCAAAGCCTTGGTCACCACCATAATATGGGTCTGGAACATCTACGTTTTCATTTGGGAAAATTTCATCCAAAATTAAATGTACTTTTTGTTTGTCTTCATCATTTTGAGCAAGGCTCAAAACATTGTCTTTGTTTGAATTATCCATAACAAAAATATAATCAAACTCTTGAAAATCTTTTTGGGAGAATTGCCTTCCTCGTTGATTATTAATGTTTAATCCGTGATTATTAGCTACTTCAATACTCCTTTGATCAGGTTTGTTGCCAATGTGCCAATGTCCTGTTCCTGCAGAATCGACTAAGTATTTATTAGAATCTAATTTCGATTTCAGAATTCCTTCAGCTAAAGGAGATCGGCAAATATTGCCCAAACATACCATGAGAATTTTTGTTTTCATTTCTGAAAAGCATTAAAAAAATTAAACGTATCGAATTATAAGGTAAGCTTCTTGTTTAAATCTTCAACGTATTTTCTGAATTGTTTATCCGTACTTGAAAGGTTATCAACCGTTTTGCAAGCGTGTAAAACCGTTGCGTGATCCCGCTGACCAATTTGTGAACCGATAGAAGCCAAAGAAGCTTTAGTCAGTTTCTTTGCAAAAAACATAGCCAATTGTCTAGCTTGAACAATATGACGTTTTCTGGTTTTTGATTGAAGCGTATCCACATCCATTTGGAAATATTCACTAACAATTTTTTGAATATAATCTATAGAAACTTCACGACTTGTATTCTTTACATAATTGTCAACAATTTTCTTAGCAAGATCAATTGTGATTTCTTTTTTATTGAAAGAAGAATGAGCAATTAATGAAATAATAGCACCTTCCAATTCACGAATATTAGTTTTGATGTTATTTGCTAAAAATTCTACAATATCTTCAGGCATTTCAACACCATCTCGATATAATTTATTTTTAATGATAGCAACTCTAGTTTCGTAATCTGGATGATTTAATTCAGCAGAAAGCCCCCATTTAAAACGAGATAACAAACGCTGTTCAATATCAATCATATCAACCGGAGCTTTGTCACTTGTTAGGATTACCTGTTTTCCATTTTGATGTAAATGATTGAAAATATGGAAGAAAACATCTTGAGTACCAGCTTTCCCAGAAAGTAATTGAATGTCGTCTACTATTAATATATCTATAATTTGATAGAAGTGAATAAAATCGTTTCTGTTATTCTTTTTAACAGATTCAATATATTGTTGAGTGAATTTTTCAGCAGAAATGTAAAGTACTGTTTTTTCAGGATACTTATCTTTTATCTCAACACCAATAGCGTGTGCTAAATGTGTTTTTCCTAAACCAACACCTCCAAAAACTAATAATGGATTAAATGAAGTTCCTCCAGGTTTGTTGGCAACAGCCATACCTGCAGAACGTGCCAATCTGTTAGAATCTCCTTCTAAGAAATTATCAAAATTATAATTTGGATTTAACTGTGATTCAATTTTTACATTTCGAATCCCAGGAATAATAAAGGGATTCTTAAGCATTGGGTTTTTGTTCCTAGTTGCTACATCGACTTCTTGGGAGCGTAAATGATTTCTATTTGAACTTGGTATCTTTTCAGTAAAAGGTTGTTTGTTACCATAGGTGTTTTCCATTTTAATAATGTACACCAGCTTTGCATTTTCCCCTAATTCTTTAGTTAGAGCAACTTTAAGGATTTTTACATAATGTTCTTCAAGCCATTCGTAAAAAAACTTACTAGGTACTTGAATGCTTAATGCGTCTTCAGTTAACTTAACCGCCTTAATTGGTTCGAACCAAGTTTTATAGGCTTGAGCAGTAATGTTGTCTTCGATAAATGTTAGGCATTTATTCCAAACTGAGTCAGCAGTTTTGCTCATAGTTAAAATTCGGGTATTAGATTAGTTATTCTTTGTTGGTTTTCTTGTTAATATGTTATGCCCCATAACAAATTCTTAACATTGCAAATATGTGAACAAAAAAGTTATAAAAAAAACACTTTAGGTATTGAATATTTACTTTTTTTTTCTCATCTTATCTTCCTGATAAAACTACAACAAAACTTTCTTATATTTTCATATTATTTTGAAAAAAACTTTCACAAATTTAAGAGTCCGTTATGGCGAAACCGATAAAATGGGAATCGTCTATTATGGTAACTATGCCCTGTATTTAGAGCAAGGGCGTACAGAATGGCTGCGATCTCTAGGGTTTTCATACAAATATATGGAAGACAATAATGTGGAGCTTCCTGTTGTGAATTTGAATATAGATTTCAAGAAACCAGCCTTTTACGATGATGTTTTAACAATCACGACTACTTTAAAAAAAACACCAGAAGTACGAATAGAATTTTATTATGAAATTCATAACCAAGAAAGTAAATTATTAGTTGAAGCAACCACTACTTTAGTATTTGTAAATAGTACCACAAAAAAACTAATGAAAGCTCCCGCTTATTTGTTGGAAAAACTTAAAGATGAGTAGTTATTCGTCTTCATTTCTTTTTATAGAAACTTTATAAGTATTCTCAAAAAGTTGAAATATTCTTTCTGCTTCTTTTTTTCTCACTGAAATAATAAACTCACAATCCAATTCCATTTTTTGATTTGTAATATTTAGATTTTCATCTTTTACAATTCGCATTACCGTATTCATTTCTGGATATTCAAATTGTAGAATAAAATCTTCATCAATCGTCTTTTCTATGATTTTTGAAGCTTCTAAAGCCAATTTTGCACTTGTTTTATAGGCTTGTATCAATCCGCCAACTCCTAATTTTGTTCCTCCAAAATAACGAACTACCACCACTAAAACATTGGTAACGTCAAAAGATTGTAGCTGTCCATATATTGGCATTCCTGCACTGTTACTTGGCTCACCATCGTCATTTGCTCTATAGTTTTCGTAAAATTTTCCTAATTGCCAAGCATAACACCAATGTCGTGCATTGTAATGTTGTTTTTTTAATTGCTCGATGTGTTCCTTGATTTGTTCTTCAGAAGTAACAGGAAAAGCATAGCCAAAAAACTTACTACCTCGATCTTTAAACAGCGTTTCTTCAGAAGGTTTTGTGATTGTGTTATAGGTATCTTTTTCGATACTCATTATATTATAGTGAAATTAGAACAATACTTAAAATTGCCAATGCGATACCCAGCCAGTTCTTCGGAAGGAGTTTTTCTCTAAAAAATACAATTCCAACTAAGGTAGAAAGCGTGACGATAGAAACGTTATTAACGGCAAATATTCCTGAGCTTTCTAAAATATCACTTCGCAATGCTTTTACTAAAAGGAAATGGAAAAGTAATTGGGAATCCCAAGTGCAATTCCACCGATAATATTTTTGCTTTCTATTTTAATTGAAGTTTTAAACGATTTGAAAATCACGATTAAAAGTCCAAGTAATGCAGCACTTAAAAAGATGGTAGCTGAAAAAATTGAAATGTCGTTTTCGGCAACATAAGCTTCCTCCAAAAACTTTATGGTAGTATCTATTATTCCACTCCCTAATAAAACCAAAAGAGGTAAAAGCAAATCTCTTTTACTAAGTTTTAATCCTTCTTTAGATTTAACTGAAACGAAATAAACTGCCAATAATGCAAATAGAATTCCAATGAATTTTACGATTCCAAGACTTTCCTTATAATAAACCAAACCGAAAATTATAGGAATAATTACGCTCATTTTTGTAGCAACGGAAGCAACCGAAAGACCATTAACCTGTGTGGTTTTGGCAATAAATATAAAGACAATGATAAATAGGATTCCCAAACCGAAGGTGTAATAAAACCAATCCATTGTAACAATTTTTAAAACGGATAAGTCCTTAAAACCCACTTGAAACTTATAGGCAATCATACTTGTTATAAATGCAACAATATAATTAACAACAATGGCTTGAAGTATATCCACCTTAAAGCGTTCGTAGAGTTTAAAGACTACGAAAATTAAAGTGAAAATTAAAATGCTGGCGATTAGGTAAGACAAGGGCTTTTATTTTTTAGTAAATTAAAACAATTCTTTATTAATAGTAAAGGTATTTATCACATCTTCTGTTTTTGGATTGATATTCCAAGTACGAATTCCAAGTTTTTTGGCAGTTTCTGTGTTTTCTGAAGTGTCATCAACAAAAAAACATTCCCTAGCTTTTAATTGATGTGTATTTAGCACAAACTCATAAATGTCAGCATTGGGTTTTCTGAAATGAATTTCTTGTGATAAATAAAAAGCATCAAAACATTTTTGAAAACGTTTGTATATTTCTATTGTCATATTCTCGATTACTTTTTCAATATGTAAATCGTTGGTGTTGCTTAAAAGAATCAACTTGTATTTTTTTGAAGCAGCTAATTCTTCTAAAAACTTCAATCTATATTCAGGAAAGTCTAATATGATGGAATTCCAAGCAAATTCTAATTCTTTAGATGAAATTTTCGGAAATTGTTTGGTGTAAAAATCTAAAAATTCTTTCGTTGTAATCCTTCCGGTTTCGTATAGTTTATTGGTTTCAATCATTTCATCCGTAAAAGAAGTAATACCTAATTCCGCCATTTTAAGATAAGGAGCTTCTTTATCTAAATTGATAAACACATCGCCAAAATCGAATATGATAGTTTTAATCATTTGAATAAATTCTTAAAGTATCTTGATTGATTTTTTGCTCAGAAACAAGGTTTCCTTTTGTATTTGGAGCTTTTGTCCCTTCTTTAAAAGTGCTATTTCCAGTAAATACTCTTGCTTCATCCCAAAGATTAGCATCGATAAATGATTGTAATGTTTTTGAACCACCTTCAATTATTAATGATTGGATTTTATACCTATATAATATATCGCAAATTTGTTTGGTGATGTTTCTTGAAAAATTTATAGTTTCAAATAATAGCTTATTGTTTGGTAAGTTGTCATTTCGGCTCCGCTCAATGACCGTCTTAATCTCAGTAATCACAATAGCTTTTACACTACCATCAAAAACAGAAGCGTTTTCTGGAATACGTAAATTACGATCAATTACAATTCGAGCGGGAGAGTTGCCTTTCCAGTCACGAGTGGTTAAACTTGGGTTGTCATCTATTACAGTGTTAGTTCCAACCAAAATTGCTTGTTCTTCGGCTCGCCATTTATGAACTAATTGTCTTGAAATACTGTTGGTAATCCAAACGGGAGCGGCGTCATTGCGAATCTCTTTATTCGGTGCAATAAATTCATCTTGTGTTTCCGCCCATTTTAAAATAATATAAGGACGTTTCAATTTATGAAAAGTAAAAAACCGTTTGTTGAGTTGATGGCACTCTTTTTCTAAAACTCCTTCAATTATATTGCAACTGTTTTCTTTCAAAAGTTTGATTCCGTTTCCAGCTACTTTTGGGTTGGGATCTACACTTCCAATAACTACACTTTTAATTCCTTTTTCAATAATTAAATTAGCACAAGGCGGTGTTTTTCCGAAATGAGAGCAAGGTTCTAAACTTACATAAATCGTTGCCTTTTTTAATAATGAAGCATTTTTAACACTATTTATAGCGTTCACCTCGGCGTGTGGCAAACCCGATTGATAATGCCACCCCTCGCCAATAATTTGGTTTTCGTGAACAATCACACAACCAACCAGCGGATTTGGATGGGTAGTTCCCAGTCCATTTTTTGCCAATTGAATGCAACGCAACATATATTTTTCGTGTATCTTCACCTCGTAAAAATACAAGGTTTAATTAAAATGAACAGCGTAAAAATAAGACCCATCTTAAAAAAAGATAATCCGCATATTGCCAAGGTGATACGGAAAGTTTTGGTGGATTTTGGCGTTCCGAAAGTTGGGACAGCATATGCCGATAAAGTATTGGATAGTTTATATGAAGCCTACCAAAAACCTCGTGCAGTTTATTTTGTGATTGAAAAAGAGGGTAAAATCATTGGAGGGGCAGGGGTTGCTCAATTGGATAATTACGAAGGAAATATCTGTGAATTGCAAAAAATGTACTTTTTAGAAGAGGCCAGAGGATTGGGATTGGGAACTAAAATGATTTCGATTTGTCTAGAAAAAGCAAAGGATTTCAGGTTTGATAAATGCTATTTGGAAACCATGACATATATGGAAGCGGCACAGAAATTATACAAAAAAAACGATTTTGAATATTTAGATGGCCCACTCGGAAACACAGGTCATTATTCTTGTCCGGTACATATGCTAAAAGATTTATAGGTTTTGAATTTAAAGGAATTAAAAAAATATTTTGTCAGTTCGATTTATGAATTGTATCCTTCAGAGGAAGTACAGTCGTTCTTCAATTTACTTTCTGAAAAACATTTGGGGTTATCAAGAATTGAAATAGCTTTAAACTCTGATAAATCTATTTCAGAAGCAAATACTTTAAAGTTTGAAAAAGCTATTCAACAACTTAAAGACTTCGAACCAATTCAATATATAATTGGTGAAACTGAATTTTTTGGACTTCCTTTTAAGGTAGATGAGAATGTATTAATACCTAGACCAGAAACGGAAGAGTTGATTTCTTGGGTACTAGAAGAGATAAAAGAAAAGAGAGAAGAGAGGAGAGAGGAGAGAGAAGACGAATTTGAAATTTTGGATATTGGTACAGGAAGCGGATGTATTGCGATTTCGTTAGCTTCAGAATTACCAAATGCAAAAGTTTCAGCTTTGGATATTTCAAAGGGAGCGTTAGGAATAGCCAAACAAAATGCGAAATTAAATAAGGTAATCATAAATTTTATTGAAGCAGATATTTTGGATTCAAATGCTTGGAAATTAGTCCCGATAGCTAACGGGATTGACATTATTGTGTCCAATCCACCTTATGTTCGAGAGTTGGAAAAAGAATTAATGGAACCCAATGTGGTCAAACATGAACCAGCAACGGCCTTGTTTGTTAAAGACGATGATGCTTTACTATTTTATAGAAAAATAGCTCAATTCGGAAAACAATATTTAAAACCTACGGGATTGCTTTTTTTTGAAATCAATGAATATTTAGGAGAAAGTATGCTGGAGCTTTTAAAAGAAGAAGGCTATTCAGAAATTGAAATTAAAAAAGACATCTTCAATAAAGATAGAATGATAAAGTGTAAAAGATTATGAAAGAATTAAAAAGTATTTGTGTGTTCTGTGGAAGTAGTGAAGGTAATGATGTAGCAATTATTGAAGCAGCCACACAATTAGGAAAAACCTTAGCCGAAAAAGAAATTACCTTGGTTTATGGAGCTGCTAAAATTGGGATTATGGGAACCGTTGCCAAAGCGACTTTAGATCACTCTGGAAAAGTAATTGGAATTATCCCAGAATTTTTAAAATTAAAAGAAGTAGTTCATCTCGGCTTATCCGAAATTATCACCACACAAAATATGCACGACCGAAAAATGATTATGCAAGAAAAAAGTGATGGATTTATTACGCTGCCTGGAGGAATGGGAACTTTTGAAGAGCTTTTTGAAACCCTAACTTGGCTTCAATTAGGTTTGCATTCCAAACCCATTGGGCTTTTAAATGTAAATGGGTTTTATGACGATTTGATTTCAATGTTAGAAAAAATGGTTGCTAAAGGATTCCTTTCATTGGACAATTTCAACTTGCTTTTGGTGGATTCAGACATAGATGTTCTTCTCAAAAAAATGCACAATTTTAAAGACCCCAAAAAGCCAAAATGGTTGAATTCTGAAAGGACATAATGTAATTGACTTATTAACTTTTTAGTTTTACTTTTTAACATTTGGAGGCTACTTCTGTTAAACTTCCTATATTGAAGTCTATTAACTATAAAAATATTTTAATTATGAGTTCAACAAAAAAGTATTTTGCAGAGGCCTTAGGGACATTTGCATTAGTTTTATTTGGTTGCGGTGCAGCTGTAATTGCAGGAGTTACGCCAGGTGGTCCTGCGGGAATTGGCTTATTAGGAATTTCATTTGCATTTGGTTTAGCTGTTGTAGTGATGGCTTATACCATCGGTCCAATTTCAGGATGTCATATTAATCCGGCAATTTCGATTGGGATGTTGGCAGCTGGTAAATTATCTATGAAAGATACCGTTGGTTATGTAGTTTTTCAATGTATAGGGGCCGTTGCAGCGGCAGGTGTTTTATATTTATTAGCCACGGGATCGACAGGGTTTTCCATGGGAGAATGGGCTTTAGGATCTAATGGTTGGGGAACAGGATATGGAGGAGCTTATGATATGCAAGCTGCTTTTATCGCAGAATTTGTATTCACCTTTTTATTTTTAATGGTAATTTTCGGAACCACTGCAAAAGCAGCATCGCCACAAATGGCAGGATTGGCAATTGGACTTTCTTTGGTGTTGATTCATTTAGTTTTAATTCCAATTACAGGAACTTCTGTAAATCCAGCCCGTAGTTTAGGACCTGCTTTATTTGCTGGCGGAATGGCATTAAGTCAACTTTGGTTATTTATCGTAGCACCTATTGCTGGGGCAATCGCTGCGGCATTAGTACGGAAAATTTTTATTGACGACTAAAAATAAATGTTTATAATTTTTAAAACAAACCTACTAGGTTTTAGAAACCTAGTAGGTTTGTTTTTTATATTTGTTTTATGAATATAGAACAACAAATTAATCTGTTACGAGAAGGGCTTCGGAAACATAATTACAATTATTATGTGTTGGACAATGCTACAATTTCAGATTATGATTTTGATATAAAATTAAAAGAGCTTCAACAACTAGAAGAAGCATATCCTGAGTTTTACGATGCCAATTCGCCTACTCTGAGAGTTGGTGGAGAAATAACTAAGAATTTTAATACCGTAAAACACGATTTTAGAATGTATTCTTTGGCGAATTCTTATTCCAAAGAAGATTTAGAAGATTGGGAAACTCGTATTAAAAAATTAGTAGATGGTGATGTTGAATATACCTGTGAGCTTAAATACGACGGTGCTTCCATTAGTTTAACTTATGAAAACGGCACATTATTAAGAGCTGTAACTAGAGGGGATGGCTATCAAGGAGATGAAGTTACGACCAATATAAAAACTATCAATTCTATTCCTTTAAAATTAAAAGGGAACTATCCTCCAAGATTTGATATTCGTGGAGAAATTGTGCTTCCTTTTGAAGGATTTAATAAAATGAATGAAGAACGAATTGAAGCAGGAGAAGAACCCTACCGAAATCCAAGAAACACTGCTTCAGGAAGTTTGAAATTACAAGACAGTAGCGAGGTGGCAAAACGTCCTTTGGATTGTTTGTTATATCATATTGTTGGGGAGCGACTACCTATTTCAACCCAATTTGAAAGTTTAGAAAAAGCCAGAGAATGGGGATTTAAAGTTCCTAAGATTGCAAAGCTAGCCAAGAACATTTCTGAAGTATTTGAGTTTATTGAATATTGGGATATTCACCGTCACAACTTGCCTTATGAAACTGATGGAGTGGTGGTAAAAGTAAATAGCCTGTTTCAGCAAGAGGAATTGGGTTACACAGCAAAAGCACCACGTTGGGCGATTGCTTATAAATTTAAAGCAGAGCAAGTTTCGACCGTTTTAAATGAAATTACCTATCAAGTTGGACGTACAGGAGCGATTACACCAGTAGCCAATTTAGAACCTATTGAGTTAGCGGGAACTATTGTAAAACGTGCATCGTTGCATAATGCAGATCAAATAGAAAAGTTAGATATTCGAGTTGGAGATACTGTTTTTGTAGAAAAAGGCGGAGAGATTATTCCTAAAATTATTGGAGTTAATTTAGTAGAAAGACCTTCAAATTCTACACTTACTAAATACATTAAACATTGTCCTGAATGTCAAACTGAACTTGTTCGACAAGAAGGAGATGCTAAGCATTTTTGTCCAAATACAGATGGTTGTCCACCTCAGATTATTGGTAGAATTCAACATTTTATTTCCCGAAAAGCAATGGATATTGATGGGTTGGGGTCTGAAACTGTAGCGTTATTAGTCCAAAATGAATTGATAAGAAACTATGCTGATTTATACGAATTATCGGTTGATCAAATTCTTCCTTTAGAACGGATGGCAGAAAAAAGTGCTGAAAATTTAATTGCTGGTGTTAATGCTTCAAAAAACATTCCCTTTGAAAGAGTTTTATTTGCATTAGGGATTCGTTTTGTTGGTGAAACCGTAGCAAAAAAACTAGCAAAGCATTATAAAAATATTGAAGGTTTGGCAAACGCTTCCGAAGAAGAACTGATTAATGTAGATGAAATTGGTGATGTAATTGCAAAAAGTGTGATAGATTTTTTTGCTTCCGAAGAACATATTGAAATCATTAATAGGTTAAAGAAAAATGGAGTTCAGTTAGAAATATCAGAAGAAGAATTAGCCAGCCAAACAGATAGATTAGTTGGAAATACGTTTGTGGTTTCAGGAGTATTTATCAAAGTCTCTCGAAACGAATTAAAACAATTAATAGAACAAAACGGCGGAAAAGTATCGAGCTCCATATCGAAAAAAACTAGTTATGTAGTGGCAGGAGATAAGATGGGCCCAAGTAAAAGAACCAAAGCAGAAAGCTTAGGAGTACCAATTATTTCAGAAGATGATTTTTTATTAATGATTTCTTAATTTGAGTAAATTCGATTTCAAAACTTGTATTTTTGCAAGGGTTTTACAAAGTGTATGTTTAAGTTTTTTCAGAAGAATCAAATACAAAAAAAGATAGATGCTCTCCTTAAAAGTAGGGATACTTCCCATCTTAACGATTCGGTAATTACGATGGGCTTTTTGGTAGATGAAGATGTATTTCAGGATTTTGAAAAATTACTAAAGGTTTCAAAAGAAATTGGACTAAAAGACAAGGATGTAAAAATTTTCACGTTTATGAAAGTGAAAAAGAAATTACCTTCTTTACGTCAAAACCAAATTAATAATAAAGAGTTTTCTTGGAAGGGAATCATTCAAAATCAAAATGCTAACGAATTTTTAAATCAACCATTTGATGTTTTGATTGCTTATTACAACGATGAAAACGATTATTTAGATTTGATGTTAGCAAAAAGTAAGGCGAAATTTAAAGTTGGTTTTGAAGGTATTGATAGTCGGATGTTAGATTTGATAATTGATGTGAATTTATTGAATATCAATGATTTTAAAAGAGAATTGACAAAATATTTGATGGTTTTAGGTAAAATAAAATAAATAAAAGAGATCCCCGAATTCGCGAGGAATTATTATGAAAGAATTAATAGGAATAGGAGTAGCATTGATTACACCGTTTAAAGAAGATTTTTCGGTAGATGTAGCAGGTTTAAAAAATGTGGTTAATTATAATATTGACAACGGAATTGATTATTTGGTGATCTTAGGAACTACCGCTGAAAGTGCCACCCTTTAAAAAGAAGAAAAACAATTAGTTATTGCAACTATTATTGAAGTAAACGCTGGAAGATTGCCATTGGTTTTAGGGATTGGTGGTAATAATACAGCTTCTGTTGTTGAAGAAATTAAAGCAACAGGTTTAACCGATTTTACAGCAATATTATCTATTTCGCCTTATTATAATAAACCAACTCAAGAAGGGATTTATCAGCATTTTGCTGCGATTTCAAAAGCTTCAGATACTCCAATAATTGTTTATAATGTACCTGGAAGAACAGCTTCCAATATTGCACCCGAAACAGTAATTCGATTAGCTAAAGATTTTAAAAACATAGTAGCCATAAAAGAAGCAGCTGGTGATATAGTGCAAGCAATGAAGTTAATTGATGGTTGTCCAAAGGGTTTTTTGGTGATTTCTGGAGATGATATGATAACACTTCCTATGGTATTAGCTGGAGGAGCAGGAGTAATTTCTGTTATTGGAGAAGGATTTCCAAAGGAGTTTTCAGAAATGGTACGTTTAGGACTGAATAAAAAACTGGAAGAAGCTTATACACTTCATTATAAAGTTGCACCTGCAATTGATTATATTTTTGCTGAAGGAAACCCGGCAGGAATTAAGGCTGTTTTCAAAAAATTGGATATTTGTGGAGATTCGGTTCGTTTGCCTTTGGTAGGAATAAGTGATGAGTTGCGTTCTAAAATAGATTCATTTGTTGAGAATTTTTAACACTATAAAATAGTTTTGAGTTAAATATTTCAAAAAGCTACTGTTTATCTATAATACTAAGCCTATTTTAGCAACATAATAAGTTTTTGATATACCGTTAATTTGATTACTTTTGCACGATGTTTTTTAAAAGTACAAAACGAGTAAGTTAAAAACTTTTATCAAACAAAAAATATGAATAGCGAATACATCTATCGCTAAAAAATGAAGTCTAAATTTATGAAAGCAGTATTTTTATTATTATTTTCAATCATTCTTTTTTCATCTTGCGGTGAATACCAAAAGATATTGAAAAACCCTGATGCTGGAATGAAATATACCTTTGCAGAAAATTTATACCAAAAAGGAAAATATAAAAAAGCATTAAAACTAATGGAACAAATTGTTCCTGTTTATAGAGGAAAACCTCAAGCTGAAAAGCTAATGTTTATGTATGCGAATACTTATTTTAACCTAGAAGATTATTATTTAGCGGGTTACCAATTTGAACGTTTTACAATTTCGTATCCAAAAAGTGACAGTGTGGAATTAGCAGCATATCATTCAGCAGTGAGTTATTATGAGTTGTCTCCGGTTTATTCCTTAGATCAAAGCGATACTTATACGGGCTTGGAAAAATTACAGTTTTTTATAGATAGCTATCCAAATTCTGATTACCGAAAAGAAGCTAATAAAAAGGTAAAAGAGCTTACCTATAAATTGGAAAAAAAGGATATTGAAGTTGCGAAACAATATTTAAAAACTGGTGAAGCTTTAAATAGCTATAAAAATGCTATATCAGCATTTGAAAACTTTATTAGTGATCATCCAGGTTCAGAATTTAGAGAAGATGCTTTTTTTGGAAGGTTTGAATCTGCATACGAATTAGCAATACATAGTGTTCCTCAAAAAGTGAATGAACGACTTATTATTTCGAAACAATATTATGATGATTTTGTAAAATACTTCGGAAATAGTGAATTAATGGAAGAAGCAAACAAAATAAAAGACAATATAAATTTAAGATTAGAAAATACAGAAACTTCAAGTTAATATAATTATGAGAGATTTAAAAAATAGCGATGCACCATCAAATACAACAACTATTGATAAAAACTTAGTGGATGGTCCAACTAATAATATTTATGAAGCAATTTCTATTATTTCAAAAAGAGCGATTCAAATTAATAGCGATATTAAAAAAGAATTATTGGAGAAATTAGATGAATTTGCTACTTATAATGATAGTTTAGAAGAAATATTCGAAAATACAGAACAAATCGAAGTTTCAAAATTCTATGAAAGACTTCCAAAGCCACATGCTATTGCTGTACAAGAATGGTTAGAAGATAAAATCTATCATAGAAATACACAAGACGAAGAACTAGAAAGCTAAAAAATGTCTATTTTAAGTGGTAAAAATATTTTGCTAGGTGTTACTGCTGGTATTGCCGCTTATAAAACAGCTTTTTTAGTTAGAATTTTAGTGAAAAAAGGAGCCAATGTAAAGGTTGTGATGACACCTTCTTCAAAGGAATTTGTCACTCCCTTAACGCTTTCTACCTTATCAAAAAACGAAGTATATTCTTCATTTACTAACGAAGAAGACGAAAATGCCCAATGGAATAACCATGTTGAGTTAGCCCTTTGGGCAGATTTATTTTTGATTGCTCCAGCTACTGCAAATACCATGTCTAAAATGGCAAATGGTATTTGTGATAACTTACTGTTGGCGGTCTATCTTTCGGCTAAATGCTCAGTTTATTATGCCCCTGCAATGGATTTGGATATGTATAAACATCCTTCAACTATACAGACTTTTGATAAGTTAAATAGTTTTGGAAACATACAAATTCCAGCTGCTTTTGGTGAACTAGCAAGCGGGTTAGTTGGACAAGGAAGAATGGCTGAACCCGAAGATATTGTTTCGTTTATTGAAATGATATTCTTGAAGGACTTCCTTTAAAAGAAAAAAAAATATTAATTACTGCAGGGCCAACTTTTGAAGCGATAGATCCCGTACGATTTATTGGAAACCATTCCAGTGGAAAAATGGGTTATGCACTTGCAGAAACTGCTGCAGAATTAGGAGCAGAAGTAATATTAGTCTCAGGGCCAGTTAGTATAAGGTCTAAAAATTCATCAATAAATATTATATCTGTTACTTCTGCTAAAGAAATGTATAGCGCGGTACATCAGTATTATAAAAGTTGTGATATTGCCATATTAAGCGCTGCAGTTGCAGATTTCACTCCAAAAGAAGTAGCTTTACAAAAAATTAAAAAGAAAGAAAGCACCTTAACAATTACACTTGAAAAAACTAAAGATATTTTAGCTTCATTGGGGGAAATAAAAGGGGGTAAATATTTAGTTGGTTTTGCATTAGAAACAGAAAATGAAATTGAAAATGCAAAAACAAAACTGAAAAAAAAGAATTTAGATTTAATTGTGTTAAATTCGCTCAACGATAAAGGTGCAGGTTTTAAAACAAACACCAATAAAGTTACTTTAATTAATAAAGACAATAAGATTACGCCTTTTGAAGTTAAACCTAAAAAGGAAGTAGCCAAAGATATTTTACAACATATAATAAAAGAGTTTCATGTTTAAAAACGTAATATTAGTTTCATTTTTATTTGCTTCAATATTTAGTAATGCACAAGAATTAAATTGTACAGTTACAATTAATGCAGAACAAACAGGTCAACCTAATTTACAGGTGTTTAGAACCTTAGAAACGCAATTGCTTGAGTTTGTAAACAATACAGTTTGGACAGATAAAGAATATAAAAATCAAGAACGAATAGACTGTAATATGTCTATTATAATTACTGAATTCGATTCAAATTTATTTAAAGCTTCTGTTCAAATTCAGGCTTCACGCCCAATTTTTAATTCTACTTATAGTAGTCCAATTTATAATTATAACGACAGGCAGTTTGATTTTAGTTATAATGAGTTTGAACCTTTAACTTTTAATATTAATTCTTTTGATTCAAATTTAATTTCTGTTATTGCATTTCATGTATATACAATATTGGGCTTAGATGCTGACTCATACGAACTTAATGGAGGAGAGCCCTATTTTGATACTGCAAAACAAATTGTAAATACAGCATCTTCTAGTGGTTCAAGAGGGTGGAAGTCAACTGATGGTAATCAGTCAAGATTCAGGTTTAATGATGCATTAATTTCACAAGTTTATAAGGAATTTCATACTGTAATGTATGATTATCATCGTTTGGGATTGGATACAATGACTCAATCACAAAGAGATGCAAAAATCAATATTGCAGGGTCTATTGCTATTTTAAAAGGTATCAACGATAGAAGACCTAATTCTTTCTTATTAAGAACATTCTTTGATGCTAAAGCAGATGAGATACAAAATATTTTTACAGACGGGCCTGGTATTGATATTGCTACATTGGTAAATAATCTTAACCGAATGGCACCTACAAAAAGAAGTAATTGGGCTGAAATTAGCAATTAGAAAAAGTATTGTTTTTGTAAAATAATTTCCTTTATTTGTAATTCAATTTCATTTTTTAAGATTTAAAATATTCTTTTTTGATTACAAAACTTTCCATACAAAACTTTGCTTTAATTGATGACATAAGTGTCGATTTATCTTCGGGGTTTACTACAATCACAGGTGAAACAGGAGCTGGAAAATCTATATTATTAGGCGCTCTAGTACTGGTTTTAGGAAAAAGAGCTGACTTAACAAGTGTTAGAGATCTATCAAAAAATGTATTATTGAGGCGGAATTTTCTCTAGAAGAAAAGTCGCTTTTAAAATATTTTAACCTTTATAATCTCGATTTTGAAAATCACACAATAATAAGAAGGGAGCTTCTGCCTTCAGGAAAATCTAGAGCTTTTGTTAATGATACTCCAGTTACCCTTTCACAATTGCAAAATATTGCTCCGCAGTTGGTAGATATTCATAGTCAACATGAAACATTGGCTTTGTTTTCTGAAACTTACCAAATGGAAATTATTGATGTTCTTGCAGGAAATAAAGTGCTTTTAGATAAATATTCTGAAAAACTAAAAGAGTTTAATAACCTTTCTGAGACCATTTCAGATTTGTATTATAAAAAAGAGTCAGCTTCAAAAGAGTTGGATTATAATACTTTTTTATACAACGAATTAGTTGAAGCTAATTTAGATGATAAAAATCAGAGAGAATTAGAAGAATCTTATGAAAAGCTGAATAATACTGAAGCAATTCAAGAAACATTATCTCAAATAAACCAACTGTTTTCAGAGGAGCAAATAGGGACTATTACTACTATTAAGGAAGCAAGATTGTTATTGAGTAAGCTTCAGAATATATCATCCGAATTCAATGATATTTGGAATCGAATTAATAGTGTTTCGATTGAAATGGAAGATATTTCAAATGAGTTAGCATCCATTTTTACAAACATTGAAGCAAATCCGTTTTTATTATCTGAAATAAATGAAAAGCTTCAGTTAATTTATAAACTACAGCAAAAACATACAGTTACAACAGTCTCTGAATTATTAGAAATTCAGAATAAGCTGGCTTCAAAAATAGAGATCACACAAAATTTGGATGGAGAATTAGTGAAATTAGAAGAGCTACAAACCAAAGCTCAAAAAACAATTTTAGAAATTGGAAATAAATTACATAAAAAACGATTAAGTGCAATAATTCCTTTAAAAAATAAACTAACAACAATTTTAACTGAATTGGGATTACCCAATGCCGATTTTAAATTTGAATTAACAATTTCTTCAAATTTTAGAAAAAACGGAATAGATTCATTACAATTATTATTTACAGCAAATAAAGGACAGGAATTTGCACCAATAAAAAAAGTAGCATCAGGAGGGGAACTTAGTAGAATTATGCTTTCAATTAAAGCAATTTTAGCACAATATCAGCAATTACCAACTGTAATATTTGATGAAATAGATTCTGGAATTTCTGGTGAAATAGCCTATAAAATGGCAACGATACTTAAAGAGATGAGTTTGACAATGCAAATGATAAGTATTACACATTTGCCACAAATTGCTGCCGCAGGAAATCAGCAGATTAAAATTTACAAAGAAGATAACAATAATGTTACGGTTACAAAACTAAAATCCTTATCAGATTTTGAAAGAGAAATAGAAATTGCAGAAATGATAGGCGGAAAAAACAAATCTAATTCAGCAATAAATCAAGCAAAAGAATTACTGAATTAAACGTATATTTACCAACATTAACTAAATAAATAATAATGTCATATAATTTATTAAAAGGAAAAAGAGGAATTATTTTTGGAGCATTAGATGAGCATTCAATAGCCTGGAAAACTGCTGAACGTGTTCACGCTGAAGGTGGAGAGTTTGTATTAACTAATGCGCCTATTGCAATGAGAATGGGGCAAATAAAAGATTTAGCTGCTAAAACAAACTCCGAAATTATTCCTGCAGATGCAACTAGTTTAGAAGATTTGGAAAATCTTGTTGAAAAATCTATGGAAATCTTAGGCGGGAAAATAGATTTTGTATTGCATTCAATAGGTATGTCTGTTAATGTTCGAAAAGGAAATGCTTATACAAATCAAAATTATAATTTCACTCATAAAGGTTGGGATGTTTCTGCGGGTTCATTTCATAAAGTAATGCAAGTTTTATATCAAAAAAATGCAATGAATGAATGGGGAAGTATTGTTGCTTTAACCTATATGGCTTCACAACGTGTATTTCCAGATTATAATGATATGGCAGATAATAAAGCTTATTTAGAGTCTATTGCAAGAAGCTTTGGTTATTTCTTCGGTAGAGATAAAAAAGTAAGAGTTAATACCATTTCTCAATCTCCAACTCCTACAACAGCAGGTCAAGGAGTAAAAGGATTTGATGGTTTTATTGCTTACGCAGATAAAATGTCACCTTTAGGAAATGCAACAGCATTAGATTGTGCCAACTATACAATTGCTATGTTTAGTGATTTAACCAAGAGAGTAACATTGCAGAATTTATATAATGATGGAGGATTCTCAAATATGGGAGTTAGTAATGAAGTGATGGAAGCATTTATGGAAAAATAATTAATTCCAGTATCATACTTAAGCTGTTCTAAATAAAAATAGAATGGCTTTTTTTTTACATTTGTACTATGAAAGAGCAGGTTTTCTTTTCTTTTATTATTCCGGTTTATAATAGGCCACAAGAGGTAAGGGAACTTCTTGAGAGTTTTATTAAGCTAGAGTATGAAAATGATTTTGAAATTGTTTTAATTGAAGATGGCTCTACACAAACTTCTAAAAGTATAATCGAAAGTTTTCAAAGAAATTTAGACATTTCATATTATTTTAAAGAAAATTCTGGGCCTGGTGATTCTCGAAATTATGGAATGCAACGAGCAAAAGGGGATTATTTTATTATTTTAGATTCCGATTGTATTTTACCTCCCCATTATTTAAACACCGTTTCAAATTATTTAAAGAAAAACTATATTGATTGTTTTGGTGGTGCAGATGCAGCTGATAAAAATTTTAGTACACTTCAAAAAGCCATCAACTATACTATGACCTCTTTTCTTACCACTGGAGGTATTAGAGGAAGTAAAAAAAGCATCAATAAATTTGAGCCAAGGAGTTTTAATATGGGAATTTCTAAAGAGGCTTTTACAGCAACAAATGGGTTTGCAAAAATTCATCCAGGGGAAGACCCAGATTTGACACAACGCATTTTAAAAGTAGGATTTAAAACCACATTTATTCCTAATGCATACGTTTATCATAAGCGAAGAATATCTTGGAGAAAATTTTATCAGCAAGTAAAAAAGTTTGGACTGGTACGTCCTATTCTAAATAAATGGCATCCACAAGCTTCTAAAATAACATTTTGGTTTCCTTCGTTGTTTGTTTTTTTTACACTATTCACAATCTTAGGAAGCGGGTTTATTAATATATTTATATGCATTCCTTTACTTTTGTACTTGATTTTATTGTTTATAGATTCAAGTGTTAAAAATAAAAGCTTACTAATTGGTATGTTATCAGTTTTCGCTGTTTTTATACAGTTTTTTGGTTATGGTTTAGCATTTGTTAAATCCAATTATTATATAAATATTTTAAAAAGAGATCCCGAAAAACAGTTTCCTAATTTATTTTTTAAGTAATTTTAGCATTAAGTAATTTGCAATAATATGTCAAAATCAAAATTTAAGGAAGTAAAAAAAGGAAAGCTGAAAATGTTTTTTCTTTTTTTATTCATTGCTACTTTTTTATGGTTTCTTTCGAAGTTTTCAAAGGAATTTACAGCTACTGTTGATGCTTCTTTATGGTATGTTAATGTTCCAGAAAATGTGTTGCTTTCAGAAAATAATATAAATCAAATTTCTTTTGACTTAACGGCTAATGGTTTTGACTTCCTGTTTTATAAAATAAACAAACCAGTGATTTCAATTAATTTACAAAATTTCTACAAAAAAGGAGAGACTGAATTAATTATAACGAAACAAGATTTATTGAGAGTGATAAATTTACAATTAAAAAAGAATATTGCAATTAAAAATGTTTCGGTTGAGGGTTTACAAATAAAGTTAGATGAATTGGAAACTAAAAAAATAAAAGTAAATCTTATTGAAGAGATTGAATTTGAAAAAGGCTATAAATCTGTTAATGGCTTTAAAATAATTCCAGATTCTATAGTAATCACAGGAGCTTCACATATATTAGATTCTCTTAATTTAATTTCAACTGAAGTTATTAAATTAAGTAATGTAAAAGAAAGTATTTCAATTATTTTGCAATTAATTCAATCAGAAAATGATGAAATATCCTATTCTCAAAAACAAATACAGCTTACCGCTTCAGTAAAAGAGTTTACTCAAAAATCATTGACCATTCCTATAATTATTAAAAACCTACCAGAAGAAATTGATTTGAAAATTATCCCCGAATTAATGACACTTACTTTTGATGTTTCTATGGAAGAATACAATGATTTAACTGAAAATGATTTTTCAATAATTTGCGATTATAATAAAAGAAATGAAACCGAAAGCTTTATGGTACCTCAGTTTATAAAAAGGCCTGATAGCATTTTAAACCTTGAGCTTTCTGAAAATAAAATAAAATATTTGATTTTTAAATGAAAATAGTTGGACTTACCGGTGGTATTGGAAGTGGTAAAACTACTGTTGCTAACATGTTTAAGGAATTAGGTGTCCCAGTTTATATTGCAGATGTTGAAGCTAAAAAACTCACAAATTCTTCAAAATATATAAAGAATAAAATAATTGCTCTTTTAGGTGATAAAGCTTATTTACCAGATGGAATTAATAAAAAATATGTAGCCAAATTAATTTTTAATAATAAAAAATTATTAGAAAAAGTAAATCAAATTATTCACCCTAAAGTAGCTGAGCATTTTAATAAATGGGTAAAAAAACAAAAAGGAGTTTATTGCATTAAAGAAGCTGCCATTTTGTTTGAAAATAGATCTTATAAAGATTGCGATTATACTATATTAGTTACTGCCCCTTCCGAAATTAGAATTCAGCGAGTAGTGGAACGTGATAATGCTTCTGTAAAAGAAATTGAAGTAAGAATGAAAAATCAATGGAATGATGAAAAGAAAACAGTTCTTTCAGACTTAATCATTCATAATATTGATTTACAGACTACTCAAGAAAAGGTAATAGAAATCAATTTATTTCTGTTAAAATCCATAAAAAAATAAGAATATTTTATTTTGTTAACATTTGGTTAAACGTTAACATTTCTAAATGTTAAAATTCTATTTTTGAACTATGAATAAGAAACTCTTTTCGATACTTACTGTATTAATGTCCCTCTCTTTATTGGGAATAGTTTTTGTACAAGGGTATTGGATTAAAAATTCTTATGAAAATAGAGAAGAACAATTCACTTTAAATGTTCGCCAGATATTAATTTCAGTTTCCAAACAAATTCAGTTAGAAGAAATCGAAAAATTATACAATGTTTATAATAGTATAATTGATACCATACAGGTTCCCGATCAAGCAAGTTTTAGTGAATTAATTTATACTATAACAAATGAAAGAAATGATGAAACTTATATTTTTTCAGATGGAGTTTTAGAAGAAGACTACAAACTTTCTACAAGTGCTTTAGACTTGGATATGGATAGTATTCAATTTAAAAAAATTACAAGTAGAAGAATCACTACCAAGATTACACCAGGAGTAGATGGTGGTAAAAACGTGCAATCACGAACAGAAAATTTTAAGCGTTTAAAGGATTATGAACAAAATCAGTTTGAAAATGCTTATAGAAATATACTTGCAAAAACACCTATACATAAACGAGTTTCGGGAGAAAAAATTGAAAAACTAGTTTCAAAAGAATTAAAAGAAAGAGCATTAAGTGCTAATTTTGAGTATGCCATTTATAGCAATGATTTAGAAACAAAAATTCATTCTAAAAATTTTAGTTTAGATCCAATTTCAACCTATGGAGTCCCCTTGTTTGTTAATAATGATATTAAAACAAGTTTTCAATTGTATGTAAACTTCACTGATAAAAAGAAATTTGTACTGAGCTCAATAATGGGTATGGCACTGTTGTCATTGGCTTTTACAAGTGTCATTTTATTCACCTACTTAAGTGCTTTAAGACAATTGCAAAAGCAACGACAAATATCACAGATAAAAACAGACTTTATAAATAATATGACGCACGAGTTTAAAACTCCTATTGCTACCATTAATTTAGCATTAGATGCTTTAAAGAATCCTAAAGTAGCAGATGATAAAGAGTTTATTAGTCGTTATCATAATATGATTAGAGAAGAAAATAGAAGAATGCATACTCAAGTTGAAAATGTTTTAAGAATATCAAAACTTGAAAAAAATGAATTGGATTTAGAAAAAGATGAAATAAATCTAGATTATATAATCGAAGATGCAATCACACACGTTAGTTTGATAGTTGAAGATAAAGGGGGCTATATAAAAACTCATTTAAAGGCAGATAATGCATTGATTTATGGTAGTGATATTCATTTAACCAATGTTATTGTAAATGTTATTGACAACGGAATTAAATACACAGAAGGACCACCAGAAATAGATATTTACACAGAAAATGAAGGAAACGATGTTATTGTAAAGGTTGTGGATAAAGGAATAGGAATGAGTAAAGCCGTTCAGAAAAAAATATTTGAAAAATTTTATAGAGAGCAAATGGGGAATATTCACAATGTAAAAGGGCACGGTTTAGGGCTTTCTTATGTAAAAAGGATATTAGACGACCATAATGCCGAAATAACAGTAGAAAGCGAAAAAGGGAAAGGAAGTACCTTTATCATTAAATTACACTTAATATCATAACAATATGGAAACTGAAAACAAAAAAATTCTATTAGTAGAAGACGATCCAAATTTTGGAACTGTACTTAAAGATTATTTAGCAATGAATGACTACGATGTTACTCATGCTAAAAACGGAATGGAAGGATTTGAAAAATTTAAAAAAGGAGATTTTGATCTTTGTATTTTAGATGTAATGATGCCTTATAAGGACGGGTTTACTTTAGCAAAAGAAATTCGAGAAAAAAATAAAGATGTACCAATTATATTTTTAACCGCAAAAGCATTAAAAGAAGATGTGCTCAAAGGATATAAAGTAGGTGCAGACGATTATCTAAACAAACCTTTTGATAGTGAAGTTTTGTTGATGAAAATTAAAGCAATTATTCAGCGAAAAGCTACAGATACGGTATCAGATAGCAAAGAATTTGAGTTTAATGTTGGGAATTTCTTCCTTAATTCAAGACTGAGATTCTTAACTTATAACAAAGAAAATCCAGTAAAACTTTCACCAAAAGAAAACGATTTACTTCGTTTATTGGCATTACATAAAAACGATTTAATGCCTCGTGAATTAGCATTGACAAAAATATGGAGAGACGATAATTACTTTACTTCTCGAAGTATGGATGTGTATATAGCTAAATTACGTAAGTATTTGAGCAAAGATGATGATGTTGAAATTATCAATATTCACGGCGAAGGATTTCGTTTAGTAGTAAAGAGTGAAGTAGAGCATTAAGTGTTAATTTTTAAACTACTTCCCGTTTTTAGTTTTCAGAAATGGGAAGTATGTTTTCAATTAAATTAATTACTTCAGAAATAGGCGTTTGGTAGTCAAACCAATTAATGGCTTCGTTTTTTCGAAACCAAGTCCCTTGTCGTTTGGCAAATCTTCGGGTGTTTTTCTTAATTTCTTCAAGAGCTTGTTCTTTTGAATAATCACCTTCAAAATACCAGAATAATTCTTTATATCCTACGGTTTGGAGGGCATTTAAACTCTTGTGTTGATGTAGTAATTTTGCTTCTTCAATCAAGCCTTCTTCAATCATTATATCAACACGTTGGTTAATTCTATTATAGACAAATTCTCTTTCAGCAGTAAGTCCAATAAAAATTGTTTGAAAATTCCGAGCTGTACTTTCAGCCTTTAGAAAAGAAGAATAGGGGAGTTCTTGTGCTCGGCAAACCCCCAAAGCTCTAATAACACGATGGTGGTTTTGTAGATCTACTTTTTCAAAATAAAGAGGGTCTTTTTCTTTTAATTCCTTTTGAAGTGGCTCAATCCCAAATTTATTATATTCTTGTTTTAGTGTTTCTTTTATTTCATTTGAAACCTCTGGAAACTTATCCAAACCTTTCACGACAGCATCAACATACAAACCAGAACCTCCAACCATTACCAAAACGTTATGTTTTTCAAAAAGAGAATCTAATAAATTAATAACATCTCTTTCAAAATCACCAACACTGTAATTTTCGAAAATACTTCGGTTTTGAATAAAATGATGTGGTGCTGCTGCTAATTCTTCCGAAGAAGGAACCGCTGTACCAATGTTCATTTCTTTATAAAACTGACGAGAATCTGCCGAAATTATTTCCGTAGAAAAATGATTGGCAATTTTTATTGAAAGTGCCGTTTTTCCGATAGCTGTAGGACCAACAATGCAAATAAGAAATTTGTTATTTAACACGTTATTGTTTTTCAGTGATAACATTCAGTTTTTGCCCGCAGTTGGAACAAAATTTAGAATCATCATTATGATTTTCTTTGTGACAATTACTGCAAACTTGAGTGTTCAGATTGACATTAGAGTAGTTTTTTGTATACTCTGCGCTAACAATTCCAGTAGGAACAGCGATAATACCATAACCTAAAATCATTAAAACAGAAGCGATAAGCTGACCAAATGGTGTTAAAGGGTGTATGTCGCCATACCCAACAGTGGTAAGTGTTACGATGCTCCAATAAACACTTACAGGTATGTTGTTAAAACCACTTGCTTCTCCTTCAATTAAGTACATTATAGTACCTGCTATTATTACAATTACAACAACTGCAAATAGGAAAATGGTAATTTTAACTCGGCTTTGTTTTAAGGCTCTTAGTAGTTTATTAGATTCTCCTACATAACGAGTTACTTTTAAGATTCTAAAAACTCTAAGTAATCGCAAAGCTCTTACAGTTAATAATGTTTGAGAACCGACAATAAAATAAGATAGATATAATGGAATGGTTGAAAGAAAATCTATAATTCCGTAGAAACTAAAAATGTATTTGGACGGTTTTTTTACGGTAATGATTCGAGCAATATATTCAATTGTAAAAAATATAGTAATAACCCATTCACCAAAAAACAGAATATCGTGGTAAATTTTATCAATTTCCTTTACACTTTCTAACATTACCAAAATAATGCTGAATACTATCAGAATTAATAAAACAACATCAAAAAGCTTACCCATAGGCGTATCTGCTTCATAAATGATTTCATAAAGTTTGCGTCGCCAGTTATTTTTTTGAAGTGTTTTGATATAATATATTTAAAAGTCTAAAATAAAGAAAAACTCGGTATAAGTTTACCTTAATCTAATTTAACTATTTTCTGAACTCTGTTCTTTCGTAAATATCCTTGAATAATATGTTGTGTGTCCCGATTATTTTCCATTTGGTTGATGATAGATTTTAATACCTCCGAACTGTTAATCTGAAAGTTTAAATTATAAAAACCATAGCCTTTGTATTCTCCATTTTCTATTAAAATTACAGAATGTTCGTCTATCTCACGACCTTTGTCAATAATCAGCATAGATTGATGTTTATAACTACTTTTATTAATGAATTGCTGAACACGTTTATTGTATTCCTCAGGTTTTTCTGTATGTAAACAAGCACCTAAACACATTTTAATTCCGTAGTTAAAACAAGCTCCATCTACTTTTTCGAGGTGAGTTAATTTTTGACATAACTGGAATTCATCTGTGATTTTATATAAGAAACTTTTAGCTTGTTGTTGATTGGTAAAGGTGGTAATTATATGTTTTTTATTTTCGTTTTCTGAATCAACTTTTTCTATTTTTAGGTTGATATAACCATTTTCGTCTAGATATGAAACCAACTGACTTTGAAATATATTTCTTTTTAAAGCATGATTAAAAATAGGTTTCAGCTTTTTTATTTCCTGGCTTTCTTTTAGTTGTGCGATTAAATCGTTTCCTGTTTCTTCATAAGTTACGGAAGCTACTTCTAACTGTATTTTCTTCGACTTTTTATTATCGTTGGTGAAATGCTGAATCAGTCGTTTTTTAATATTTCTACTTTTTCCAACATAGATAATTTTTCCATTACTGCGGTGCATATAATAAACACCTGTTGTTGTTGGTGCTGTTTCAATAATGTCAAGAAGCTTTGGTTCTAATTGACGTTTTGGATCTTTTTTTACTGCTTCCGAAATGATGATTTTATCCACATCTTTTTCCAATAACATTTTAAAAAGTGTAACCGTTGCCTTTGCATCGCCTTGAGCACGGTGCCTATCTGTAATTGGAATTCCTAGAGAACGTACTAATTTTCCCAAACTGTAGGAGGGAAGCCCCGGAATTAATTTCTTTGCTAAGTCAACGGTACAAAGTGTAGGCATTTCAAAATTATAGCCTAATCTGTCAAATTCTGTACGTAATATTCGGTTATCAAATTGTGCATTGTGTGCTACAATGGTACAACCATCTGTAATTTCAATAATGCGCTTTGCAACTTCGTAAAACTTGGGTGCATTGATGAGCATTTTATTATTAATCCCTGTTAGATTAACCACAAAAGGTTGAATGCTACGTTCGGGATTTACCAAGCTCGAAAACTGATCTACAATTTGATGACCGTCAAATTTATAGATGGCGATTTCGGTAATACCTTCTTCATTGTATTTGCCACCAGTGGTTTCTATATCTAATATTGCGTACAAAATAGGTTTTAAGATGTAGGATTTAAGTTGATACTACAAGCTCTTTTTCCGAAGATGGAGCTTCCTACACGAATCATATTGCTGCCATTTTCGAGAGCGATTGGATAGTCATCACTCATTCCCATTGACAAAGTATTCAGTTGGCAGTTGGCGGTATTCAGTTTGCAAACATTATCATAGATTTTTTTAAGTAAACTGAATTCCTTCTTAAGTTGTTCTTGATTATGGGTAAAAGTTGCCATTCCCATTAATCCTTCAATTTTTATATTCTGAAAGAATTTGAATTCTTCTGAAGCTAATAAATCAGATACTTCCACTTCTGTCAAACCAAATTTTGTTTCTTCTGAAGCAATTTTAATCTGAAGTAAACAGCTAATTATTCGATTGTTTTTTAGAGCTTGTTTGTTAATTTCTTTCAGTAAACGCAAACTATCGACCGCGTGAATTAAATTGACAAAAGGTGCCATATATTTCACCTTATTTCGTTGAATATGACCAATCATATGCCATTCAATATCTTTGGGTAACTCCTCATATTTACCCACCAATTCTTGGATTTTATTTTCCCCAAAAATACGGTGTCCAGAGGCGTACGCTTCTAAGATATCACTAGAAGGTTTTGTTTTTGAAACCGCTACCAATGTCACATTACTGGGCAGTTTATTCTTTATATTTAATAGATTTCCTGAAATACTCATAATCTTACAAAAATATCCATTTATTATAAGAATTAGGTGTTCTTAGCATAAGATTATTAAAATTTATTATAAAAATTGAAGCCTGCAAAAATGAATCTGCAAGCTTCATAAAACACATATTTGGATAGTTATTAGTTTCTCATTTCTAACATTTTTTGAAGCATATCGTAAGTTTCATGTAATTGTTTATCGCTCATATTTTTCATTTTCTCATCATTTTCAGTTGCAATTTTTTTCCATTCTTCAAAAGACATGTTTTTTAAGGCTTCAATGTTTTCATCCATATCTTCCATTTCTGAATCAAATTCTTCATTAGTTTGAAAACCATCCAATTTAATAACTGGAAAATCTGGAAGCTCAAAATAAGAATCAGAAACAGAAATGTCAAACTTTGCAGAAGTAGCGGTTTTTATAGTAGTAACTCCCATTACTGTCACTTCCATTTTTAAAGTAACTCCTTTATAAATCCATTGTCTTGATCCCATTAAATCATAGATTTCACAATCATATCCTAAAAATGATTCATTGCCTATTACTTTTCCGCCCATTCCGTCTGTCATGTTTTTACCTATTTCGCCAGCATCACTATTAGGATGAAAAATAGTAACCATGTCCATCGCCATATCACGTCCTGCATAAATTTCTTTTTTCTTAAAATCAACATGATAACTTTCTCCATTATCAAGCTTTGCTATGGTGTGTACATTTTCGGTTTCTGTATTATTTTGTCCAAACATTTTCATTTTTGTGGTCGTTGTAGATTCTTCTTCAATCAACTCAACAGCTCCCCAATCTTTAAAATAGGTTTTTTCGGTACCTGAGCCAGAAATAACACTTCCCATTACTTTTCCTGAAGTTGTGGTGTTGTAAATTATGATTCCAGATTTCACCTCGTAACGTTTAAGGTTGTTTTTACCGGTATTTTGTGCGTCATTATTGCAACTAATAAATAGTGTTGCGAATAAAAAAAGGATACTTAGTTTTTTCATTTTATTGTGGTATTAAATACATATTAACTTCATTTTCAGCGTATAAGTAAGTGGTAAAATCATCCTCTCTACTATTCCAAATGTCTTTGTCTGAACTTGTAGCCTCATCAGATTCTTTATCAAAATCATAAACCCAAGTTCCTCTTAATCCGTAATTATCTTTGCTGCTTATAATACTTCCATCATTATTATAAATGGTGTAATTAAAAGTGATTTTATAATTTTCATCTGGGTTTACTGAAACAATTTCCATTTTACCCAACTTCCTATCAGATGTAATTAATAGTATAACTGCTCCTTTTTTAAGTTGAATTCCCTCTTTATTGGAAACTAAAATCTTTTTCTGACTAAAACTATCGTATTGTTCATCTATTTGTTTGTAATCTAGCTTTTGATACAAAGATTGATTCCCAACTTTTTTGGTTGAATTACAAGCAGTTAATGCTATAATTATTAATATTGCTATTATATTTTTCATAGTAAGTAGTTATTTTAAAATTTTACAAATTCTACTCTTCGGTTATTTGCTTTTCCTTCGGGAGTTATGTTATTATCTAATGGTTTGTTTTCTCCAAATCCTGTAAATTTTAGGCGAGTTTTATCAATTCCCATCTCTATAAGTTTATTCATCACCGTTTTTGCTCTCGCTACAGATAATATTTGGTTGGCTTCTTTAGAACCATCGGTATCAGTATGTCCTTCTACACTAAAATTAACTTCAGTATTTTTAAGCATCAACTTGTATATTTTATTAATAGGCCCCATACTTTCAGGTTTTAATGTTGCTTTATTTACATCGAATTTAATTCCGTTTACAATAATTTTTCCATCTGAAAGAAAACGGTCATAATATTTTACGCCGCCTTTTGCAATGCGGATGTTTTTAACATACATGTTATCATTTTCACTATCAATGGTAATTCCAGTTGGGTTTTTCTCATAATGTGGAACGTTTATTAAACGAGTATCATCCATATAGGCTTTCATTTTTCCTTTAGTAAACGCTATGGAAATATGTCGCCATCTTCCAAGAGGTTCAACTGCCCAATTTCTGCTTTCTGTTCCAGGATATCTTTTATCTGTATCTAAGAATTCAATTCCATTTGCATAAATTGTGAACGAATCACTAGGTCCTGTATTAAATTGATTTTTTTTATCTTTTAGAGAAATCCAGTATCTATGAAAATTAGTTCCTTTTTCAAACCAAACATCCATTTCTAAAGTAAATATTTCGGGTAAATAATCTTCTTTTGGGTTTTTTAAGTATGGCACAATTTCTCCACCACCATTTAAAAACATGATTACATTTTCTCCATTCACTTCTCCAATTTCCGTTGCTCCTTTGTATAAATCCCAACGACTTGGAAACTCGCCGTTTTCCTCTTCAGCACTAGGTGCATCCTCAAAAATAACAATATCACCAGGGATAAAGTCATATTTATTCCATACTATAGATGGAGTGTTATCAATGTTTTGTGAGTCTTGTTGATTCTCGCTGTTGGTTTTAGTTTCAGTACTTTCTTTTGATGCAGTTTTTTCTTTTTTAGTACCAGAATCACCTTCTTTTTTACCATTACTATCAATATCATCTTCTATTTCATCGAAGGTTTTATCGATTTCTTTATCTATTTTTTTTTTGGGCTCTATTTTCTGCTTCTCGCTCAATTTTTTGCTGTGTTCTACGTGCAATTCTGTCTAATAATTGGGAATAACTGTTTTGTGAAAATGTAAAAACCCCAAGTAGTACTACAATTTTAAAAGTTAATTTCATGACTATGTTTTTTTAATTATAGTACAAAATTACCTCTTAAATGAGTATTTTAATTCATTAAAAAGGATGAAATAGACTCACCCTTTTGGGTGGTTTTTATGTGTAGAAGCTTTATTTGTAAAGAATAATGATTAGCCATTTATTTTTTTCATGGCCTGAATTCTGTTTTTTACATCTAGTTTAGAATAGATGTTTTTAATATG
>JAJRQR010000098.1 GCA_024280145.1 Bacteroidota bacterium
ACTTTTTGAGCTTGTTGATGACCACTTTTTAACGGAATGGTATATTTTTCAGTAACAAATCCAGCAAGAAAACTACTATCGAAAGGTTGCAATAATTTTAAATTCCAACTGGCAATTTCTTTAGGAATAACACCTGCTTTTTGTTTCGAAGCTTTTGTTAAAGTGTCATCCACAAATCCTTTTACATTACCTGAAGCAGGATACCATCGTGTTTTTTGAACTTGTTCTGTTCGTCTGTTTTTTCCTGTTCCAACAGTTCGGGTAACGTAATAATGCTCTCCTCTTTGTCCTGTATAATTTGCGAAAAGCTGAGCATCAAAAGTCCAATAAGGAGAATACAATCCTTTGGTGTTTTGAGGATCTAAAGTGGCTTTTTTTAGTTTGTTGGGAGCAAACCAAAGGCCTTTTACCCATTTCTGAAAAATAGAATGTGCTTTTTTCTGGTCAATCTGAAATGGTAAAACCGCACCAGGAATTATCCATTCCTCTTTGTACATGTCTTCTATAATCAAAGGAGTAGCACAGTAGATACAACTGAGTGATTTGTAATTCTCTTCCACATGTTGATTGGCACCACAGTTTTTACACTGAATCATTGTGATTTCTTCACTGTACGATTGCGATCCCATTTCACTCAAATAGGCTTTGAGTTCTAGTTCTTCAAAACTATTTTCTGAAACAGATATAGCTTGGGTAAAACCGCAATAATCACACTTAAGCTCAGTGGTTCCTGGTGCGTACAAAAGCTCTGCACCACAGTTGGTACAGGATTTTTTTAATTCGGTCCCGATAGCTATCGGGATTTTGGGAGTTTTTTCTTCCATTTTTTAATCGAATTGTCATTCAGAAGGAGGCACGTCCCGATAATTATCGGGAGAAGAATCTTATTATTTTATACTAAAGATTCTTCGCTTCGCTCTGAATGACAAATAAATATTATTGAGGAGGAAGCGGCGGTGGTGTATTTCCGCCTAAAAATGCTTTTAATTCTTCTACTTCTTTTAGGGCAGTCCAATTCGACATTCCTTGTTTCCAAACTAAGGATTCTTTATTTACCGTTCTACTTGCAAACAATGCTTTTAACTGTTCAAAAGTTACCGGTCCCATTTGTTTTCCTTCGTGAGAATAGAAATACTGAATGCTCGGCGGCATTGGTGGAGGCATCATTCCGCCTTGTTGTTGCATTGTATTTTGTTGTTGCCCTCCCATTTGAGGAGACATTAAACCGCCCATTTGTTGTGCGAGTACAAAGCCCATTCCCATTCCCATTCCTGCTCCTGCGGTTCCGCCTTCATTTTTGGCAGCCGCTTCAATTGCTTTGGCAGTTTTGAATTTGGTTAATTTATCAAGATCTAATTTATCAATACGACTGTACTCGAAGATTTCTTTTTTAAGTTCTTCTGGCATCGAAACGTTTTCGATATAGAATTTCTCTAAGGAAATACCCACACTTAAAAACTCGGGTTCCATTACTTCTTTACAAGTCTGTGAAAGTTCGGTAGTATTTGCTGCGTATAATTCTATTGGAAGATTTGCTTGACCAACCGTATCTGTAAAACGAGTTGCAATTAAACTTTTTAGGTGTTCGTTAATTTCAAAATTGGTGAAATTATTATCGGTACCAACGATGTCGATGATAAACTTTCCTGCATCTTCAACTCTAAAAGCATAAGTCCCGAAAGCACGAATTTCGATCAATCCAAAACGGTCATCACTTAAGGTAATTGGGTTTTTAGTTCCCCATTTTTCATCGGTAAACAGCGTGGAATTTATAAAATATACTTCCGCTTTAAAGGGACTGTCAAAACCATATTTCCACCCTTTTAAGGTGGTTAGAATGGGCATATTTTGAGTGTTTAACGTATAAGTGCCTGGTTCAAAAACATCTGCTAATTGCCCTTCATTAATAAACACGGCAATTTGACCTTCACGAACAATCAATTTTGCGTTATTTTTAATTTCATTTTGATAACGTTCAAAACGGTAACAAATAGTGTCCTCTGAGGAGTCTAACCATTCTACTATGTCAATAAACTCATTAGATAATTTCTCTTTTATAGTATCAAATATTCCCATTATATATAGTTTTAAAGTTGAGGTATAAAGGTAAGAAATTACGATAGATTAAAAATCACCCGAATTAACTATATTTATTTTTTAATAAATTTTTTAGTAACAATCAGGTTGTTTTCTGTTTGAATTTTAATAAAATACAAACCAGAAACTAATTTTGAAACATCAATAGATTTTGCCGTATTTTTAAATTCTTGAATTTGTTTTCCTTGAATTGAAAATATTTTGATTGAATATTCATTTTTAAAATCATTAGGAAAAGTTATATGTAAAATTTCTGAAACAGGGTTTGGAGTAATATTGAATTCGAATTTATCAAATGAAATAGTGTTTAAAACAACTTCACAATCATTAGAAATATAAATTTCCCAGTAGTCATTATAAATACATCCAGCAGGACAATCTCCTCCATGTACGCTGAATGTAAATTGGTCATTTTCAACAACGATGTCACATAAAGTTGCTAAAATGCCAAATTCAAACTCATATGGTATACCAATATAAGTTCCTGTACCAAAAGGGCCTGCCCAAGGCTCTATATCAACAAGCCCAACAATTACTTCAAAATCATCGACAAGTGCAGTAATATTAACAAAATCTAGCTCCGATTCTAGAGCAATATATGTGATGTTATTAAATTCAATAGAATTTGCAATATTGAATTGAAAACTTGTCATTAATTGATCCAATGAACTGTCACCAGACAGCCCCGTTGCTATAAATTCTGCCAACCAATCGATATCATTATCTACATAAATGTTCATTCTTTTATAGGGTATAAAATCCGTGTTATAAGAATATACATTTGAATGAATTTGGTATTCATTAAACAACAAATCAATTAGTGGCTCATTTTCAGCTTGGTTATAAATGGCAGATAGTTTTTCTAAATAGGGGGTAAATCTAGATTCAGGAATAAAAGGATTATTATAGTCAGGGTCATTAGGATCACTTATGATATCTCTTAGAGTTAAAACCTTAGCATCAAACCCATAATTGTTTTGAATATATGGGCTTATTTCACATTGAGAATAAATTGAAGATAGAGGTAAAATAAAGACACACAATATTAGTAGTAATTTTTTCATAGCTTTTTTAGTTAGAAATCTAAAGATACAAAAATCTAACTATATTTCATCTTTCGTAAAATACGTGCTGTTTCTTTATACGAATTATAAACCGAGTCGCCCGCTTTCTTTAAAAAAGGTTTAGCTTCCAATAGCTTGTTTTTTGCCTCGGTAAAGTCGTTTAAACAACAAATTAAATAGGTAGCAGGAAGGCTTTGTAAATCTTTTTCTTCGGAAG
>JAJRQR010000099.1 GCA_024280145.1 Bacteroidota bacterium
ATTCAGTATTCAGTATTCAGTATTCAGTATTCAGTATTCAGTATTCAGTATTCAGTATTCAGTATTCAGTATTCAGTATTCAGTATTCAAAATTGAAAAATATCCTTCAATTTATCTATTATTAACTCAATAACTTATTAACTAATTCACTCATTAAATTATTCATAAACTAATTCATTCTCTCATTAATTCATTAAAAGAGTATCTTTGTCACGTGTCAGAATCAATTTTAGATAGCATTCAATCTCCAAAGGATTTACGAAAAATTCAACTGCAAAAATTACCCATTCTTGCAAAGGAACTTCGTGATTTCATTATCAATGTGGTCGCAACCAAAGAAGGTCATTTAGGAGCAAGTTTAGGCGTTGTAGAACTTACCATTGCATTGCATTATGTTTTTAATACTCCTGAAGATTTACTTGTTTGGGATGTTGGACACCAAGCTTATGGACATAAAATCTTAACCGAAAGAAAAGGCACTTTTCACAGCAATAGGCAGTTAGATGGTATTAGTGGTTTTCCAAAAATTTCTGAAAGTATTTACGATGCTTTTGGTACGGGACACAGTAGCACTTCTATTTCGGCGGTTCTTGGGATGGCACTTGCGTCACAGCTAAAAGGAAAGTTAAAAAAGCAACACATTGCTGTAATTGGTGATGCTTCTATCGCAAGTGGAATGGCTTTTGAAGCCCTTAACCATGCAGGAGTTACTAATACCAACATATTAGTTGTTTTGAACGATAATGCTATTGGAATAGACCCAAGTGTAGGAGCTTTAAAAAAGTATTTATTAAAAGTTACTTTAGATAAAACTCCTAAAACAGATAACATATTTGAAGCATTAAACTTCAATTATTCTGGACCAATTGATGGTCATAATATAGACAAGTTAATTTCTGAATTGCAACGATTAAAAGAAATTGATGGTCCAAAATTATTGCACATTATTACCAAAAAAGGAAAAGGATTACGTCAGGCCGAAGAAAACCAAGTAGTTTATCATGCGCCTGGAAAATTTAATGCTTCCACTGGAGAATTACTTCCAAAAAACACTAAAAAGGAAGCGCCAAAATTTCAAGATGTATTTGGAAAAACTTTAGTAGAACTTGCTACAACCAACAAAAATATTATTGGAATTACTCCTGCAATGCCCACTGGAAGCTCTTTAAAATTTATGATGGATAAATTTCCAGAACGGGCTTTTGATGTTGGAATTGCCGAACAACACGCCGTTACTTTTTCCGCTGGGATGGCAACTCAAGGATTTATTGTGTTTTGTAATATTTATTCCACTTTCTTACAACGTGCTTACGACCAAGTTATCCATGATGTTTGTTTGCAAAACCTTCCTGTTATCTTTTGTTTAGATAGAGCAGGAATGGTAGGTGAAGATGGAGCTACTCATCACGGTATTTTTGATATTTCGTTTTTGCGTTGCATTCCCAATCTCATTGTTTTTGCTCCTAGAAATGAAATTGAATTAAGAAACATACTTTACACTGCTCAATTAGGTTTAGAAAACCCTATTGCTATAAGGTACCCAAGAGGTAGAGGAAGTATAATTAATTGGAAACAACCTTTTTCGAAAATTGAAATTGGGAAAGGTGTTCAGTTAAAAAAAGGGGAGCCCATTGCTATTTTAACAATTGGAACAATAGCTTCAAACGCAATCGAAGCGTTAAATAATTGTGAAGCACCTGAAGAAGTTTCAATTTATGATATGCGTTTTGTAAGACCTTTGGATGAAAAATTACTTCATTCTATTTTTAAAAAATACCATATAATAATCACCATAGAAGACGGAATTCTTTCGGGTGGTTTTGGATCTGCAATTTCAGAATTTTCAGTTGCTAATAATTATAAAAATACTCTTAGACTTCTTGGTGTTTCAAATGTATTTCCAAATCAAGGTACGATTAAAGAATTACAAGATATTGCTGGTATTTCTTCTAAAGAAATAACAAAAATTATCAACTCTTTCCTATAAAAAAAGGGCTGCCTAATAAGACAACCCTTTTCAATAATTTTATTACTAATTGCTTAGTTAATAATTAATTTAGCAGAATGACTGTAATCTGCTCCTTTAATTTGAATAATATAAATTCCAGTATTTAAGTTTTCAGCATTTACACTAACTGTGTTTTGCAAAGAAACTTCTTGATTGTATACTGCTCTTCCGTTAATATCATAGATAGTAATGGCAGCATCACCAAGATCAATTAATGATTTTATATTAATGTTTCCGTTAGATGGATTTGGATAAATAATAAAGTTATTTTCTAATGAACCATTATCATTTACTCCAAGCTCATCACAACCTGCTGGAAGATCAAAAGCTGCTGTACCATCACTTGTACTAAACGGACTTGCTTGATCTGCACTAACGCCTAATCCTCTTCTTGCAAATGCGTTCCAAATAATACATTCATTTGCACCTCCATTTGCAGCTAAATCTGCAGCAATAATTGCATCTCTACCATCAATAAATCCTGGAGAACAGCCTTGTAATTTAATACCATCAATTACTAATTGCATAGCAATATTGTTTCCTCCTGTACCATTATAAAAATCTGAATCAAACCCGTGTTCTATTATTAAAAACCAAGTCATATCCCAAAGCATTGTAGCCCAAATGGTTCCAACAGCATGCACTTGACCTCCTGTTGCCGGTAAATTCCCGTAAGTTAAAGGGTTAATAGTCATATCTGTACTGTATGGGTATTGTCTAATTCCTGCTCCTGTTATTGGTTGTCCTGTTGCATAAGTACCTACTCCTCTTGGATCTTCAGGCTGATCACCAGTTTCCATTGTTAGAACATTACCAAACCAGTCACTCCAGCCTTCTCCCATTTGTTCAGCATTATTTAAACAACTTGAATTATTTGCCCCTCCAGTTAGACGGATAGATATTCCGTGACCATACTCATGAGCAATAATACCATTATCAAGATCTCCATCTATCATTGGAGGAATGTTTTCGCCACTTATAGTTCCGTTGATAGGTCCTCCAGCAAGTTCAGCTATAATAGCTTCACCGTCAATATTATCAATCATAAAAAGTGGAATGGTAACACCTCCACCAACTGCACCGCCAGCCATAGCAATAGGTGCTCCAGCTACATTATTAACCATGATTACAGCTACCGCTCCTTCATTTTGAGCGTTTAATGCTTTAAAACCGAATTCGCAATCACCTCTTCTAATAACTACAATTTTTCCATTTAATACTCCTGGATTAGTAATGTTATCACACCCATCATTTGGGTCAGATGATGTTCCAGCATCGTCATCTTCAAGTAATACAATATCTTCTGTTAATGGTGGCACAGGAATAGAAGCTCCAAAATTAGCGGCAATTCCTGAATAAGTTCCAGCTAAAGGGCCACTATTAATTGTTAAAATATCAACGGGCCCACTTGCTCCACTAGTCCATAAATACATTTGCATTCTTGGATTACTCCCATCTGGAGGAGTCGAAAAGTTTGCATTATTGGTGCTGCCACCATCTTGGGCATCAGCGTTTACAGAATCACTTCCATTACCTCCGTTACCATAATTGTTTTCTTGAAAATTACCACTTTCCTCATCAAAACCATATTCGTACCAAACATCATGCATTATATTGTTCCAGTAAAATAAATTTACCGTTGATGCTTCTATCATATCTCCTACTGGAGCATTAAAATCATATGGAAAGTCAAATAATAAATCAACACCACCATCTGCAGAGAATCCGGTACCATTGTTTCCGTTAATATCATCTTGCGACCATACGTTATTACCTCTTGTAATTGTGTATTCTGCTCCTGGAGTTCCATCTGTATCGTGCCATCCAAAAGGATTACTTGAGCCAATTTGAGAAGGGTCGGCAACTAAAGCATCCGAGCCATGATTTGGACTTTCAATTGGCATAGCAAAAACTCTGTATTGAGCACCACCACCAGCATTTACAAGAGTTCCTCTTTCTTGTGGAAACAATACACTCTTACTGTTATGCAAATTAGCATTGTGAGTCTCTCCTTCAAAACTACAACTTACAACCCAATCGTTAGTGTCTAACAACTCTCCGGTAGAAGCATCTATTCTTACATTATAATAATGACTAGCATCTAACAGGTAAATACTTAAATCCCATGAAAGGATTAATTTGTTATCCGCAGTAGTTTGATAAACTAATTTAACCGGAATCGTATTTAAAGAAATTGTACCGTTTGAAAAAACGAAAGAATTATTTGAAATAGTTTCGATTAATTGAAGGTTAGAAGGGTTTGAAAGCCCCAAACTTTGCGCTGCTTTAGTAATAGCTGTCTTAGCTGAAATTGCTGCATTTGTAGTGTTTACTTTTTGCGATAGGTTTTCAGAAAAAGACAAATTAGCATTAATTACAACCCCATTTCGTACTGCAAATGATGATGATGAATTGAAAACTTCAATTCCTTGGTAACGTTGAAGAACCCATACGTTTTCAACATTCATACTTTTTGAATAACTGTGTCTATCCACAATTACATCTTCAACATCTTGAGATTGCAACCCCAGTTGAGATCGGTTTGAATTTAAATAATTGTTTACTGAACTCGAAAAATCTTGCCCAAAAGCAAAACTCGTAGCAATAAACATAAATAAATAGAGTAATTTTTTCATAGTTTTTTTGTTTTTAGTTAGGTGTTATTTAATTGTTAATAAGGAAATTTAAGCCTCTTTTTTGTAAAGGCGTGAATTTAACATATAATTGAATGATAATTAAAGATTTCCGTTGATTTTTTGAAAAATTAACATTGCATTGCCATCAGTTAGGCGAGAAATATAATTACAAACCTCCATTAAATTTTGATAAATGGTGTTTTTAACATCTAAATCTGCTGTCAAATTTTTAAGTATTAAACTATCATATTGATTTGTTTGATGGTTGAAAAGGTTTTCAACAGAAGTTGTATGAACATCTAATAAGGTTTCTAATATTTTATAACCTGCTATTTCTTTATCAGTTACTTCGGTGCTTCTGTAAATTTTCGCTACACTAATTTTTATAATATCTTCAATCTGAGCTTTGTATTTGCTTTTATCTAATAAGGAAGTAGTAAATTCTCCTTTTAAAATAGCTTCTTCATTTTCAATAAAAACCGAAGCTGCTTCATCCACCAAAGTGTTAATTGCTAAGGAACGTAAATAGGCTATCCTGTCTGACGATTTTTTTAAGTTGTTGTATTTTTCTCTATACATATTTCCTTTTACCAAATTAATAAGATATTCTAAAGCAAATTCTTCTTCAATTACACCTAAATTAATTCCATCTTCAAAATCGATGATGGTATAACAAATATCGTCGGCAGCTTCTACCAAATAAGCTAACGGGTGCCGACCATAACTTAGATTTTCCCCGTCACTTCTATTCTGTAATCCTAATTCTTCGGCTACTTCAATAAAAAAGCCTTTTTCAGACTGAAAAACACCGTATTTTTTATCAGCTATATGCTTGGTTAGTTTCTTCGGAAGAGATTCTTTTGGATACTTCATAAAAGCTCCCAAAGTTGCATAGGACAACCGAAGGCTTCCTTCTACCCCGTTTTTGGTTTCGGTTAAAATTTTGAATCCGTTGGCATTTCCTTCAAAATCAATTAAATCTTGATATTCTTTTTCAGTTAATTCAGCTTTAAAACGCTTTCCTTTTCCATTTAAAAAATAATTACCAATGGCTTTTTCACCACTATGACCAAAAGGTGGATTTCCAATATCGTGGGCCAAAGCAGCAGCAGCAACGATAGCTCCAAAATCATTAAACTGATACCCATGAACTTTAAGTAAATGCGGATGTTTTTCTAAAACAACTTTTCCAACGGTTCTACCCAAAGAACGTCCGACCACCGAAACTTCCAAACTGTGGGTTAATCGCGTATGCACAAAAGAGGTTTTTGATAAGGGAATTACCTG
>JAJRQR010000100.1 GCA_024280145.1 Bacteroidota bacterium
AGTTTCTTTGTTGGTTTCATTCTCTGTTTCCATTCTATTCTTTCTTTTTTAATTTTTGTGTATTTTTCATCACAAATTGAAGTACAGAAAACATCATTGCTGTTGTCCATCCCAATAATAATACTCCATTCATTGCTTCAAAACCAGATAATATTCTGTTAGAAGAACTGATTGTAATTTCACCATAACCTAATGTAGTAAAGGTTACTAATGAAAAATAAATCGCTTTTTCTAGGGATTCAAATTCTGTAATTCCAGGTAAAAGGTAATAGGTAAACCCCCAAATAATAGCTTCAAAAAAGTTTAATGAAAGAAGGAATAATGCAGTGTAAATAAGCATTTTAACTGTTTTTTTGTCAAAGCTAATAGATTGTTTGTTATAATATTTGTTCACTAAAATTCCAACCCAATATTTTGTTCCGTAAGCTTGGATTAATATGGTGATAACCACAACAAAAGATCCAATAAAAATGTTTAATAGCATATAAATGAATGTTTTTCAAATATAGTTATTTTAATGAAAGATAAAATAAATAGTTAGTGTTTAAAAAGCACCTCTGTTTTTTTAATTTATAAAATGAATATGTAGTTTTTATATTTTATTTAAAGATTAATTGTATTATTTTTTTGTAATTTTAAGGTAAAATTATTAACTATTAATGAAAATCCATATTGCATATTTTATAGTGTTTTGTGTCTTTTTGTCTTCTTCGTCAACTATTTTTTCTCAAGTCTTAGAGAGTGAAAATGACATTATAAATTTAGACAACAAACTTTTTAATCTTGTTAATAAAGCTTATACCTCTCTAAATGATTTTAAAGAAAATACGAAAGAGTTAATCAATCAAGGGGCAGATCCTAACGGAGTGGTTGAATATAGATATACTTTTAAAAGATTTGGCGCCAGAATCCCTATTATTCAAGCTTTTTATACAGAAAAATACAGAGAAGCGTTAATTATTACGACTCCGTTTCATTGGGCAGTTTCTATTGAAAATAAAGAAAAAACTCAAATATTACTTGACCAAGGAGCAGACATTAACTCACGTATTGATGGGAAATACCCAATAGATATTGCCATAAAAAATAACAATCCTGAAATGATAGACTTATTAATTAAAAATGGTTCTAAAATTGAAGGTGTTGATATTGCTGAGTTACGTGATGTAAAAATGATAGATTATTTAATAGAAAAAGGAGCTGATTCCACCAAGGTTAATTTTAATTTGGCGTTATCAGATTACGATTTGTTGAAAAGGTATATTTCATACAATCCTACTTTTAAAGATGTTAGAATTGACTATCGTTATATTTTTGATAATGATGAATTATTCGATTTTTTAATAGAAAACGGGATGCCAGTTTCTGTTGAAGGAACTGATATTGGAAAATGTAAACTTATTATTGGAGCCACACAATATCAGAATGAGTATGCCATAAAAAAGGTTATTGAAAAAGGCGGAAATGTAAATGCAAAATGTACTAATAGTTTTGATGTTACTCCTTTAACCATTGCAATTAAGAATGAAAATATTGCGATTGTAAAGCTTTTATTAGCTTCAGGCGCAGATCCTAATCAAACCACATTTATGAGAAAAAGTCCTTTGTCAGTAGCAATTAACACCAACAATCAAGATTTAATAGCGTTAATTGTTGAAACCGGAGTTGAAATAAATAGTGCTTTTATTAAAAGTGTAAAAGAGGATAATGAAGTGTTAGCCAGTTATTTTGTCGAAAAAGGAGCCGATGTAAATTACTCGGGCTTTATGGGAAATACACCCTTGTTGTATGCTATTGGAAATGAAAATTACGACTTGGTAAATCAACTTATTAGTAAAGGAGCAGATGTTAATTATTATAATAAATACGAAGGGTCTTCAATTCCACCACTTACAAAAGCAGTAAAAACCAAGGACTTAAAGATGGTAAAATTGTTAGTTAAAAAAGGAGCAAATCCTCATGTGGATGCAGGGTTTAATTCTCCAATAAGAAAAGCAAAAACATATAATGCTCCTGAAATAGTTGCTTATTTAGAAAGTTTAGACTAAAACCTAATACTATAAAATTACTTTGTTATTATTCACAAAGAAGATGGAATTTATAAAAAACAATTTTCCGTTTTCCCAAAAAGATCTAAATAATACATTATCCACTAAATAAATAATACTTCCTTTTCCAATCCGGTTTTCACCAAATACCAAGGAATTTTTAAGTTTCTCTTTTGCATCTTTTCCAGAAAAGCCTGAAACACTTACAGCATCCCCTTTTATATAACCTACATTGTTTCCGTTTTCTAAAAACTGAAAAGAAGCGCTTCCTTGTTTTAAACTATAGTAAGTGTCTCCGTAACCAAATGCCATTGGATGTGTTGCGTCTATTGAAACTTTATAAATACTTCCAGTGATAAAGTTTTTTACACTATTTCGCTCTTTATCTGCATACGGAATTAATAAATCTTCTGTTTCTTCATCTGAAATTTCATCATCATCTTCATTTTCATCTGCTCCATTTTTTTCCAATCCAAAGCCTTCTTTTTCATTAAAAAACCCAACGGCTCTTCCCATTGCAATAACTTTTCCTCCTTTTTGAATCCAAGTTTTTAAACCTTTCAATCCTTCTTCATCAAACGATTTTCCGTAATAACCTTCGGGAAGTACCAATACATCAAAATTTGAAAGTGTGCTTAGTCTGAAGTAATCGGTATCTATTGATGAAATAGGATATTTTAATTGTGTTTCAAAGAAGTGCCAAATAGCACCGTAACTCAATGACGAAACTCCTTTTCCTTTTAAAACGGCAATACGTTGCTTGTTGACTAACTTAATATCTGGAGAACCAAAATCGGTTCGGTTATCCGAAAAACTCGAATTTGCAGCATACAATTGTAGCTGGTGTTTGTTGGCAATTTCGGTTACTGTTTTGTCAAATTCGGCATTAGATTTATTATCACTTTTTGTAATCACTAAGCTTCCTCTTCCAAACTTGTTTCCGCTGAAATTTAATTCCATTTCAGAAAAACGGACTTTAATATTGTTTCCTAATAATTCAGCTAAAAAAGCAGCATCACTCATACTATTCCAGCTCTTGATATATCCCGCTCCATTGGGGTTTGGATTGTTGTGAATTGCTGTTTGAATAAACACATCATTCGCCGGAATTAAGTTGGTGCTTGCCACAGTTTCCAGTCCGTAAGCATAAGGCAAACTCCAAGAAGTAATGTCGTAAGTAAGAGGGTCGCTTAATTTTGCGTTGGGCTCAAAAAGTGCTTTTATCATTTTACCTTTTGGCTGATTGGTACTAACCACTAAAGCGTTTTCGGCATTGATACTTCCATTTTTCTGAGTAGAATAATTATATCCACTCACTGATTTACTGGAAGAAATCCCCCATTTTATTTCGTGTTTGTCTAATAACTGAGTTAGTTTTTTTACGTTATCTCGGTTACCATTCATCACATAGCTCTTGTATTTTAAATTGCTAGAATTAAAGAATTCTTTAAAGTTAGTATTTAAGTTTTTTGCATTTTTTGAAGAAACTTCCACCGTTGATAATCCTGTAGTCGTATGATGAGCAATACGATCTTTTAAAGTCAAAACGTAGCCTTCGTCGGTGTTAATTCCTAATCCTGAACGTCCGTGACCTGCCTGTTCGTAAGTCATTCCAATCGCTCCCATAAACATAGGATAGGTGTCTCCATAACTTGGATATAGTAAATCAAAACGTTCACGAGTAAAAAACAACCAACCTTCTTTATCAAAATATTTAGCGTGGTTTTTTCCTATTTCTACTTGAAAATCACGCTGCCAATCACTAATTATTTCGTGAAAAGGTTCCGCTGCTGGAGCAAAATAATAAGGCTCGTTAATTCCTTGTTCGTGAAAATCTACGTGCACGTGCGGCATCCATTTATTATACACTTTTAAACGTTGTTCGCTTTCTACTTGTGTTGCCCAAGCCCAATCTCTGTTAAGATCAAATAAGTAATGATTTGGTCTTCCGCCCGGCCAAGGTTCGTTATGTTCTGTAGCAACTTGTTTTACATTATATGGACTTGCTTTTACTTGATTGTACCAATTTACATACCGATCCCGACCATCTGGATTTACACAAGGATCAATGATCACAACGGTGTTTTATAGCCAAGATTTCTTTTCGGTAATTAATTTGTAAAGGGTTAACATTCCTGCTTCAGAGCTAGAAGCTTCGTTTCCGTGAACGTTATAACTCAACCAAACTATGGCGATTTCTGGACTTGCAGCTCCATCTAAAATTCCTGTATTTTTAAGATTGTTAGTTCTTATGATTTCCAGATTATTTATGTTTGCTTCGGAAGAAATTACCGCATACGAAAGCGTTCTGCGTTCATTGGTCTTTCCGTAGCTATCAAATTTTACTAGATTACTGTTCTCTGAAACATACTCATAATAATCCAACACATCAGAGTGTCGAGTAAACTGACTTCCCATTTCATATCCTAAAAATTCGGAAGGAGATTTGATTTGTGCAGTTAGAGAAATTGAAATAAATAAAAGTAGGAGGGAAATATAACGAGTCATTTGAATGAAATTTTTTGAGAAGTAAAGGTACTACAATTTAGG
>JAJRQR010000101.1 GCA_024280145.1 Bacteroidota bacterium
ATATCGAGCGCTTCTTTGGGTTTTGCAATAACATAACAATTATAAAAAATAAGGTCTGCTACATTTCTTGTTGCTATATTTATAGAATCTAATTCTAGCGCATAATTTATAGTGACTCTAGAAATAGAATCATATTTATACACTGTTCGGTCTCTGATAAATAATGTAAGACTATCTAAATATTTTAGCTTTTCGCCTTTTTCGGATTGTTGGATTTTTGTTTTTAAGGATTGAATGTTTTTTTCTAACGCTACTTCCTGTGTAAAAACGGAAAAGGAGACTAATAAAAATAATAGGGATAAGTGAAGCTTCATATTCACAAATATATCAAAAAATAGTGCCAATATAATTTTGGTTTGATGTATAATAAAAGGAGTAAAACACATCCAATCTATTTATTTAGATTAGGTTTTTTGTTTTATACATCTCAGAAGCTCTATGTTTATTAATGAAACTTAATATGAGCATATTAAATTTTGGTTCGATAATTTTATCCTTTTACTCATTATATTTTAATTTTTAACACCTATTTTTTAATTGGTTATTATTTTGTGATTTATTTCAAAAAGAACCGTTGAAAAACACCGTAGCAATATCATCCAAAAACTGGTTATAAAATCTTCACAAAACGCTCTGTTACTCTGGGTTTAAAAAATCCACATTTGTTTAATACGTAGGTCTACGTATTTCATTCAACAACTATTCATTCTACTTTTGAGATCGATGAAAACAAATTCAAAAAGTAATAGAACTAAAGGTAAGGCCGTGCTAAGTGTTTCAGAACATGAAATTCTTAGTTTAATAAAAGACGGTTATACCTCTCCTCAAATTGCTAAATTTAGAAAGTGTTCTTCTAGAACCGTTGAAAAACACCGCAGCAATATTATAAAAAAACTAAACATTCCATCTACTCAAAACGGCTTGTTGCTTTGGGTTCATAAGCATTATTAACATTAAATCATTTTTTAATTACACTACTATGAAAAAATTAACACCACTACTAATAGCCATTTTGTTTTTTGGAGAATTAACTGCTCAGGTTTATGTGGATGAAAATGCCAACGGAACCAACAATGGTGCCTCGTGGAATAACGCTTTTACCGATTTACAAAGCGCAATTGCCATAGCCGTTAGCGGAACAGAAATATGGATAGCAGAAGGAATTTATAAGCCTACGTCTACCACAGACCGAACCATTTCTTTCAATCTTCCTAGTGGCATATCAATTTACGGAGGATTTTCACCTGCCAATGGAAGTATTGATATGGCTACAAGAGACTCAGATACCTATGAAACAATATTAAGTGGGGAAATAGGTACAGTCGGTAATGATAACGACAACACATATATTGTCGTTTCCACTACTGATGTTACAAACCTAACTGCCGATGGCTTAATCATACAAGATGCCAGTGCTCGTGGTACTGAAGAAGCTAGTGCAGGGTGGCTCTATTCAAATGTGTCCACGGTATCACAAATAAATATTTCACGATGTATTTTTCGGAATAATCAAGGTACATTAGGGGGTGCTTTTATTAATCTGTCGGTAAACTCAGATGCTAACGTATATTTTGAGCATTGCATATTTTCTGGAAATGTAAGCTATTTTACTACCTTAGGGACAGGTTTTGGCGGTGCCATTATAAATTTTCAGCTTTTATCTAATAGTCAAATGACTCTAGATAATTGTTTGCTTTATGATAATGCTGCTGTTGGTTACGGAGGTGCAATATATAACAATAACCAGAATAATAGTAGCCTAGAATTGAACGTGATTAATAGTTCAATTTGTAAGAACTTCGCTTCTGCGGGCAAAGGAAACGCAATATATAATGAAGGTGAAGGCATCAGCATGAACATTGTTAATTCTATATTGTGGAATTCTAAGGTGAATATAACTCCCAAAGAAATTACAAACCAAGTACCTATAAGTCTTAACATTTCTAATTCCTTTGTAGTTGGTGTAGACAATACCCCTTCCAATGGATTAGATGGAATTTTTCCAAGTAGTATTAGCTTTGCTTTAGTAGAAAACATAACTTTTAATGATTATGCAAACAATGACTTTACACAAACTGATTTTGCCTGGACCAGAGATGCAGGAGACAATACAGAAGTTAACGTGTTAGAAGATTTAATTCGTAACAATAGAATATTGGATGGAAATAATGATGGTACAGCAACGGTTGACATCGGTGTGTATGAATACAAACGGGACTGTTTGCCTTTGTAGCAAAAACCAACCCAATTACTGTGCAATTAGATGCATCAGGAAATTATAATTTGACACAAGATGATAAAGATACTATTGTAAATGGCAGCGCAGGCGATTTTTTAAGTTTTTCTTTTAGTCCAGAAAGTTTTACTTGTACAGATATTCCGAGTGTGGATATTGTTGTAACCATATCCGAAGTCTGTACAGGACTAAGTGAAGATAAGATTGCAACCATTACCGTTGAAGATAATGAAACTCCTATAATAAGCTGTATCGCTGATGATACACGTGATACAGACACAGGAGTTTGTACTTATGCAGTGATTGGAACTGAATTCGATGCCACCTTCACAGACAACTGTACAAGTGGAATTATTTCTAACGATTTAAACGGAAGCACCACAATTGCTAATGAAGTACTTCCTTTA
>JAJRQR010000102.1 GCA_024280145.1 Bacteroidota bacterium
CTATATATTTCAGGTATTTTAATACTATTAATGATCCTTCAAAAACCAAACAAACAAAAAATTGAAGCAGTTTTGAAATTAACGATGAAACAACGAAGTGAATTCAACAAACCCGATGAAATTCTTCAGTAATAAGACCTTAAATTTCTTTACATAAAGATTGTTAAATAGTATCTTTGCGGATTGTTATAAAAAGTAAGCAAGTGAAGATTTCATACAACTGGTTAAAACAATTTATCAAAATAGATTGGAATGCCGAAAAAACAGGGGAATTACTAACAGATCTAGGACTAGAAATTGAAGGTATTGAGTCTTTTGAATCTATTAAAGGAGGTTTAAAAGGCATCGTAATTGGACACGTTTTAGAATGTTACCAACATCCAAATGCTGACCGTCTTAAAGTTACTAAAGTAGCTATTGGAAATGGCGAAGTAGTTCAAATTGTATGTGGCGCTCCTAATGTTGACGTAGGGCAAAAAGTTCCAGTTGCAACTATCGGAACCACCTTATTTGATGACGAAGGGAAGCCTTGGAAAATTAAAAAAGGTAAAATTAGAGGGGAAGAAAGCTTCGGAATGATCTGTGCTGAAGATGAATTAGGCTTAGGAAAAAGTCACGATGGAATTATGATTCTAAATGAAGATCTAAGCCCCGGAACTCTTGCTTCTGAAGTCTTTAACATTGAAAATGATCAAGTTTTTGAAATCGGATTAACACCAAACCGAGCTGATGCAATGAGTCATTGGGGCGTTGCTAGAGATTTAAAAGCTGGCTTACTCCGAAATGAAATTTCATTAGAACTTATCACACCTTCAAACAGTAGTTTTAGTGTTGAAAACAGAATCAATAAAATTGATGTAGAAGTAAAAGACAATACACTTGCTCCTAGATATTGTGGAGTTACCATTACTGGAATAAAAGTGGAAGAATCACCACAATGGCTTCAAAACAGATTAAAATCTATAGGACTTTCTCCTATAAACAATATAGTTGATGCAACCAATTATGTACTGCACGAATTAGGGCAACCACTTCACGCTTTTGATAGCAATAAAATAACTGGTAAAAAAGTAGAGGTAAAAACTTTAGAGAAAGGAACAAAATTCACCACTTTAGATGGTATTGAACGAGAATTACATGAAGATGACTTAATGATTTGTGATGCTGAAAAACCAATGTGTATTGCTGGTGTTTTTGGAGGGCTAGAAAGTGGAGTTTCAGAAACTACTACTGAAATATTTTTAGAAAGTGCCTTTTTCAATCCAGTAAGCATTCGTAAAACTGCAAAGCGACATGCCTTAAATACTGACGCTTCATTTCGTTTTGAAAGAGGAATCGACCCTAACATAACAGAGTACGCTTTAATGCGTGCTGCCCTATTAATTAAGGTAGTTGCTGGTGGCGAAATCACAAGCGATGTGGTAGACATTTACCCAAAAAAGATTGAAGACCATCAAGTTTTCTTGAATTTTGAGAATGCTACTAAATTAATTGGCGAAGAAATTCCAAGAGAAATTATTAAGGAAATTCTTACTTCTCTTGAAATAAAAATAAACAATGTTACTGAAACAGGACTTGGAATGACTATTCCTGCTTACAGAAATGATGTAACTCGTGAAGCAGATGTTATTGAAGAAATACTGCGGGTTTATGGCTATAATAATATCCAGTTTACTGAAAAACTAAATGCCTCTATTTCTTCAACTAATACTGTTGAAGATCATCAAGTTCAAAATAAAACAGCTGCTCAATTAACAGCTTTAGGATTTCATGAAATGATGGGGAATTCACTCACATCACCTAAATACATTAACTTAACTGAATATTTAAAATCGGAGCACAATGTAGAAATGTTGAATCCATTGAGCAACGATTTGTCGGTAATGCGACAATCAATGTTATTTAATTCATTAGAAGCATTGTCCTATAACATTAATCGTAAATCAAGTAATATTAAGTTTTTTGAATTCGGAAAGACCTATCATAATTACACTAATGGTCGTGAGGAATACAAACATTTATCCCTAGTAGTTTCTGGTTTGAAAACAGAAGAGTCTTGGGTGCTTTCTGCTAAAAAAAGTAATTTCTTTTATTTTAAAGGAATCGTTTCTAGTATTTTAAATCGATTAGGCATTAGTGATTATTCTGAAAAAGGATTGAAAAACGATGTGTTTTCTGAAGGAATATCATTTGTAAAAAATAATAAAAACTTAGTTGAATTCGGGGTTATTAAGAAAAATATTACTTCTTCATTTGGTATTGAATCTGAAACGCTTTATGCCGATGTTCAATGGGATCAAGTTTTAGAGAAAATAACTACTGAAAACTTTAAATTAAAACCAATTCCTAAATTCCCAAAAGTTAAACGTGATTTAGCTTTGCTGATTGATGAAGCTGTTACATTTGATTCTTTGAAAGAAACTGCTTTCAAAACTGAAAAGCAATTACTTAAAAACGTTACTTTATTTGATGTTTATACAGGTGACAAATTACCTAAAGGAAAAAAATCTTACGCTTTAAGTTTTACAATTCAAGACGAAAGAAAAACGTTAACCGACAAGCAGATTGATAAAATCATGAAAAAGCTTCAACAGAATTTTGAAAATGAATATGGAGCTAGTTTAAGATAAAATTTTAAACATAGTTTTTATCTTTACAATAAAGATCTTCTATACGGTCTACTTTATGTATTCAAAAGGGAATTTTGAATAATAAAGCGTACTCTAAATTAGTAATTATATTCGTTAATCATTAGTCAATTCCTTATTCCATAAAGAAATAGTAGAGGCAACAAAAAACACTACTAATATTAAATTAAGGAAACCACCAATAATTATTGTCCAAGCGTCTCCTGATATCACTTTTGCAATAAGTCCTTGTAATAAAAATGGCAATAAAGGGTAAAAGAAAAGAATCCACCTTGGATAAAGTGTTTTACGTTTCCAAACCTGATAAATAAATACTGCAGATAAAATAGCAAATAAAGGATAAACAAACAATCGTAAAAGATCATTTACAGAAGATGCTAGGGAAGTAAACAATTCCAAATCCAATTGATTTTGGATTGCTAGTTTTGCCGTTATTGCGATAGCAACATATTCTGCATGAACAATTCCATAAGCTATTAATATTCCAGAAAAACAGATGAGAACCGTGTTTCTTGCAATAATTGAAGCAGTTGAAAAAGCCACCTTTACTTGTACTAGCCCAAATAGGTAGAACCAGGTTGCAAATAATGCAGACAGACCACTTAATGTAATTCTTAAGTCAGATGCTCCAGACATGTGTTTCAATAAATCTGTACTCCCAGATTTGTAATAAAACAACATATCACCTGCAAATAATATTAATCCGCCAATTATTCCTGCTATTCCAGAAGCTCTTAACCAAACTTTATTGTTTTCCATAAAAGTACTATTAATCTAAATTCGGAAATACAATTCCATCTACAATATGAAAAAAACCGTTTTTATGAAAAAAGTCTGTTGCTGTAATCAATGAGGTATTCCCTTGATTATCGATTAAATACAACTGTCCATTTTCTTCTTTAAAACCTAATTTATCACCCTGAAGAGTTGCAAAATAAACAGTTCCATTTTTACGCTGAATTGCTTTTTTTATAGAATGACTATCCACTCGCCCAGGTATTACATGGTATTTAATTATTGCTGTTAATTTATTCGCATTAGCGACATCAAATATTGAATCTTGTTTCTGTTGGTAAGTAGCAAACCCATTATTAGTGATTGCAAATACTGTAATCATTTCTTCTTTTTCTAAAGTATTTAATAACTCTTTATTATTTAAAACTTTTTTTAAAGAAGTAAAATCGGATGATTCAGCTATATTTTCATAAAATGTCTTAGAAGATAAAAAAGAATTTCCGTTCCACTCTTTTGTGATCGTTGAGTTATCTTTATTGATATATTTTTGTGAAATTCCTGAAAAACCAGAAAGTACAACAAAAGCTATTAGAAATATTTTAATTGTTTTCATAAAAAATATTTTTGTTAAATATACAAATTTCGATTTTTTAAAAATTGAAAAACAGTTAGAAACTAAAGCCTTCCTGCAATTCTATCTTGTGCTAATTGTAAAATAATATGAAACTGATCTTCCTGATTAACTTCAGAGTTATCTATCTCAATAGCATCATCGGCTTTAATTAAAGGAGAATCTTTACGAGTCGTATCCATTAAATCACGGTTTTGAACGTTTTTTAATATTTCTTCAAAGGTAATAGTATCGTCTTTTGCAGTTAATTCATCAAAGCGTCTTTGCGCTCTAACCTCAGCATTTGCAGTCATAAATATTTTTAATTCCGCATTTGGAAAAACCACCGTACCAATATCCCTACCGTCCATTACAATTCCTTTTTCTATCCCCATTTGATGCTGAATTGCAACTAATTTTTTTCGAACTTCAGAAATTGCAGCAACTGGACTTACATAATTCGAAACATACATTGTTCGTATTTCATTTTCAATATTCTTTCCGTTTAAATGTATTTAAATTTTTTTTAAAATTTTATTCTTTTTAAATTCTAATTCAATTTTTGGAAGCGATTTTATCAGCTCTTCTTTATCAAAATGTTTTTCAGAAATGATATTGTTTTTTAAAGCGTAGAACGCCACCGCCCGATACATTGCTCCCGTATCCACATAAATATAATCCAAATATTCGGCAAGTTGTTTTGCTACTGTACTTTTACCAGTTGAAGAGAAACCGTCTATTGCAATTGTAATTTTTTTCAAAAATATAGGATGTTAATTATTTATTTACTGAAGATTTATATTTAATCCAAAATAACTAGAAGCCGCAGCCGAACTGTATTTTGCAAAAGTATAACTCAATCTTAATTTATTAAATTTTACTGAAAAACCTGCACTAAGACCTGCAAAGGCACGTTTTTCTAGAATTTTCAATTCTTGTGCTCTCCGTACATTATATCCCAAACGAACATTAAAACCTTTATTTGGAAATAATTCTATTCCAAGAATAACATGTCTAAATGCTTCGTCAAAAAATGTAATATTCTCTTTGGTTACTTGACCTTCTAAATCTATTTCTTCTCTATTGGGGTTTTCAAAAGCAATATTCCAATTTTGTAAATTTTCAAGCGTAAGATGCCATCTTATTGGGACATTCATTAATGTCTGTGAAACTCCTGCAATTAATTCAAAAGGAAGTGGTTCATATACTTCATTAAAAGCGGTTATTTGTGTTCCTATATTTCTTCCGACTACAGATATATTTAAATCCCAAGCTTCATAAACATACATTGCTCCAATATCTAATGCAATTCCAAAAGAAGAGTATTGCTCTAATGTAGATGAGATAAATTTTAAGTTCCCTCCAACATGAAAATTGGTAAATGCGACGTTTCTTGCATGGCCAATTGAAAGTGCTACTTCTCCTCCACTAAAACTATTTGTTGGATTTCCTTGCTCGTCATAACCGTCAAAACTTCCATAGTTTACGTAAGTGACTCCTGCATGAATAACTTGAGTTCTTCTATCCCAAGAATATGCATATGCAGCGGAGCCATAATTTACATCACCAATATAGTTGATATAGTTAACGGATAATTGATTATCCATCGCAGGATTTATACTTGCTGGATTTGTAAGTGCTTGTGTTGGGTCGTAATCGTAATTGGTAATTACTTTTCCTCCCAAGGCAGCCATTCTAGGTGAAGTTGTAAGGTTTAAAAACTGATATGCATACCGACCACCAATTTGTGCATTTGCCAAAAGAGATGATAGAAATACCAATAAAAAAATAACCTTTTGGTTCATGAACGCAAATTACCTTTTCCTGAAAGATTAAACGACTACAAGTATAATTTATTTTAAGGTTTTAAAAAACCTTATACAAATAGAATTAGTCTAATTTCTTTGCATTCTTTACCTTTTGTTTAGTAAGTGCTAATTCCAATACTTGACTCATCTCTTTGACGTAATGAAAAGTTAATCCTTTGACATAATCTGGTTTAATTTCTTCTATATCTCTTCTATTTTCTTCACAAAGAAGAATCTCTTTGATATGAGCTCTTTTAGCAGCAAGAATTTTCTCTTTTATTCCTCCAACAGGAAGTACTTTTCCTCGTAAAGTAATCTCGCCAGTCATTGCTAAATTCTTCTTTACTTTTCGTTGGGTGTATAAGGAAACTAATGACGTTAACATCGTGACACCTGCACTTGGCCCATCCTTTGGAGTTGCCCCTTCTGGCACGTGAATATGCACATTGTATTTGTTAAAAATATCTGTAGGAATGCCTAATTGCTCAGCATTTGCTTTGATGTATTCCATAGCAATGGTTGCAGATTCCTTCATTACTTTACCTAAGTTTCCGGTAATTGTAAGTGCTCCTTTTCCTTTTGAAATAATAGATTCAATAAATAAAATATCACCTCCTACCCTTGTCCAAGCCAATCCTGTTACGACTCCAGCAACATCGTTGTTTTCGTATTTATCGCGTTCTAATCTTGGTGCTCCTAATACCTCAACGATAATTTTGTTAGTTACTTTTACCTCATATTTTTCTTCCATTGCAATTTTCATAGCTGCATATCGCACCATTTTCGCCAATTGCTTTTCCAATCCACGAACACCACTTTCGCGTGTATAACCTTCTACAATTTTTTCTAATTGAAGTTTTGCTATTTTTAAATCGTTCTTTGAAAGTCCGTGGTCTTTTAATTGCTTCGGAAGTAAATGACGTTTGGCAATTTCAATTTTTTCTTCAATCGTATAACCAGAAACATTAATGATTTCCATACGATCTCTTAATGCTGGCTGAATCGTCCCTAAACTATTAGAAGTAGCAATAAACATCACTTTTGAAAGGTCATAACCAACCTCCAAAAAGTTATCGTAAAATGCATTATTTTGTTCTGGATCTAAAACTTCTAACATTGCTGATGAAGGATCTCCTTGACTTCCTACAGAAAGTTTATCGATTTCGTCCAATACAAAAACGGGATTTCCTGTTCCTGCTTTTTTAACGTTTTTTAAAATTCTTCCTGGCATTGCACCGATGTAGGTTTTACGATGTCCTCTAATTTCAGATTCATCTCGCAATCCTCCCAATGACATTCTAACGTATTTTCTACCCAATGCTTCTGCAACAGATTTTCCTAAAGATGTTTTTCCAACACCTGGAGGACCGTACAGACAAAGGATTGGCGATTTCATGTCATTCCGAAGTTTTAAAACTGCCAAATGCTCTATGATTCTTTTCTTAACGTCGTCTAATCCAAAATGATCTCGGTCAAGAATTGTTCTTGCACGTTTTAAATCAAATTTATCTTTGCTATATTCATCCCAAGGAAGGTCTAAATACAATTCTAAATAATTACGTTGTATTCCGTATTCCGCCATTTGCGGGTTCATACGTTGTAATTTTGAAAGCTCTTTTTCAAAATGTTCTGAAACCTCTTTATTCCAAATTTTATTTTTGGAACGCTCTCGCATTTCCTCTATTTCTTCTTCAGAAGTATTTCCTCCTAGTTCTTCCTGAATTGTCTTCATTTGTTGATGAAGAAAATACTCGCGTTGTTGCTGACTTATATCGCTTTCCACCTTAGACTGAATGTCAATTTTAAGGGAGAGTTTTTTCAGCTCTACATCCATAAAACGCAAGGTTGCCATTGCGCGTTCCTTAAGGTCATTGATTTCTAAAAGCTTCTGTTTATCTTCTACTGGAACATTTAAATTGGAAGAAACAAAGTTGATTAAAAACGAACTGCTTTCAATGTTTTTTATAGCAGAAGCTGCTTCCGAAGGAATATTCGGACTGCTCTTTATAATCTCTAAAGCCTTTTCTTTTATAGAATCGATAATTGCTTTGAATTCTTCATTTTCCTTAGCTGGTCTAGCTTCGGGAACTTCTTTTATAGTCGCTGTCATATAAGGTTATGAAGTTAAAATTTCAGAAACCTCAAAACGTTTTTGACCTTGAAGGATTACGGTAATATTTCCGTCTGGCATTTTTAAAACTCGAAGAATTTTTGCCACCGTACCAATTGGATTGATGTCCTTTAACTCAGGATCTTCTACCGCTTCATCAATTTGAGAAACGACTCCAATGGTTTTATTTCCTTTATTGGTTTCGTTTAATAATTTGATAGATTTATCACGTCCAGCTGTAATAGGAATCACAACTCCTGGAAATAACACCGTATTTCGTAAAGGTAAAATTGGAAGAATTTCGGGTAACTTTTCTTTGTTCATTGCTTCCTCATCTTCGGGTGTCATTAAAGGAATTAAGTCTGCTTCTTCATTAATTTCTTGAAATGACAAACTGTCGAGCGAGGTTAATTTAGATCTAGCCATATATAGGTTTAAGACATAATGTCACTACACTTCTTACAAAATATAGAAACCGTATGTTATATTTTTAATTATTGAATTTATATAGTTGAAAAACAACGAGTATCGTTATATACACTATGTTTTTCAGTTATATTATGACAATTGTTGTGCCATATTAAAATAAATTCCAATAAATAAAAATCCAAATTCCAGAAGGCTATAAAATTTATTTTACATAAACTGTAACAAAAAAATACTTACACTATCTTTAGGGTAACAATTGTTATTTTAATTGACACTGACCAAACAAAATATTAACACGTTACTCGCTCTTTGTAATCAAGGAAATCAACTGGCGCAACTAGAGGTTTATAACCGCTATCAAAACGCTATGTACAACACCGCTTTTCGTATTGTAAAAAATACCGCTGAAGCCGAAGATGTAATGCAAGAGTCTTTTATTACGGCTTTTAGCAAGTTACAAACTTTAAAAGATGGCGCCACTTTTGGGTCTTGGCTAAAGCGAATTGTTGTGAATAATAGTATAAGTCAGTTTCATAAAATGAAGCGTTTTGTAAACATTGCAGACGAAGATTTCAAAGAAGAAGTTGAAGAAGATTCGTTTTCGATTTCTTCGGAAGACTACACTCATTTAAAAGCGAATCGAGTTTTAAAATGTATGGAAGATTTGAATGCTAATTACCATCAGATTTTAAACCTCCATTTTATTGAAGGATTTGATTACGAAGAAATTTGTGAAATATTAAACATCAGTTATGCCAATTGTAGAACCATGATTTCTAGAGCAAAAGAAAGTTTACGTAAAAAGTTAATTCTAACAGAATGAAACGAGCATGTTAAAGTTTTTATCACACAAGAAAATGATTAATTGCGAACAGCAGATGTCATATTTAACAAATATTATAGACAGATGAAAAAAGATAAAATAGATCAATTATTTGAAAACTTGGAAGGATCGTTTCAAACAAACGAAACTCCTCAAGGACACCAACATCGGTTTTTGGATAAATTAAATGTTCAAACTGAAACTAAAAAAGAAGGTAAGCCAATAAAGTTCGCATTTAAAAAAGCAATTGCTATTGCAGCAATTGTAGCGATAATAGTAACCGTTGGAAGTTTATTTTTTAATCCAGAAATTGTTACAGCAGCCGATCTAGCAAGTGTTTCACCAGAAATGCAGCAAACACAATCTTTTTTTACTAGCTCCATTAATAGAGAGTTAGAAACTTTAAACAGTTTTAAAAGCCCTGAAGCAAAAAAAATGGTTCAAGATGCGCTTAAACAAATGGATATTTTGGAAAGTCAGTACGAGCTTTTAAAAACTGATTTAGTAAAAAGTGGAAGCGACAAACGTGTTATATATGCAATGATTCAAAATTTTCAGAATCGAATTAATTTATTAGAACAAGTCATTAACAAAATAGAAGAAGTAAAAAATCTAAACACTCAAAAAAATGAAAACACAATTTAAAGCAATCGTATTTTTAATACTATTTCCCGCTTTGCTTATGGCAACCGACGGAAAATATAAATACACAAAAGAAAAAACCATAAATAAAGAATTTACAGTCAATGCCAATGCAATGCTAGAAGTAGATAATAGCTTTGGAAATGTAGATATCGTAACCTGGAACGAAAACCGAATTGTTATAGAAGTAAGAATAGAAACTCACGGAAATAATGAAGAAAAAACTCAAAAAAGACTAGACGCTATCGATGTCAATTTTTCGGCAAGCTCCTCTTTAGTTTCAGCAAAAACCATCTTCAATAAAAACGGAAACAAGAATTGGTTTGGCAATAATAACAACACTTCTATGGAAATTAATTATACCATAAAAATGCCAATTACTAATTCCTTGGACTTAAGTAATGATTATGGCTCCATCAACTTAAATAGATTAGAAGGTCACGCAAAAATAAGCTGTGATTATGGTCAACTAATTATTGGAGAATTAATGGCAGATGACAATTCACTTAATTTTGATTATACTTCAAAATCAACAATTGGATATATGAAAAGCGGAAAAATAAATGCTGATTATTCTGGTTTTACATTGGATAAAGCAGAACGATTAAATTTAAATGCGAATTATACCAATTCTACCATTATAGAAGTAAACGAAATAAATTACAATAGTGATTATGGTAAAATTACTATCGAAAAAGTTGGATCTTTAGTGGGAATAGGTGACTATATTAGTCATCACGTCGGTACTGTTTCTAAAAGTATAAATATTAATGCAGATTATGGTTCTATAAAAATTGACCGCCTCACTTCTACCGTAAATAACGTGATTATTAAATCTGATTATACAGGAATAAAAGTAGGGTATGACAGCGGGTTAAATTTCGATTTTATCATAGATTTACAGTATGCAAGTTTAAAAGGCGAAAGCGACTTAACGGTACAACAAAGAAGTGAACGTAACACTAGTACAAAATTATCAGGTTTCCACGGAAGTCAAAACTCAGGAAACACTATAAACATCGACTCTGAATACGGAGGGTTAACACTAACTAAAAAATAATTATCATGAAATCACTAACAAAAAGTATTCTTGCAATTGCATTTATAGTATTTAGTTTTGCTATTGGAAATGCACAAAACAAGAAAGTAAAAGGAAACGGAAATGTAACCACAAAAATCCATAATACTGAAGATTATAGTAAAATTAATGTAGTAGGATTTATGGACGTAAAATTAGTAAGCGGTGCGGAAGGAACCATTTCTGTCACAACTGATGATAATATCCAAGAATACATTAAAATTGAATCTAAAGATGGTAAACTAACTATCAAAGTTAAAAACAAAGTAAATATTACTACTAAAAAGGAGTACATATTACCGTACCATTTACAGATATTGAAAATGTTTCATTAACTGGATCTGGCGATGTTGTTACAGATTCTGTAATTAAAAGCAACTCATTTGAAACCGAACTTACAGGTTCTGGCGATATGATCCTTGAAGTTGATGCTAATGCTATTGATGCTAAATTAACAGGTTCTGGAGATCTGAAACTTAGAGGTAAAGTAAATGAACTGGAAGTAAAAGTAACAGGAAGCGGAGATTTTTATGGCAAAGATTTAAATGCTCAGAATGTAGAAGCTTATGTTTCGGGATCTGGAGACATTAGTGTAAATACTTCTCAAAGTATTAAAGCTAGAGTTCACGGTTCTGGAGATATTGTTTATTATGGAAATCCACAATCCACCGATTCTAAAGTTATGGGATCAGGTGATATTACCTCTCATTAATTAGCTAAACAATTTGAATAAAAAAACCATTCTGAAATAATTCAGAATGGTTTTTTTATCTAAAATGAATTAATTTCTTAGTATTCTAATGTAAATTCTCCTGTTGTAATTTCATAAACTGTAGGATCAATTCCTAACTGATCTATTGCAGTAAAAGAGAAGGTTCCTTCAATTATATTATTTTCTGTATCATAATCAATAATTGTTAAGGTACCAGGGTTAGAAATAAAAGTTGAAGATACTCCAACTTCAGGAGTATATTGAGCAAATATTTCGTCTCCATTTATTAAAGACATATCCATTTCATAAGTTCCTACTTCAATATCAATTGGAAAAAACAATCCCATTCTTTCACCTGTATCCGAGGTTGTTACCGTAATATTAAACCTTGTCGTTCCGTTAAAAAATGATTCCCCAATAAAAATAGAATCTGGATTAAAAAAGACACCATCAACCTCTGCGGTTAATGTTGAAGTAGCTTCTCCCGGATCTGGAATATAATCAACTTTAAAAGCTCCTTCGGTAACCTCAGCCACAGTTGGGTCAACTCCAATAGGATCAGTAGCCGTAAAGCTAAACGTTGCTTCAATTATTCCAGTATTGATATTAAATTTTGTAATTGTAATTGTTCCTGGGTTAGAAGTTAAATTTTCTCCACCAGTACCTGAATTATATAAACCAATTAATTTTGTTCCATCAGATAGGTTTTCCATAGTAAATGTTCCTAAACCTAAATCTTCTGGTAAATCTATTCTCATTATTTCCCCATTTTCAGATAAGGCAACTATTTTTACAACTGGTATTCCTGAAATTTCATTTAATGTTGTTGTTACAGATTCTGCATTAAAATCTACGCCATCAACAATTGCAAAAAAGTCATCATCAACAGGTGTTATTCCTCCTCCTTCATCTTCATTTGTAAAGTTTATTTTTTTGAAAGCGCCCTCAGTTATTTCAAGTGTTTCTAATGTTGGATTTCCTTGAGTATCTAAAATTGGATTCCCATCATCATCTAAGGCAATTCTAATACCAGTAAAGTTAAATTTACCAGTTACTTTTAAATTTTGTGTATCTAACTCTGTAATTTCTAATACGCCAGAGGCTCCATAAATTCCAGAAGATATATAAGGATTTGTCGAATCTCCATTTTCAAAATAGAATCCTCCATTATCAGACCCAATGTTAGTAGTTATATTAAATATCCCTACTGTTGCATTTTCAATAACTAACGAAATATTTTCGCCAGTTTCAGTAATAATCCCAGAAACAGTTAATTTATTACTTATTGTTAATGTCCCGTTTGCTGAATCTGATACAAAATCACTAGTATCTATTGTTGCTACAAATGCTCCGTCCTCTATGATTGACGGATCATTTTCTTGAGGAAAATCACCTTCAAGAGGTTCATTATCACAAGCTGTAAATTGAATTGCCAAAAAAGAAATAAGAATCCAATTTAAAAGTTGAAATTTTTTCATAAAAAGTAGGTTTATCTGGTAATAACAGCAAACATAATTAAAAATTGTGAAGAATTACTTATTTCTTGGAATTCTAAGCAATAAAATTACGCCTACAATAAAAAACACAACTAAAAATAATATCGAATTTCGCATATCTCCAGATCTTTGATCTATATATCCGTAAATTGACATTCCAATTACAATTCCAATTTTTTCAGCTACATCATAAAAACTAAAATAGGAAGTAGTATCTTTTGTTTTAGGTAAATATTTTGAATATGTAGACCTTGATAATGCCTGAATGCCTCCCATTACCATTCCAACCAAACCAGCGGTTATATAAAATTGCATAGGAGAAGTTATAAAATATGCAATAACACAAATTATCGCCCAAATGCCATTAATTACAACTAATGTTGGGATATTTCCAAATTTTTCTGAAGCCTTAGAAGTTAATTGAGCTCCAATAATTGCAACTAATTGTATAATTAATATACTTGAAATTAAACCTAATGTTTTTTGATCTTCTCCTCCCCAATTTATTTCTTGTTCTCCAAAATAGGTAGCTACCAACATTACCGTTTGAACTGCCATACTGTAAACAAAAAAAGCTGCTAAGTATCTTTTTAATACTAAGTTTTCAGAAAGGGAACGATAAACGCCACGTAGTTCTCTAAAACCATCAAATAAAATCCTACTTGTTACTTTGTTATTAGATTTATTCCCTTTTGGTAAGTAGTAAAATGTATATTGACTAAAAACAATCCACCATATTCCTACCGTGACAAATGAAATTTTCATTGCTTTCATTTTAGCTTCTCCTCCTTCTCCTAAGCCAAACAATTCTGGCTTCATAATCATCACCAAATTAAATATTAATAAAAACACACTTCCAATATAACCAAGAGAAAACCCTTTTGCACTTAATTTATCATGTTGTTCTGGATAAGCTACATCTGGTAAATAAGAATTATAAAAAACCCAGCTACTCCAAAACCCAACCAATGCTAGAAAGTAAAAAAGTAGGCTTACCATAATATTATCTAAACTGAAAAAATACAATCCCATACAGGAGAGTGCGCCTAGATAGCAGAAAAATTTCATAAATACTTTTTTGTTTCCTACGAAATCTGCAATCCCGGAAAGAACAGGGATTAATAGAGAAACAATAACAAATGCAAATGCAGTAGTATAACTAATTAATGGGGTACTTCTAATTTCTCCACCAAAAACAGCTACCGTATCAACTCCAGAAGCATTAAACAAAGCTTGGTAGAAAATAGGAAATACCGCAGAGGCAATAACCAAACTATATACCGAGTTTGCCCAATCATAAAAGGCCCAAGCATTTAATAATTTTTTACTCCCCTTCTCTAATTTTTGCATTCTGTATTGAAATTTGTTCTTTTAATAAAGCCCGAATGTAAACAATTAATTTAAAACTTATTTTTTAAAACTAGTAACACCAAATTTTTTAGCTTCTGCTTTAGCTTCAGGAATCCAGCCTTTAATATTATCAATTCTAGTTTGATTTGATGGATGAGTGCTTAATATTTCTGGTGGTGCTTGCCCTCCTTGTTTGCTCATACGTTCCCAAAGACGTACAGATTCAATTGGATCATATCCTGCAATAGCCATCAAAGTTAACCCAATTTTGTCAGCTTCACTTTCGTGACCTCTACTAAATGGTTTCATCACCCCAATATCAGACCCAACACCATAAGCGGTATTAAATATTGCTTGATTTTCTGGATTATCCATAAAAGCAACGTTTCCTGCTACAGCTCCCAATGCTTGTAATTGTCCTGCACTCATACGTTGTTGACCATGGTTTGCTACTGCGTGAGCAACTTCATGACCCATTACTGCAGCTAATCCAGCTTCCGTTTTTGTAATTGGTAAAATTCCAGTATAAACCACAATTTTTCCACCAGGCATACACCAGGCATTTGCTTGCTTATCTTTTACTAGATTATATTCCCAACGATAGTCTTTTAAATAACCCGCGTAACCATTAGCAGTTAAATATCTCTTTGCTGCTTTTGATATTTTTTGCCCCACACTTTTGACCATATTTGCTTCCGAAGTGTTTTTTAATACCGTATTTGTGTTTAAAAACTCTTCATATTGCTGAAATGCCATTGGTAATATTTGAGAGTTTGGGACTAAAGCCAATGTTTGTTTTCCTGTAAAAGGATTAGTGTTACAAGATAAAACGAATGCTAATAAAAATAAGAATGAGGATGTTTTTTTCATGATATTTTTTTTTAATATAAATAATTTATTAAAGATACTATTTTTTTATACTTTTATCATTCTGTTTAATATTATCTATTTGGAACGAATATTGTAAAACAGATTAAAACAAAAAAACAAAATTATGAAAAATTTATTTTTACTATTAGCTATTAGCACCTCTATTATATTTTCCTCTTGTGAAGGACCACAAGGACCTCCAGGACCTCCGGGATTTGATAATTTAGGGCAAGTGTTTGAAGCAAACATTACTTTTACGGAAGGAAATGATTACAGCAGATTAGTAACTTACCCATCAAATGTAGTTGTTTATGAATCTGATGCTGTATTAGTCTATTTATTAGAAGATGTAGTAAATGGAGTTGATGTTTGGTCACAACTTCCTCAGACTTATTTTTTAAATCAAGGAACTTTATTGTACACTTTTGATCATACATTTTTAGATGTAAATATCTTTTTAGATACAAATTTTAATTTAAACACGTTAGGTTCTGATTTTACAGACGACCTAATCTTTAGGATTGCTGTTCTTCCTGCTGAATATGCAAATGCAGACTTAAGTATGGATGAATTAATGAGTAATCTACAAATTGAAACATCAGACATCGAAATTTTACCAAATTAATCTATGAAAAACATTGTATTTATTTTAGTCAGCTTACTTTTATTTAGCTGCAATACATCTGCTCAAAACAAAAATAAGAAAGAGAAATTTACGGTTACAAAAACCGATGCAGAATGGAAAGCTGAGTTAAACTCCAATGAGTATAATGTATTACGAAAAGCAGGGACTGAACGTGCTTTTTCGAGTAAACTAAATAAAAATTACAAAAAAGGAGTGTACGCTTGCGCAGCTTGTGGCACTCCTCTTTTTAAAAGCGATTATAAATACGACAGTGGCTCTGGCTGGCCTAGTTTTGATCGTGAAATTGAAGGGAATGTTTCCTTTTCAACAGACAAAAAATTAGGTTATACAAGAGTTGAAGAACACTGTGCAACTTGCGGCGGACATTTAGGTCACGTTTTTAATGACGGCCCAAAATCTACAGGAGAAAGGCATTGTGTAAACGGTGTTGCTCTTGAATTTGTTCCTTCAGAAAACAATTAATCATGTCTTCAAAAAAAGAATCGGAATCTTTTTGGAAAGAAAAACTATCCAACGAAGCATTCCACGTACTTCGTGAGAAAGGTACCGAACGACCCTTCACTGGAAAGTACAATCTACATTTTGAAAAAGGCAGCTATACTTGTGCTGCTTGTAATAGTCCTTTATTTACTGACAATCAAAAATTTGACAGCGGTTGCGGATGGCCTTCTTTTGATGATGCCATCAAAGATTCCATAGAATATATTTTAGATAAATCCCACGGAATACTTCGTACAGAAGTTGTTTGCAGTAATTGTGGTGGACATCTTGGACACTTGTTTAATGACGGTCCAACTGAAACTGGGCAACGTTTTTGTGTGAATTCATTATCTATAGATTTTAAGGAAAAAGAGGAATAAACCCTTTCCTTAAAATCTATCTATCTTCATTAATATTTTAGAATTTGGGAATTGGAATTTGCAATTTCTAATTTGTAATTTGTAATTTCGCATTTTAAATATTCAAGTATAAATTAACATTATGAGCAAGTACGATATTATAGTTTTAGGATCAGGACCCGGAGGATATGTAACCGCAATTAGAGCTTCACAATTAGGCTTTAAAACGGCTGTCATTGAAAAAGAAAATTTAGGCGGTGTTTGTTTAAATTGGGGATGTATTCCTACCAAAGCATTATTAAAAAGTGCTCAAGTATTTGATTATTTAAAACATGCTGGGGATTACGGACTTACTGTAGAAGGAGCCGATAAAGACTTTACGAAAGTTGTTGAACGTAGTCGTGGTGTTGCCGATGGAATGAGTAAAGGTGTTCAGTTTTTATTAAAGAAAAACAAAATAGATGTTATCAATGGCTTCGGAAAACTTAAACCCGGAAAGAAAATTGATGTTGATGGAACCGAATATTCCGCAGACCATATTATAATAGCAACTGGAGCACGCTCTAGAGAACTACCAAGCTTGCCACAAGATGGCAAAAAAGTAATCGGTTACAGAGAAGCGTTGACTTTAAAAAAGCAACCAGAAAGTATGATCATCGTAGGCTCTGGTGCCATTGGTGTTGAATTTGCACATTTTTATAACACAATGGGAACCAAAGTTACTATTGTTGAATATTTACCAACACTTGTTCCTTTGGAAGATGAAGACGTTTCAAAACAATTTGGACGTTCATTCAAAAAAGCAGGAATTAAAGTAATGACTAATTCATCTGTTGAATCTGTAGATACATCAGGAAAAGGAGTAAAAGCTACTGTTAAAACAAAAAAAGGAGAAGAAATTCTTGAAGCAGATTTAGTTCTTTCTGCAGTCGGAATTAAATCGAATTTAGAAAACATAGGTCTTGAAGATGTAGGTATTGTTGTTGATCGTGATAAAATATTGGTGAACGACTGGTATCAAACCAACATTCCTGGTTATTATGCAATTGGCGATGTAGTTCCTGGTCCTGCTTTAGCACACGTAGCTTCAGCTGAAGGAATTACTTGTGTTGAAAAAATTAAAGGAATGCATGTAGAAGCAATTGACTACGGAAACATTCCTGGTTGTACCTACGCTACTCCTGAAATAGCTTCCGTTGGAATGACAGAAAAAGAAGCAAAAGAAGCAGGATACGATCTTAAAGTTGGAAAATTTCCTTTTTCAGCAAGTGGAAAAGCAAGTGCTGCCGGAACTAAAGAAGGATTTGTAAAAGTAATTTTCGATGCTAAATATGGTGAGTGGTTAGGTTGTCATATGATAGGTGCTGGAGTAACCGATATGATTGCCGAAGCAGTATTAGGAAGAAAATTAGAAACAACTGGACACGAAGTATTAAAAACGATTCATCCACACCCAACAATGAGTGAAGCTGTTATGGAAGCTGTTGCTGATGCTTATGGTGAGGTAATTCATTTATAAATGTCCGTTCGAGCGCAGTCGAGAACTCATTAAAACCTCTCGACTGCGCTCGAGGAGACATCTTCAATAACTCTACTTACAAAAACTTTGTAGTGCCAATTCATAACTCTGTAGTCCAAAACCAAGAATAACTCCTTTTGCATTGGGTGAAATAAAGGAATGATGTCTAAATTCTTCCCTAGAAAAGGTATTAGAAATATGCACTTCAACAACAGGACTTGTAATTGCTTTTACCACATCCCCAATTCCTACTGAAGTATGTGTATAAGCGGCTGCGTTTAAAATAATTCCATCAAAACTATAACCTACCTCTTGCAGCTTATCTATCAATTTTCCTTCAATATTAGATTGATAATGGGACAACTCGATAGTAGGATACTTAGCTTTTAATTCTTCAAAGAAATCTTCAAAAGATTGATTGCCATAGATAGAAGTTTCACGCTTTCCGAGTAGGTTGATGTTAGGGCCGTTGATGATAATTATTTTCATTTAGTAAAATTACAAAAAATTAAACATAAAAAAAGCGGAAGTAAAACTTCCGCCTATAAAATATTTTATATTCTCTTAGTTTAAATGAAACTCAGCTCCAACATTAAAAGAAGCAAATCCACTAAGTGTATAATAGTTATTACCAACACCATCAGTATAATCAGTATTACCAAAAATTCTTTGATAAGAAGCTATTAAAGCAATTTTTCCTAAGTTAAAACCAAATTTAGGACGCAAAAACAATCCTCCATCTACATTATCATCACCTACAACATTAACAGCATAACCTAAATCAAATCCGCCAAAAAATTTACGTTCTCCAAAATAGTATCTTACTGAAGTAGATATTGGCACAAATCCAGCATCTTTATAATCAAACTTTACATCATCTCCATTATCATCAATATAAGTATACCCACCACTTGCAACATATTGAGTATATCCTACCAACGCACCTACTTCAAGGTTTGGCATTACCTCAAATAAATAAGCTGCATCAAAACCAAAGTTAAAAGAACCAAATTCATCAGCCTCTAAATTGTTAAATAAAGGACGAGTACTATTAAGTAGAGAAAATCCAATATTTGCTCCAATATAAAACCCACCATTTTTGGCTTGATCGATTACTTTGTCAACACCATCTTGAGCTTGAACAGAAGTAAAACTAAATACTGCAATCGCAGCTAATACTAATAATTTTTTCATTGTAATAATTGTTTTGTTTAAAATGCAAATGTACTATTTTTTTTATTTTTTTTATTAAAGAAAACTAAATCCTGCTGTTAATGAAAATACACTGTTTTTTATACCTGTATCAAATGTATAACCTCCATAACTTACAAAAGCAATATCGGTAAGTCCAAAATTATAACGAGCAGTTACACGTAAATTTAATGGTAAATCAATCCCCATTCCAACTACACCAGACACATCAAAAGATTGAAAATCTCCAACATTATCATTTACTGCCGTACCAAATTGAGGTCCCGCCTGAATATTCAAGCGTTTAACAATGTAATATTTAAATACAATTGGAAAATTAATATAATCTATTTCTAAATCACTAAATCCATTATCGCCAGAAGCTCCTTGTTGTGAATACAATAAATCGCCCTGTAATGCCATTTTATCGGAAAACTTTAAAGTTACAAAAGCTCCTAAGACCAATCCTGTTCTTGTAGAAACATCAGATACATCTGTTAATGTTGCAAAGTTAGCCCCTGCTTTTATTCCCACATCTATTCCTTGTGCGAAAGTTGTTGCCGAAAGTAATATCGTAAAAACGATTAAAAATAATTTTTTCATAATTGTTGTTTTATTTAATTAGTAGTTCAAATATAAAATAAAACCCAAAACTGCCGAAACTTATTATCAACTAATGTCAATTTATAATAATTATTAATTAATATCGCTGTATGAAATGGTCCCCAACAATAAAATTGTATCAAAATTACCTTCGGATTGAAAGAGGCCTTTCAGACAATACCATTTATAATTATTCCTTTGACATTAACAAACTTACTCACTGGCTTTCTGAAAATAATATAGAAATTTCACCCATTTTAATTGAAAAAGAAACCCTTCAGCAATTTATTTATCACATTGCTAAGGAAGTAAATGCGCGTTCTCAAAGTCGAATTATTTCTGGTTTAAAAGGCTTTTTTAACTATTTGGTTTTTGAAAAATACCGAAAAACAAATCCTTTAGATCTTATTGAAAGCCCGAAAATAGGAAGAAAACTACCCGATACGCTTTCTATTGAAGAAATAGATTTATTAATTTCCAACATCGATTTAAGTACCCCTCAAGGTGAACGAAACCGTGCAATTATTGAAACCCTTTATGGTTGTGGACTCCGAGTTTCGGAATTAATCAACTTAAATATTTCCGATTTGTTTTTTGAAGAAGGTTTCATAAAAGTAACCGGAAAAGGCAACAAACAACGTTTTGTTCCTATTGGGTCACTTACCATTAAGTATATTGAAATCTATCGAAATCAAATTAGAAATCATCAAACTATAAAGCCCTTAGCACAAGATACTTTATTTATAAACCGAAGAGGCAATGGACTAACAAGAGCAATGATTTTTCATATTGTTAAGGAACTTACCGAAAAAGCGGGTATCAATAAAAAGATTAGCCCACATACATTCCGGCACTCATTTGCTACCCATCTATTGGAAAATGGAGCTGATCTCAGGGCTATTCAGCAAATGTTAGGACACGAAAGCATTACTACTACCGAGATTTATACCCATATTGACAAAAGCTACCTTAGTGAGGTGATGAATACATTTCATCCTAGAAAATAAAAGACCTACCAAGTTTTTAAAACCGAGTAGATCTAGTCTAAATAATAATTATTTCGCAATATTTACAGCACGTGTCTCACGAATAACCGTAACTTTCACTTGGCCAGGATAGGTCATTTCAGTTTGGATTTTCTGAGAGATACTAAACGATAGTTCAGCTGCTTTTTCATCACTTACTTTTTCGCTTTCCACCATTACACGTAATTCACGTCCCGCTTGAATAGCATAAGCTTTATTTACACCTTTAAATCCAAAGGCTACGTCTTCCAAGTCTTTTAAACGTTGAATGTATGAGTCTAAAACCTGACGTCTTGCTCCCGGCCTTGCTCCACTAATAGCATCACAAACCTGAATAATTGGAGATAATAAACTCGTCATTTCAACTTCATCGTGATGGGCTCCAATTGCATTACAAACATCTGGTTTTTCACCAAATTTTTCTGCTAATTGCATTCCTAATAATGCGTGAGGAAGTTCTGTTTCTGTTTCTGGCACTTTCCCAATATCGTGTAATAACCCTGCACGTTTGGCAAGTTTTGGATTCAATCCTAATTCTGAAGCCATCACACCACAAAGTTTTGCAACCTCACGAGAGTGTTGTAATAAATTCTGACCATAAGAAGATCTGAATTTCATACGCCCCACCGCTTTAATCAATTCTGGGTGCAATCCGTGAATTCCTAAATCGATTACGGTACGTTTTCCTACTTCTTTTATTTCTTCTTCAATTTGGTTGGTCGTTTTCTTTACAACTTCTTCAATACGAGCGGGATGAATACGTCCATCGGTTACCAATTTATGTAAAGATAATCTTGCAATCTCTCTTCTTACGGAATCAAAACATGACATTATAATAGCATCTGGAGTATCATCTACAATAATCTCTACTCCTGTTGCAGCTTCAATAGCACGAATATTTCGACCTTCACGACCAATAATTCTACCTTTAACATCATCGCTTTCCAAGTTAAAAACCGATACACAATTGTCTATCGCTTCTTCGGTTCCTATCCGTTGGATTGTATTAATGATTACTTTTTTAGCTTCTTGTTGGGCGGTCATTTTGGCTTCTTCCAAAGAGTTTTGTATATAAGCCATTGCATCTGTTTTGGCTTCATCTTTAATACTTTCTAAAAGTTGAGCCTTAGCATCTTCAGCAGATAAACTAGAAATCACTTCTAATTGCTCTACTTGTCTTCGGTGCATTTTATCTATTTCAGATTGTCGCTTATCTATAAAAGAAAGTCGCTCATCGTAATCTTTTTTCTTGCTTTCAAATTCTGAAGTTAGATTTTTAGCTTTTGCTAGTTCACTTGTGGTTTTCGATTCTTTTTCACGAGTACGTTTTTCAGATTCAGCTATTTTCTTGTCTCTATTTAATATTACCCGTTCGTGTTCTGCTTTAAGCTCTAAAAATTTTTCTTTTGCTTGAAGCATTTTATCTTTCTTCAAGGTTTCTGCATCTTTACCTGCTTGTTTAGTGATTCCTGCAGCTCGTTTTTTAGCCGATTTAATAATATGTGAGGCCTTGTTTTTTTCTAGCATTTTTGCAATTGCAAATCCTATTACAAGAGCAGATACGCCTACTATAATGAGTATTACTGTGTTGTCCATTTTTGTTAGTTTATTAAAAGTCAAGTTAAAATAACGTGACTTTCATTCATAAAAAAGCCTACATTAATATCGTGTTTTGAATAAACTCCTTAAAACAAGTTTAGGGCTAATAAGCTGATCAAGTATCCGCTCTCCCAAAGGGACACGGCACGCTTTTACAACTTTAACTCACCCTTTCTAAAGAATTCGTGTTGAGTTTACCAAAAATAGTACTAATGTAGGCAGTAACCTTTTTATTTAAAGAACGTTACGATTTAAAAATCGTGCAACATCTGATTTAACTTGCTAAGTTGACTTTCAATATGTTGGCTATCTTCTATTTTATCTATTTGTTTTTGTTCTACTTGAGTTGCAAATTGCAAAGCGCACATCGCCAATACATCTTGCTTGTCTCTTACAGCATAACTTTTTTCAAACCTTTTAATCATTTCTTCTATCTTCTTGGCTGCTTTTCTAAGCCCTTCTTCTTGCTCCGGAGTAGTTGTTAATGGGTATACTCTGTCTGCAATAGATAATTTTATTTTTTGTTGGTTTGACATTATTCTAATTTATTCGGAAAGCTGAGTGATACATTTATCAATTTCCCGAACCAATTCGTTTATTTTGAGTTTTGTTTCTCGTTTGTGTTCGTTACTACCAAGCATTGAATTTGCTAATTTTAATGTGCTACATTCCTCACGCCAATTTTCAATTTCAACTTTATATTGATCTTGTTGTGCTTTCAAAACCGCTAACTCTTCTTCTAGTTTTAACTTTATATGCTTCAGATTTTCGTGTTTCTGAAGTAAGTTGCCAACCCTATTTTCAAGAGAATCAACAATTTCTGAAAGATTGCTCATTAAAATTTATTTCAATACTACGTTTACAAAGTTAATAATCGGTTTCTGAAAAGCCTATTAAATTCTAAAATATTTTGTAATATTGAATATCTTTCTTGAAAAAAAGAAATCTCTCCCCTTTTATTTATTAGGTATTCTTAATTTTACACTATGAAATTAATAAAACATCTTTTTCTGTTTTTTGGAGGAATACTCTTTGCTCAGGACAATATTCCTACTGATTATTTTAGCAATCCTATTAAAATTCCGTTAGTTTTAGCAGGAAGTTTCGGTGAGCTTAGAAGCAACCATTTTCATAGTGGACTCGACATTAAAACACAACAACGGGAAGGAATTGCAATTTATGCTCCCGCAGACGGTTACGTTAGCCGAATAAAAATTTCGCATTATGGTTACGGGAAAGCACTTTATATTAAACATCCTAATGGTTATAGTACCGTTTATGCACACTTAAAAAAATATGGCGATACCATTCAAAAAGTTGTTAAAACTGCTCAGTATAAAAAAGAAAAATATGAAATCGAATTATTTCCTGAAAGCAATGAAATCCCCGTTAAAAAAGGAGATTTAATTGGCTATACCGGAAATAGCGGAAGCAGTGGCGGCCCACATTTACATTTTGAAATTCGTGATGCCAATTCTCGTCCTATGAACCCTTTGTTATTTGGTATAGAAATTCCCGACACAAAAAAGCCCACTATCAATAGTGTTTTTGCATACCCTTTGAGTAAAGAAGCTCAAATTAATCAATCTCAGAATCCTGTAAAACTTCGACTTATCCTTCAAAAAGACGGTTCCTATAAATCGGAAAATATTTCAGCTTTCGGAAAAATAGGTTTTGGTGTTTCTACACACGATCAGCAAAATGGTGCTTCCAATAAAAATGGCGTTTATAAAATTCAAACTTTCTGTAATGGAAAAGAAAAGTTTGAAGTCCTGTTTGAAAAATTTTCATTTGCCGAAACCAGATACCTTAATAGGTATATTGATTATGCAAATTATAAAAATAACAGAAATCGAGTTCAGAAATTATTTAGAGAATCTAACAATCCATTGAGTATTATAAAAAGTGAAGATGAACATGGCAGCATTTTAATAGATGATGGTTTAAATTCTATTTATACTATTGAAGTAACCGACTTTAAAAACAATAAGATCGTCATTCAAATACCTATTAATGGAGAGCAAAAAGAAATAGTAAATCCAAGGAATTCTACCATAACCGAAGATTTTATTTACGCAAACGAAGGAACTTCCATCACAAAAGGTAAATTTAGTGTTTATATTCCTGCCAATAGTTTATATGAAAACACGTATTTGAATATTAAAGCCAAAGGTGACACATTAATTTTGCATAAAGATGAAATTCCTTTGCATAAAAACATTACTATTTCTACAAATATTTCAAATTATAAAGGAAACGACATTGATAGATTATACATTGGAAGACTTAATTACAAAGGAGACCCTTATTACAACTATACTTATAGAAAGGGCAATAAACTTTCCGCAAAAACAAAAATATTAGGCTCTTTTATTTTAGTAGCAGACACGACAGTTCCGAAGATAAAACCTATAAATTTTCAAAATAAAAAATGGCTGAGTAAAAACAAAACGTTGAAAATTAAAATCACCGATGACCTCAGCGGAATTAGTTCCTACAGAGCTACCATCAATGGAAAATTTATCCTTATGGAATATAATTATAAAAAAGACGTTCTAACTTATGATTTTGATGATAAAATAATTTCGGAATCAGAAAATAATTTGAAACTAATTGTTATTGATAATGTTGGAAATAATGCTACATTTGAAGCAACATTTTTCAGAAAATAAATACAACTAAGCATTTGAAAACTTCTACTTTACTCCTCCTATTCCTATTTTTTATCAGCACCGGAACCCTTTTAGCTCAAAACGCTATTATTAAAGGGGTTGTTCTCGACGAAAACAACGTACCTGTTTCTGGGGTAAACGTTACTGCTGGTGGCGATGGAACACAAACTAATTTTGACGGCTTTTACTCTTTAGAAGTTTCTTCAAATAGTGAAATTGTTTTAACTTTTTCGCATCTAAGCTTTAAGAATGTACAGGTTACTATCCCAGAATTAAGTCCTTACTCCAATTTTGAAATGAATCCGATTATGAAAGTTGAGGTAGAGCAAATAGGAACGGTAGTAATCTCAAGAAAGAAAAGAAAACGTATTGAAGGGATAACTACTATAAGCCCTGAAACCATACGATTAATCCCCGGAGCTAACGCAGGAGTTGAGACTTTAATAAAATCACTCCCAGGAGTAAACAGCAATAACGAATTAAGTACCCAATATGCAGTACGTGGAGGAAACTACGATGAAAACTTAGTATATGTAAATGAAATTGAAGTGTATAGACCTTTCCTTATTAGAAGTGGTCAGCAAGAATGTTTCAGTTTTGTAAACACCGATTTAACTTCGAAAGTAGATTTTTCGGCGGGTGGATTTCAAGCAAAATATGGTGATAAATTATCTTCAGTATTAGACATTTCGTATCGCAAACCTGTAGCTTTTGAAGCTTCAGCAGATTTAAGTTTATTAGGTGCTAATGTTTCGGCAGGTGGTGCTTCAAAAGATGGCCGTTTTACAGGAATAGTTGGTATTCGTTATAGAGACAATAGCTTATTTGTAAATGCTAAAGAAACTGAAACTAACTTCAAACCGGTGTTTGCAGATGCTCAAGCTTATTTCACTTATAAACTAACCAATAAATTTGAATTGGGCTTCCTTGGAAATATTTCTATAAACGATTACCAATATGAGCCTCTTACTAGACAGACTAATTTTGGAACTATTGCTGACCCTATAGCCTTATTGGTGTTTTATGAAGGACAAGAAAAAGACCGATACGATACCTATTTCGGTGCTTTAAAAGGAACTTATGTAGTTTCAGATAACTATACTGCTAAGTTAATTGGTTCAGTTTACCAGACTACAGAACAAGAATATTACGACATCCTTGCCGAATATAGACTAGGAGAAGTAAATACCGATATTGGCGGTGAAGATTTAGGAGAGGTTGAGTTTACTGAAGGAATTGGTTCACAATTAACCCACGCAAGAAACGACCTTGATGCTTTAATTATTAATTTAGAACATAAAGGAATTTTATCTATTGGAGATAATAATATTAATTACGGAATTAAATATACACACGAAGATATTCGGGACCGTATCCAAGAATTTGAAATTATTGATTCCGCAGGATTTTCTATTCGCCCACCCATTTTCCCTCCAAACAATGAGCCTTATGAGCCTTTTGACTCACCTATTGTTCCTTATACAAATGTTAGAGCTACTAATGATGTACAAATAGATCGAATTTCTGGTTTTGCACAATGGAGTAAAAGAACCATGGTAGGCGAAAGTGATTTATGGTTAAATGCTGGAGTTAGAGCTCATAACTGGACGGTTAGTGGAAAAGGATTAACTAGCAATACACAAACTGTTTTTAGCCCTAGAGCACAGGTTTCATTAAAACCAGATTGGGAAGCCGATGTGCTTTTTAGAGTATCTGGAGGGTTTTACCATCAACCACCATTTTATAGAGAACTTCGTGACTCTTTAGGAGTTGTTCATCCTGAAGTAAAAGCGCAACAGTACATTCATATCGTTTTAGGAAACGATTATAGTTTTAAACTTTGGGATAGACCATTCACCTTAAATTCTGAAATTTATTATAAAATATTATCAGACGTAAATCCTTACACCTTAGAAAATGTACGAATTCGTTACCGCGCAAAAAACAATGCAACTGCTTATGCTTACGGTGCAGATGTGAGATTGGCTGGAGAATTTGTTCCTGGAACCGAAAGTTGGGTAAGTATCGGTTATCTTAAAACCGAAGAGAATATAGATAATCGGGGTAATATTTTTAGACCTACTGACCAGCGTTTAAAGTTTGCAGTGTTATTTCAGGATTATGTAAAAGTAATTCCAGATTTAAAACTTTACCTTAACTTAACGTATAATACAGGATTACCTGGTGGTTCACCAAGTTATGCGGATCCTTATGATTACCAAACAAGACTACCCGATTACAAAAGAGTAGATTTAGGTTTTTCCTATGTATTGGTTCATGAAAAAAAGAGATTTGATTCTGGCTGGAGAAAACCATTTAAAGAACTTTCTGTAGGATTAGAAATATTTAATATTTTCGATGTACAAAACTCCATTACCAATACTTTTGTAAGAGATGTTTATACGAAAGTACAATATGCTATTCCAAACTATTTATCACCAAGAGTATTTAATGTTAGGATTACTTCTAAGTTTTAATCTTCTTTTTATTGAAAAACTTACATAAACTCTTTTAAGACTTCAATTACATAATCCACTTCTTCCAAAGTATTATAGGTAGAAAATGAAAAGCGAATAGACGGTTTCTGCATCTCTTCTTCTGAAAGTACTTCAGCTAACACATGAGATCCTTTTGTGGCACCACTTTGGCAAGCAGAACCTTTAGAACAAGCAATTCCTTTTAAATCCAACTGAAATAATAACATCGATGCTTTTTCAGAAGAAACAGGAAGTAGGACATTTAATAAGGTATAAGTACTTTTTTCATTATCCCCGCAGTGACCATTTAATTTAATTGTTGGAAACTCTTGAAGCAACCGATCCTTAAAATAATTCTTTATACCTTTTATATATTTTACTTCTTTTTCTAAGTTTAAATACGAAATTTCTAATGCCTTTGCTAATCCAGCAATTGCATAAACCGCTTCGGTTCCTGCTCGCAAACCTCTTTCTTGTTCTCCACCTATTATCAATGGTTTTAATCCCGAGTTTTTCCTAATAAATGCAAATCCAACACCTTTGGGACCATGAAACTTATGAGCCGAAGCTGCAGCAAAATGAATTGGTATTTCTGAAAAATCCAATTGATAATGTCCCACAGACTGTACCGTATCACTATGAAACATAGCATTGTTTTCTTTACATAAATCTGCTATTCGTTTTAAATCCAATCGGTTACCAACTTCATTATTCACGTGCATAAAACTTACTAAGGTTTTTTTATCTGAAGATTGAAGAAGCCTTTCTAAATCTGAATAATCAACCATTCCTTTAGCATCTAATTTCACAAAATCGACTTGTAAATTAAAATCCGAAGCTAAGCTTTCAATAGTATGTAAAACAGCGTGATGTTCTATTTTAGAAGTAATAATTCTTTCAACTTTTAAATCACGAACACAACTATTTAAAATTAAATTATCCGCTTCAGTTCCTCCAGAAGTAAAAATAATTTCAGCGGCAGAAACCTTAAAATGGGCTGCAATTTCCTTTCGGCAAGTTTCTAAAACAGATTTTGAAGATCGACCAAAAGAATGGGTAGAAGAAGGATTACCAAACTCATTGGTTAAAACTTCAGAAACTCTTAAAACTACTTCATCCCTAACTTGAGTAGTTGCTGCATTATCAAAATATACTTGTTTCATTTATCAAAAATACGGTTTATTATAGTTTCCTAATAAAGAAAATTGTTACTTTGTCATCATTCATTTTGTTATGCGTAAATTATTTTTTATTTCAATATTTTTAGGACTTATCATCTCCTGTAATGACGGAGATATTATTATTACCGAATTTAATTTTGAACCAGAAAACCTTGATAATTGTGGTGGTCCTGGCGGTTATGTGTTTTTCAATATTAATAATTCTTCAACAGCAGAAAGTATTTCTTTAATTTTAAAAACCACCGATATTTTGTTTTTAGATTCAGAAGTTCAAGAATTTGTACTTAACGGAACTTCAAATATTGTAAATTATCGCAAGTATTCTGGCGATGTTACCAATGATTATTTTTGTAGCAATATCCCTCCAACTTCTCCAGAAGTAGTAGTGGAATATTTAGGCGAATCCGGAATTGCAGAACTAACTACTATTGCGGCAAAAGATGATGAAGACGGTAAAGAGGAAGACCCAAATAGTGATTTAGACACAGACGGCGATAGTTTATTAGATTATTATGATGAGGACGATGATGGTGATAATGTACCAACAGTTATTGAGTTAGGTTCTGACTATTTAGATGGAACCAACGAAAATCCATTAGATACAGATGGTGATGGTATTTTTGATTATTTAGATGATGATGATGATGGAGATGGTATTTTAACTCGTTATGAAGATGCCAATGGAGATTTAGACCCAACCAATGATATCACCGACTTAGCAATTGGTCCTAATTATATTAATCCAGCTGTGACAGAAAGTAATATTATTGATCAATACCGAGTACATTCCTTTTTATTGATAAGCGATATTAACTTGATTATTAAAAATCTAGTATTGGTTAATGGCGAAGAAGAAATAATACAAGAAACTATGGTGATGGGAAATAAAAATGATGTAATAAACGCCACTATCTCTATAACCCCAGTTTTTTAGAACTGTTATTTTTTATTCTGATAAATATAAACTTCTGTAGCGCCTACACCGTATTTTGGTAATCTGCATCGTAAAATTTAATATTATCATACCTGTTTAACAAAAACTCTAACTCAGTTCGTAACACGCCCTCTCCCACTCCGTGTATAAAAACTATTTTCTGAATTCGTTTTGAAATTGCATATTCCAATTGCCGTTTTGCAGTATCTATTTGAATAGTCATCATATCATAATTATCCATCCCTCTGGTCTTTGAAACCAATTGATGAATATGTAAATCTATAACCATCGGAGGAAGGTTCCGTTCTTTGGCTTTAATTTTTACAGATTTCTTATTTTTTTTGATCTGTTTTTCAGAAAGTATTTCGGCTATATTTTGATGAGAAAAATCTTTTTCTAATAAGTTACTATTTTCTACAATCAACTCTTTTTCAGAATACTTATACTCAAAACCATGACTATCTTCTAAAGTAATACCCTCTTTAGAGATATGTGTAATTTTACCTGAAATATCTTCGTCTAAAACCGCTACTTTATCACCAATTTTCATAAGCTATTTTTATAAGTTTAAACCTTATTTATAACAGAACAAATTAAGTGAATTTTATTCATAATTATCTTATAATCACTTCAATTAGAACGGTTTTTTAAATATTTATTAGATAAATAAAAAAAAATCATTAGATTTGTTATTCATAAAGGAGAATTTTTGCCCCCCAAAAGTCTTCTGAAAAATTTGAAAATTATGAAAAACCTACTACTTCTATTAGCAATGCTAATAACAAGTGCAACAATGTTTTCACAGTTGTTTGTGAAACCAAATGGTACTACAGATTCCTATGTTTTTGTAACAGACGAAATATTATTTGTAGAACAAGATGTCAACCTACAAATTAACACAAACAACGCAACAACCGAAGCAAGTATCTATTTACGTAATGGTGCTCAATTAATACAAGGCTCCACTGTTGATGCTGCTGGATCTAGCAATAAAGGAACTGGAATGTTAGCAGTTGACCAAACCGTTGCAGAAACAAGTGTTTATCATTATAATTTCTGGCATTCTCCTGTGGGTAAACCGGCCGTTAGTAATGGTAATAAAAATGCAGGAGTTTCTAGGCTTTATAAAATGAATACGCTTACTAGCTCTACCCTTGCACAAACAACTACCGCTAGAAATGGAGATAATGATCCTTTTACAATATCTACAAGATGGATTTATACAAGACCAAGTTCAGGAATACTTGATATTGAAGCAGTTTATAATCGTATTAATGGTACTGATGGTATTGCTCCAGGCTTAGGTTTTACCATGAAAGGAGTTAGCCC
>JAJRQR010000103.1 GCA_024280145.1 Bacteroidota bacterium
GACACAAACGATGTGGTAAAAATGGTTGCCGATATTGTTGGGCCTACTAATTTTACAGATCCTTTTTATTCTGCAAACCCATTATTCAATTTAGCTTTAGACGCTTTAATTGATGAAAATGCTTATCCATCAGGGACAAATTACGCTGAAGTTACAAGCCCTACTTTGCAAGTTTCTTCCGATACAAGCCCTACCATTTTATTCTACGGAAATCAAGACCCTTTAGTTCCTTTAAGCAATGGTGACTTATTGAAGGCTAAATTATCTGAAGCTTCTGTTACAAATAGCTACACTGTTTACGATGGAGGTCATGGTGATTGGGATGAAGCCAGTCTAGTAGATTTACAACTTCAATTAATCGATTTTATTAATACTTATTTACCAATTGAAGAATAATTTATTTAATCACTTTCAGTTTCGCAAAACGAAGCAATAGCTTTTTAAGTCCTCCATTTTCAAAATTAATTTCGGCTTTCGTATCAGCACCTACTCCTTCAATTTTTGTAATATATCCTTTTCCGAATCGAACGTGTTCCACAATAGTATTAACAGCTAGATTTAATTCTTTTAAATTAATATTTTTATCAGCAGAACTGGTAACAGGTTTAATTCTTCGAAGTTTTCGTAAATTATTTTGAGAAGAAGGTGAAGTTGGTGCTTTTCCAGATACAGGTTTCCGTAGCCTTAATTTACTGTGATCGATGTCATCAAAAATATCTGCATCCAATAAAGGTTTATACCTATTCTCAGTAATTGGAGTTAAATATTCAATAAAACTCTCATCTATTTCGTCAATAAATCGACTAGGTTCGGCATCTATTAATTTCCCCCATCGATACCGTGATTGGGTGTAGGTTAAATAGGCTTGTTTTTCGGCACGAGTTACAGCAACATAGAATAATCGGCGTTCTTCTTCGAGTTCACTTCGGGTGTTCATACTCATTCCGCTTGGGAATAAATCTTCTTCCATTCCGACAATAAAAACATAGGGAAACTCCAATCCTTTGGCTAAATGAATGGTCATTAAAGCCACCTTATCCTCATCGTTTGTTTCTTTATCTAAATCTGTAGCAAGTGCTACGTCTTCCATAAACTCATTTAACGACCCTGTGGTATCAGCAATTTCTTTTTGCTCTTCCACAAAATCTTTCATTCCGTTTAAAAGTTCTTCAATGTTTTCAATTCTTCCAACTCCTTCAGGAGTTCCGTCTTTTTTTAATTCAGCAAAAAGCCCTGTTTTTTTAACAACGTGTTCTGTAATCTGAAACACATCGTAGTTTTGATTTAACACCTGAAAACTTTGCACCATCGTTACAAAATTTTTAAGTTTTGTTCTAGTCCCTTGATTGATCTGAATTTCAATCTTATCCAAATTCTGCATTACTTCAAAAATGGATCGGTTGTATTGGTTGGCAACTACAATCAAGCGTTCGATGGTGGTTTGACCAATACCACGAGCGGGATAATTAATAACTCGTTTTAATGCTTCTTCATCTTTCGGATTGAGTATTAGCCGTAAATACGAAAGCACATCTTTTATTTCTTTACGTTGGTAAAAACTTAATCCGCCGTAAATTCGATACGGAATATCTCTTTTCCGAAGGGCATCTTCTATAGCACGAGATTGTGCATTGGTACGATATAACACTGCAAATTGACCATTGGCAAGTTGCTCGTTCATTTTGGTTTCAAAAATGGTACTTGCTACAAATCTTCCTTCGTCACCATCGGTCATACTTCGGTTGACTAAAATTTTTGCACCTTCATCATTAGCAGTCCAAACTATTTTATCAAGTCGAGTTTTATTCTTTTCAATAATGCTATTGGCTGCATTTACAATGTTTTTGGTAGAACGGTAATTCTGTTCTAACCGAAACACTTTCACTCCATCATAATCCTTCTGAAAGTTTAATATATTATTGATATTCGCACCACGAAAAGCGTAGATACTTTGTGCATCATCACCCACCACACAAATATTTTGAAAACGGTCGCTCAATGCTTTAATAATTAAATACTGACTGTGATTGGTATCTTGGTACTCATCAACTAAAATATAACGAAATCGGTTTTGGTATTTTGCCAACACATCTGGAAAACGAGTTAATAACTCATTGGTTTTTAATAATAAATCATCAAAATCCATGGCTCCTGCCTTAAAGCATTTGTCAACATAACTCTTATAAATTTCACCCATTCTAGGCACTTTTGCCATCGCATCGGCTTCTACTAATTCAGGGTTATTGAAATAAGCTTTTACTGTAATCAAGCTGTTTTTATAGGAAGAAATTCGGGAATAAACCTGTTTGTATTTATAGATATCTTTATCTAAATGCATTTCCTTAATCACAGCACGAATCACAGATTGTGAGTCTTGCGTATCATAAATTGTAAAATTGGAAGGATAGCCTAATTTATCAGCTTCATATCTAAGAATTTTTGCAAAAACACTATGGAAAGTTCCCATCCATAAATTTTTAGCCTCCGTTCCACCTACTATTTTAGCGATTCGGCTTTTCATTTCGCGTGCTGCTTTATTGGTAAAAGTCAACGCCAAAATATTAAACGGATCCACTCCTTGGTGCATTAAATTGGCAATTCGAAACGTAAGCACTCTTGTTTTTCCAGAACCTGCACCAGCAATAACAATCATTGCCCCGTCTTTTTGAACTACAGGTGCCAATTGAGCTTCGTTAAGTTGTTGTAGATATTCTTGCAATTTATTGGGTGTTTTTAATCTGAAATAGAAGTTGTGAAATTACAGAAAAATCAAAAATTAGAATACAGATTTCTCGATTACTTATTAACGAAAATTGAAATCAAACTAAAAACTGAAACAAATCGGGTTTGTTTTAAATTTCACTGAAAATCTTCTTTTCTTTCATACAATTAACCAATCCTTCTTTTTCATCAGCGTTTTTTAATTGAAGCCCAAAAATTACAAGTCCAAAATTTCCATTATATTTTTTTCATTCCTGTCATATATGCTCGTAATTCCGCACCGATTTTTTCGATTGGATGATTTCTAATTTGCTGATTTACTTCAATAAGTTTCTGATTATCAACTCCATTGTTTTTAGAAAATGGTTTCCCAATCGCGTTGGTTTCAATGTTTTTCATAAAATTTTCCAACAAAGGTTTACAGGCGTGATCAAATAAATAACAGCCGTATTCTGCGGTGTCTGAAATAACCCGATTCATTTCATATAATTTTTTTCGGGCAATGGTATTAGCGATTAATGGGGCTTCGTGTAGCGATTCGTAATAAGCAGAAGCATCTTTAATTCCCGATTTTAACGTGGTTTCGTAAGCCAATTCTACTCCCGATTTTAAGAATGCAACCATTAAAATTCCGTTATCAAAAAATTCTTGTTCAGTAATATCTTTGTCGGTAATTGCTGTTTTTTCAAAATTAGTTTCCGCAGTTAATTGCCTCCAAGCTAATAATTCAGTATCGTTGTTTTCCCAATCTTTCATCATTCTACTAGAAAATGCTCCCGACATAATATCGTCCATATGCTTATTAAATAAAGGCTTCATGATTATTTTTAATTCTTCAGATAAACGATTGGCTTCTAATTTTGCAGGGTTTGAAAGCCGATCCATCAAGTTGGTTAAACCTCCGTGTTTTAAAGCTTCGGTTAAAGTTTCCCAACCAAACTGCACTAATTTTGCAGCATAAGAAGCATCAATTCCTTTTTCAATCATTTTATCGAAAGACAAAATCGAACCAGTTTGTAAAACGCCACAAAGTATGGTTTGTTCGCCCATTAAATCGCTTTTAACCTCAGCAACAAAAGACGAAAGTAAAACTCCCGCTTTATCTCCTCCAGTAGCAACTGCATAGGCTTTTGCAATTTCGAAACCCTTATTTTCGGGATCATTTTCTGGGTGTATCGCTATTAAAGTCGGTACTCCAAAGCCTCTTTTATATTCTTCTCTAACTTCAGAACCTGGAGATTTTGGTGCCATCATAATTACGGTAATGTCTTTACGAATCTGCATTCCTTCTTCCACAATATTAAAACCGTGAGAATACGATAAAACGGCTCCCTTTTTAATAAAGGGCATTACTTCTGAAACTACCGGAGTATGCTGTTTGTCAGGGGTAAGGTTGATAATTAAATCGGCAGTTGGAATTAAATCTTTATACGTTCCGATGGTAAAATTATTTTCGGAAGCATTTTTAAAAGACTGTCTTTTTTCGTTAATTGCTGTCTGTCGCAAGGCATATGAAATATCCAATCCAGAATCTCGCATATTTAATCCTTGATTTAAACCTTGTGCTCCGCAACCAATTATAACGATTTTTTTTTCTTTTAAAACAGCCACGCCATTGTTAAATTCTGAAGCATCTAAAACATCACATTTTCCTAATTGTGATAGTTTTTTACTTAATGATAAGGTGTTAAAATAATTTTTCATAGCTATTTTAGTTAAGTTGTTTTTTTAATAATTGGGTGATTTTCATTTCTTCTTTACTAACTGAAATTCGTCCAGAACGAACAAATTGCATAATCCCGAAAGGCAACAAGGCATTGTAAAGTTCTTCAATTTCTTCCTTTCTACCCGATTTTTCCAAGACAAAAAACTCTCTGTTAACAGTTACAATATTTGTATTGCTTTCTTTTATAACATTCTGAATTTGGCGATCATCAAAAAGTAAGTGCGACTTTACTTTAAACAATGCCGATTGCAGGTAGATGATCTCATCATCGGTATGATAATAAGCTTTAATTACATCTATTTGTTTTTCTATTTGTGTGATGATTTTCTTTACTTGAACTTCCGTAATATTCACCACAATAATCAATCGTGTTACGTTTTCAATTTCGGTTTTTGAAGCGGTTACACTTTCAATATTAATATGTCTTTTTAGGAAAATAATCGAAATTCTGTTTAAAAGTCCTAAATTATTTTCGGTGTAAATGGAGATACTATATGTTTTTTTCATACTATTATTAATTAAGTCTTACTTCTGAAACGGTTGCTCCTGTTGGTATCATTGGAAAAACATTTCCTTCTTTTTCTACTATTACTTCTAAGAAATAAGATTCTTTCGAGTTGATTAATTCTTTTATTGCTGCTTGTAAATCTTTTCTTTCTGAAATACTTTTTGATTTCACAGAATATCCTTCCGCTATTTTTACAAA
>JAJRQR010000007.1 GCA_024280145.1 Bacteroidota bacterium
AATGAAATTTGTTCGTGAAGTGCTAAACCTCTTGGAATATCTATCGGTACCGAACCTAATAAAACACTAATTCCGTTTTCTAATTGTGCTCTTGAACGCAATAAAGTTTCAATAGTAGCTTTCGCCTCAATTAACTGTATTGTTGATTGTGATAAATCTACTTCATTTATAAAACCTCCATTAAATCTAGCTTGCATTACATCTAAATTATCGGTGAAATTTTCAGCTGTTTTTTCTGAAATAATCAATCGGTTATCCAAATCTCTCAAGGATATATAAGCGGAAGCAATTCCAGAAATAATAGAAATAGTCACCGATCTGTAAGCGTATTCAGTAGCTAGATATTCTTGTCTTGATGCTTCGTTTAAGGATTTTATACGTTGCCATAAATCTACGGTATATGAAACATTTACTCCAACTGCCACCGAATTTGAAAACTCAGATGTTTGAGAATTGATTCCACTAGAAGCACCTCCGTAATAATTTACACTTGGGTAAAAATCTGCTTTTGAAATATCAAAGAATATTTGCGACTCCTGCAATCTTGCCGCAGCTATTTTAATGTTTTTATTTTCTTTTAACGCGGTATTAATTAGTTCGACTAAAACAGGATCATTAAATAATTCCCACCAATTAATGGTAGCAATAGAAGCTTCCGTTTTAAAATCTTGGCGGTAAACTTCTGGAAGGTTTTGTACTTCTCTTTCATAATCTTCACCAACTTTACACGAAGATACATTCAGAATAAAAATAGCGATGAAGCTTAAATAAATTATATGTGCGAGGTTTCTTTTCATTTACTAATTTCTTTTTTCTTCTGAAAATAATTTAACAATGCAAAAGCAATAACCACATAAATAACTGCTATGGATATTTGAATAAGCCGTGACCAAACTGCCGATCCAGCTTCATCCTCTGAAGCGGTAACCGATCCCAAAATAAGTAAAAAGGTAGCAAAACCTGTTCCGAAAATAGGGGCGATTTTTGCTTTAGAAAAAAGCCTACTTCCAAAAATAAAACCTACCAATAAAGTAAGTAAAACCATAAAAGCAATTAAGGGAACTACCACTAAAAGCTTATAAGCGATTATAGCAAATAAGCCTCCTAATATATTAGCTGCAATCATAAATTTTCCCACTTTGGCATTGGCTAAGGCTGGACTTGCAGATAAAATTCCTACAAAAATTAAGATAAGAAGTCCGCCAGATAATTTAAAAATAAAGAATAATAATAAGGCGGGTAATAAAATAAGTAGAATATTACGAGCGTAAGCAAACCTAGTGAATTTCGAAATTTTATCGGCTTGTTTTTTGTCTTTCACAAAAGCTTCATCTGCTTCAGACCAAGGAAAAACTTTAAATACTAGTTGTGATAATACCACAGCCATAAAAGCATTCAATATTAAGTTAAACGCAACAAAACCACTAACGCCTTGTGGTTCTAACGATAACAATGGAATAACCAAAAGACTAATAATAGCAAATAGTTTTAGCATTAAAGGAAACACATCTGTATAATAAACCCATAAAATTCCTAAACAAAGTAAAGGAAAGAAAACCAATGGATAATCGATAAAATAAGAGCTAAGAATAAAAGTGATAATATTAATTGCAATTAAAATTAACATAAAACTAGCACCTTGTTTAAAGGTCAAAGGTTTTGCTCCGGGTGCAATATATCCCAAGGCTAATACGGAAGTTAAGTAAGCAATTGGATATCCTAAAAGAGCAGTTACTAGAAAAATAAATGTAATTCCAAGCACATAGCGAACTACTGGAATAGAAATATTCCAATCATAATTTTTAATAGGATTAAGTATGCTTTTATCGAACATAAGAAAGTTTAGAATTCAGCCATATTCTAAAAGAAGCAAAACTATTTAAGATGCTATTTTCACCTGTATAAACTACCACATCTACTTGACCACCCAGTCTAATTTGCTTGGTCGTCTTGGTGTTTTTATTCAAATTAATAATCACAGGAAACCGCTGTGGATCACGCAGCCAACCTGTTTTATTGCTAATACTTGGCAAACCTCCTTTGCTGGATTTATCGGTTGCAACACCATATCCCATGCTCCGAATGGTTCCTTCGTAAATTTCACCTGGGTCTATATCGAAAGTGAATTTTACCGGATCTCCAACCTTCATTAATGAAAGATTATTTTCTTTCATATCTGCTTGAATCCAAATATCTGATGTAGAAACTAAAGTAGTTAAAGGTTGCCCTGTAGAGGCAAAATAACCTAAATCAATATCAAAACTTTCAATAACTCCATCTGTTGAAGCGATAATCGTTGTGAATGCCAAATCCAATTGTGCTTTTTCTAAATCTTTTAAAGCGGCTCTAATTTTAGGGTTTTCAGGCCCCGAATCCCCCAATGATTGTTTGGCTCGATCTAGATTTGCTTCGGCAGAAGCAACTTGTTCTGTAGCAGTTAATAATGCGGTTTCAGATTGGTCTTTATCGGTTTCAGAAAGGGCTCCTGCATTTTCTTTCATTACTCTTTCTACTCGATCCCAATTTCGTTGAGCTCGGTCTAATTGTGCTTTGGCAACTCCCAATCTTCCCGCGGCCGATTTAACCGAAGAAGTACTCGCAGCAACAGATTGTGTAGTGTTATCAATATTTGCTTCGGCTTTTAAAACGGCAATTTCATAAGGAACTCGATCTATCTGAAATAGCGTGTCGCCTGCCTTCACTTTGCTATGAAGTTGTATTCTGATATCGGTAATATTCCCTGAAACCCTTGTGGTTATTGGAGTTACTAATCCTTTAATTCTTGCTTGATCAGTGTAAGGTGTATGTCTTTCAGAAAGGATATACCAAACAAAAAACAGAAAAGAAATAATTAGAACCAAACGAGTTATAAACTTTATCGGACTCTTTTTCTCGGGTGGAGTAGGAGGAGTTTCTGCTTTAGGATTTTCTACAGTTTCTTGAGTTTCTTTGTTGGTTTCATTCTCTGTTTCCATTCTATTCTTTCTTTTTTAATTTTTGTGTATTTTTCATCACAAATTGAAGTACAGAAAACATCATTGCTGTTGTCCATCCCAATAATAATACTCCATTCATTGCTTCAA
>JAJRQR010000104.1 GCA_024280145.1 Bacteroidota bacterium
GAAATTGATGTAAAAAGTAAAGGAGTTGGAGCTAATTTAACCCAAGCTGATTTGTTGAAGGAATTGTTGGTGAAGGTTGTTGGTTAATTGGTAACTGAATATTTCCCACCACCTAAAATTCCAATTGCAGAAAAAGCAACTAAATACAATACTGCCAATTCTCTTTCCATAATAGAGTTTCCTTGGTGAACTATAAAAACTGCCACCAACATTAATATAATTGGAGGAATGCTTGCCCAACGGACTTTAAAGCCAATTATTATTAATATCGTGCAAATGACTTCCGCAAATAAAACTAGAATTAATGAAAAGGTTGGGCCTAAACCTATTGGATTTGCAAATTTAATGTTTGAAGAAAAGATGGTTTCGAATTTTTCAATTCCGTGAAGCAATAAAAAAACAGAGAATCCTACTCGCAATACCAATAATCCTAAATCGTACTTGTTAAATGTTCGCATATATTTTTGTTTGGGACAAATTAAAAATACAAAATAATTTTATAAAACGTATTTTTGTATAAACTTTTTTAATAAAATGCCGAATATAAAATCTTGGATTTCTGCAGCGCGCTTGCGAACACTACCTTTATCTGTTTCTGGAATTATTGTTGGAGCTTCATTAGGTTCTGACATCCCTTTATGGCAATCATCTGTTTTTTGGCTAGCAATATTGACAACTATTGGCTTTCAAGTGCTTTCAAATTTTGCAAACGATTATGGTGATGGTATAAAAGGAACAGACGACGATCGAGAAGGAGAACAGCGTTTGGTGGCTTCAGGAATAATTTCGCCTAAACAAATGAAGATTGTCATTATAAAAACTGCAATTATTACCTTGATAGTGGCATTGGCTCTTATTTATGAAGCGTTTGGGAGTGAAGATTTTTTACATTCCTTGTTGTTTTTTGTTTTAGGAATTGCTTCCATCATCGCAGCTATAAAGTACACGGTTGGTAAAAATGCTTATGGTTACTCAGGTTTGGGAGATTTATTTGTGTTTTTGTTTTTCGGTTTATTAAGTGTTTTAGGAAGTAATTATTTGTTTACACATCATTTTAATTGGGAATTATTATTACCAGCATCCACTATTGGATTATTGAGTATGGCAGTTTTAAATTTGAATAATATGCGTGATATTGAAAACGATGCAAAAAATAATAAAAATACTTTAGTAGTATCTTTAGGGAGTAAAAAATCGAAAGTTTATCATTTTATTCTTATCATTATTGCTATAATATTATCAGTAACTTATCCATTAATAAATTATCATTCTCCAGAGCAATTTGTGTTTCTTATTGCATTTTTACCTTTATTGCTTAACTTGAAAACAGTATATAATAATAAAACTCCAAAACTATTGGACAGTGAACTTAAAAAAGTAGCATTGAGTACTTTTGCTTTTTCAATTTTATTTGGACTTTTTATTTAATATTTTAAACTATGAAAATTACATTCTACGGTCAAAACTCTCTAGCTATTGAGGTCTCAGGAAAATATATTTTAGTTGATCCTTTTATTTCTGGAAATCCATTATCAAAAGACAAAGTGGATATTTTAAAACTGAAAGCAGACTATATATTGCTAACCCACGCACATGAAGATCATATTTTGGATGCAGAAGCAATCGCTAAAAATACAGGAGCAAAAATCGTGAGTAATTACGAAATCGCCATGCATTATCAAACAAAAGGAATTGATGTACATCCTATGAACCACGGTGGAAATTGGAATTTTGACTTCGGAAAAGTAAAGTATGTAAATGCCGTACATACCAGTTCATTCCCCGACGGAAGTTACGGAGGACAACCAGGAGGATTTGTAATTGAAGGCGAACATAAAAACATTTACATTGCTGGAGATACAGCACTTACAATGGATATGAAATTAATCCCCATGCAAACAAAATTAGACCTTGCTATTTTACCAATTGGTGATAATTTTACGATGGGAATTGATGATGCTATTATCGCCAGTACATTTGTAGATTGCGAAAAAGTTTTAGGCGTACATTACGATACTTTCGGTTTTATTGAAATAAACCACGATGAAGCTAAAAAGAAATTCTTTGATGCTGGGAAAGACTTAATGTTATTGGAGATAGGAGAATCAATAGAGTTGTAAGATTTATGTCATCCTGAAAATAGTCAAAGGGCCTTAGTATATGGTAAAAGCAACCTTCAAAAAATACACACTCAAATTTAAACTCCCAAGCGGTACTTCTCGTGGCATTCTAAAAACAAAAGATACTTATTTCTTATTTATTTTTGAAAACGGAAAACAAGGAATCGGTGAATGTGGATTATTCAAAGGTTTAAGTATTGATGATTGCCCAGATTACGAAGAAAAACTACAATGGGTTTGCAACAATATTCATTTAGGGTTAGATCAATTAAACAAAGAATTAACTGAATTTCCTTCCTTACAAATTGGTATTGAAACTGCTTTTAAATCGTTAGAATCTAAAAATAAATTTGAAATATATCCTTCAAAATTTAGTCGTGGAGAGCAATCAATTCCAATTAACGGATTGGTTTGGATGGGAAATAAAGATTTTATGAAGCAACAAATTTCAAATAAATTAAAACAAGGTTTCACTTGTATTAAAATGAAAATTGGTGCGATTGATTTTACAACCGAATTAGAATTATTAAAATCCATTAGAAAAGAATATTCGGCTTCAGATATAGAATTACGAGTAGATGCCAACGGAGCTTTTTCTCCTTCCGAAGCTTTAGAGAAACTTAAATGGCTATCAGAATTTCAATTGCATTCCATCGAACAACCTATTAAACAAGGACAATGGCAAGAAATGGCACGACTTTGTGAAGATACTCCTTTGCCGATTGCTTTGGACGAAGAACTCATTGGGGTTTTTTCAGAAGAGCAAAAAAACAAATTAATTGAAACTATTAACCCACAATATATTATCCTAAAACCAACTTTGATTGGTGGATTTAAAGGAAGTGATTCTTGGGTTTTAAAAGCAGAAAATAATAAGATTGGTTGGTGGATTACTTCGGCTTTAGAAAGCAATATCGGACTTAATGCGATTGCTCAATATACCTTTTCAAAAAACAGTAAATTGCCACAAGGTTTAGGAACTGGGAGTTTGTTTACAAATAATATAACTTCACCTTTGGAAGTCTGTAACGGAAACCTACAATATAACACTAACTTACATTGGGAAACTAATTTTTAAATCATAAACCTGAACTAGAAAATTAAAAATGTATATAAATCAAGCCTATAAATGGAAAAATGAAAGCTGGCGTTACTTGGTAGGAACGCTCATTATATTTATGTTAGGCTGGCAATTAATTGGAGCCATACCTTTTGTGGTAGTTTCATTTTTTCAAGCTGAAAACTTAGCAGAATTTATGACAGCAAGCGAAAATGCTTTTGCCTCACTTTATCCGCCCAAAAGTAATTTGTATTTGTTTTTAATGATGACCACTTTTATTGGTGGTTTTATAGCCTTGTGGTTAACCATTAAATTTCTTCATAAACAGACATTTACTCAATTAACCACCTCCAGAAAAAAAATAGATTGGGGACGTTTTTTATTTGGTTTTGGACTTATAGCAACTTTAACAATAGTAACCACAATCATTGATTATTACGCAAATCCAGAAGACTATATCGTGCAGTTTGAATGGACTCCATTTATAATCATGTTTATAATTGCCGTAATATTTATTCCCATACAAACCAGTTTTGAAGAATACTTTTTTAGAGGTTATTTAATGCAAGGAATTGGGATTGCTGCTAAAAATAAATGGATTCCTTTATTAATCACTTCAGTTGTTTTTGGAAGTTTACACTACTTTAACCCCGAAGTTGAAAAACTCGGAGACATTGCAATGGTCTATTATATTGGTACAGGTTTATTTCTTGGGATTATCACTTTAATGGACGAAGGAATGGAACTTGCATTGGGGTTTCACGCAGGAACCAATTTGATAATTGCCCTTTTAGTAACAAGCGATTGGACGGTTTTTCAAACCAATTCCATTTTATTGGATCTTTCAGAACCTGCCGCAGGGTTTGAAGTAATTATACCCGTTTTTATCATTTACCCTATTTTACTTGGAATAATGGCTTGGAAATACAAATGGACTAATTGGAAAGAAAAGCTCTTTGGAAAGATAGTAATACCTTCTCAAACCGTTTCAGCAGAAACAAATACAATTGAATAACTGAAATTTGAAAAATTGAAATTTGTAAACCAAATACACCCTTCATTTAAACTCAACGGGCAAAATTTTAATGCCTCCGAATTATTCGAATTTGCAAAAGATTTAGAGAAGTCGGGTATTCATTATGAAATAAATATAGGCAAATTTTTACGACAATGGTTAGATAACAATGAATCGGTTTTGGTGAAAACTTCAGGCTCTACTGGAGTTCCTAAAAACATCCAACTGTACAAAGAACAAATGGTAAACAGTGCAAAAGCAACAGGGATATTTTTTAAACTCCCAGAAAACACTACTGCTTTATTGTGTTTGCCGTCCAATTATATCGCTGGGAAAATGATGTTGGTAAGGGCAATGACTTTGGGTTGGAATTTACATATTGTAGCTCCCGAAAAAGACGCAATAACCCAATATGATAACGACTATGATTTTGTAGCAATGGTTCCTTATCAAGTGCATCATTCCATAAAATCGCTTAATAAAATTAAGAAATTAATTATTGGCGGTGGGGCTATTTCAAAAGAGTTAAACGATCAACTTCAAAATGTGGATACCGAAGTATTTGCTACTTATGGAATGACCGAAACTATTACTCATATTGCTGTTAGAAGAATAAATGGCTTGGCAAAATCCAATGAATATACAGCACTTCCAGAAGTAAAATTTTCTTTAGATAAGCGAGAATGTTTAGTTATTGACGCTCCTAATGTTTCCACTGAAAAAGTAATTACCAATGATATGGTACAATTAAATTCATCATCAAATTTTGAATATTTAGGAAGAGTAGATAATGTGATAAACAGTGGAGGAGTAAAATTATTCCCTGAACAAATTGAAGCAAAATTATCTCTTTATATTAGTATTCCTTTTATAATCGCTTCCGAAAAAAATGTAGAATTAGGAGAGCGTGTTATATTAATCCTTGAATTAGCAAATAAAGAAATCACTGCAACTATCTCAGAGGCTATTTCAAAATTAAATCCCTTTGAGCGGCCTAAAAAAATATACACTTTTTCAAAATTTCCTTTAACTGAAACTGGAAAAATTAAACGTAAAGAAGTAATGAATATTCTAAAGGAATCACTTAATAATACAAAGTAACCGCTTCAATTACCTTTTGTTTAATATAATTTGATTCATTTGAATTAAGGTCAGAATTATAAGGTACTTGTCCTATGTTTTGATTAGAAACAATAGAGAAAATCATAGAAGAGGCATAATAAGTGCCGTATTTAGAAGGGTGTTGTCCATCTATTCCTAATAAGCTAATTGGGTTGTTTTCGTTTTCAAAATCACGCCAACCCAAACTCACAGGAATAACTTTAAAACCTGTTAAAGAAGCTGCTTCATTATATACGTCGTAAAGTTGTTGAGTCATTTCTGGACTGCCTTCATAAGCCCAAGTCATAAATAAAAATACTTCCGTATCAGAATCAATATGTTCTTTAAGTTCTAATATAGCTTCAATAGTTTCTTGTGGTGTAGTAGAGGCAACAATTCCATTTTCTTGTACAATAATATAGTCCCAATTCCCTTGGCTTATTGTGCCTAAAGTATTGTTTGACATAAGATGATCTCTTAATGAAAATCCATCGCTAGAAACCGAAATAGTTTCAGCTACAATTTCAGCATCTCCTAAATTATAAAACTGTTGCACGTGATAATCAATGCCCTCATTTGCGATGGTCAAGCTATTTCCGATAAATAAAATATTGATAGTGTTTTCAGTCACTTCATTGTCACTCTCGTTGGATGTATATTTAGGATCTATATCATCACTACAAGAAAAAAATAATGTTGATAATATGAGAATTATAAATTTTGAATATGGCATAGCAAGTTTTTAGCTTAAAGATACTAAATTTCAAAATAACAAGCTTCCCTCATTCAAAAGTAGCGTTCCCTCAATATTGGTTTTATAGAAGCGTGATGTAAAGTAGTTTTACCTCATAATCATATAAAACCATAACATTATGAAACAGTTACTACACATTTTATTTTTTGCACTCTTTGCAATAAATCTACAAGCACAAGAAAGAACTATCACAGGAATAATAACCGATAACACGGGTCTTCCTTTACCTGGAGTTAATATCCTTGTAAAGAAAACAAATAACGGAACACAATCGGGTTTTGATGGAAGGTATAAACTTCAAGCTTCTGTTGGCCAAACATTAGTATTTAGTTATGTGGGATTTGTTAACGTAGAACAGGAAATATCAAATTCAAAAACGATTTATAACATTCAAATGTCCGAAGATGCAGCAGTTTTAGAGGAAGTTGTTATTACTGCTACCGGACTAATAAAAGAAAGAAAGGCTTTAGGTGATTCGGTAAGTGCTTATCCTTCGTCCAGAAAACAACGAAGACAAAACAGGCGTAATTTAAATGGAACTTTAGCAGGAAAAGCAGCTGGCGTTCAGATTACTAATAATAATTATTTTGGGGCTTCAGATAGAGTTATTATTC
>JAJRQR010000105.1 GCA_024280145.1 Bacteroidota bacterium
GTGGTTTGTGGTTTGTGGTTTGTGGTTTGTGGTTTGTGGTTTGTGGTAAAATTATTTATTTGTATTAAACTTTTGACCTTTAATTTTAGAATTTCTTAAGTAATACATAAAAGCGCCAATTTTATTTTTTTCAACTTCACACATTTCTGATAATTCATCAAATTGTTCTTTTGTTATTAATTTCTTATCAAATGCTCTATAGGTTTGCGATTTAAGTTCTGCAGCAGAACCTTTTGAGTAGCTTAAAAAGTTATGAAACTCTTTATTTCCATCTCTATCAAATCCTTCAGCAATATTATCCATTATAGAACCTGAACTTCCTTCCATTTGATTTCGCAATCTATAATTATTTCCAATTTCTGTAGTTTGAAATAAATCCTCTACATAAGAACAAATAATTCTTGCTCTTTTCCAAACATCTAAATCTTCAAATTTATTTATACTGCTCATTTTATCAAACCATTAACTACAAACAATAAACTATTAACTACTCTATAATATGATTGGCTTGCATATTTTTATAAAGTTTATCAAATTCTGAAGCGAATTGCAAATATTCCTTTCCCCAACCGTTTGATATTGCCATTTCTTCAAAATCACCTGTTGGAAGAAACATTGTTTTGTATTCTTTTAAGGAACTGAAGTTACCTGCTTCAAATTCAACAAAATCTTTATCCATCATTGCTTGAAGTTCTTCAACATTATCAAAACTAGACCAAGTAATATCAGTATTGTTGCTGATTTTTTTCCGAATGTTTTTCAGAAGAGCAATCATTTCTGAAGTATCATTTTCTAACATACTGTTTAAATCGGTTTGCATGGAATTCATTTCAACTTCAGATAAAACAGTTGTTTTGTTTTCCTCCGAATTTTTACAAGAAAAAAAGAGGAATGATATGAAAACTGCGAATACTAAAGATTTCAAAATTACACTCTTCCTTTTAATGCGTTAAATACCCAAGCGATGGCGAAAAAACCTATTCCAACTGTTGCAAAGCCCCAGCCTGCGACATCATCATATCTAAAGGCTCCCAAAGCAATTAAAATTAATCCCATTAATATCATTATAAAAGTTGCCCAAGCGAGTACTGTATTTTTATTCATTCCCATATTTCAAATTCATTTATTTGAAGTCTCCCCTAAGAAGTTGGGGAAAATCTTATTAGTTAAAAATTGCCTTTTATTTTGGCAGAACCACAAATATCGTAATAAAAATTGTTTTCAAAGTGAAAAAGATAAGACTTTATCGAATTTAGATTCTACTAAAAAAACAAAAATGATTACATCGCATTTTGTATTTTAGCCCAAAGTAAATTTTACTATGGATTTAAACTTCAATAAAAACGAAGATCACAATAAATTATTAGCTTCAGCTCTTAAACAAAAACTTTCTAAAGTCAAACTTGGCGGGGGAAAAGCAAGAATAGAAAAACATCACGCAAAGGGTAAAATGACGGCTCGTGAACGTATTGATTATCTTCTAGATCCAAAATCGAAAAGTATTGAAATCGCCGCTTTTGCTGGTGAAGGAATGTATAAAGAACACGGTGGTTGTCCTTCTGGTGGAGTAGTTATAAAAATCGGTTATGTAAGCGGAAAGCAATGTATTGTTGTTGCTAATGACGCCACTGTAAAGGCTGGTGCTTGGTTTCCAATTACTGGAAAAAAGAATTTACGTGCTCAAGAAATTTCTATTGAAAACAGACTACCTATTATATATTTAGTGGATAGTGCAGGTGTTTATTTGCCAATGCAAGATGAGATTTTCCCAGACAAAGAACACTTCGGAAGGATTTTCAGAAACAACGCCGTAATGAGCAGTATGGGAATCACCCAGATTTCTGCCATTATGGGAAGTTGTGTTGCTGGCGGTGCTTACCTTCCTATTATGAGCGATGAAGCTTTGATCGTGGATAAAACCGGAAGTATTTTCTTAGCGGGAAGTTATTTGGTAAAAGCTGCTATTGGTGAATCTATCGACAACGAATCATTGGGTGGCGCGACTACACATTGTGAAATTAGTGGTGTTACCGACTATAAATCTAAAGACGATAAAGATGCTTTGGATACTATAAAGAATATTTTTTCGAAAATTGGCGATTACGATAAAGCTGGCTTTAATAGAGAAAAACCTAGCAAACCAACGGAAGACCCAAAAGATATCTTCGGAATTTTACCTCGTTCTCGAGCCGATCAGTACGATATGCGTGAAATCATTAAGCGATTGGTGGATCAATCTGAATTTGAAGAGTATAAAAAAGACTACGGAAAAACCATCTTAACTGGTTATGCTCGAATTGATGGTTGGGCAGTTGGAATTGTCGCTAACCAACGAACTTTGGTAAAGAACAAAAATAAAGAAATGCAATTTGGTGGTGTTATTTACAGTGATAGTGCTGACAAAGCCACTCGATTTATTGCGAATTGTAATCAGAAAAAAATTCCTTTGGTGTTTTTACAAGATGTAACAGGGTTTATGGTGGGTAGTAAAAGTGAACATGGAGGAATTATAAAAGACGGTGCCAAAATGGTAAATGCAGTAAGTAATAGTGTGGTTCCAAAATTTACAATTATTATCGGAAACTCCTACGGTGCTGGAAATTATGCTATGTGTGGAAAAGCCTATGACCCAAGATTAATAGTAGCTTGGCCAAGTGCCGCATTAGCAGTAATGAGTGGAAATAGTGCTGCAAAAGTATTATTGCAAATTGA
>JAJRQR010000106.1 GCA_024280145.1 Bacteroidota bacterium
GGAGCGATTGCCTCATCCGATGTAACGGTGAGAGCCCTGTTTAAAAAAGCAGGAATCGTTTATTGTAGCAGTAGGGAAGACCTATTGAGTGTAGCTTCTATTTTTAATTATAAAGAATTACAAGGAAAAAACATCGCCATTATCACACACGCTGGAGGTTCTGCTGTAATGCTTGCTGATGAACTTTCAAAAGGCGGACTTAATGTTCCTGCAATTGAAGGGAACGATGCCGAGCAACTTTTAACTTTTTTGCATCCAGGTTCTTCGGTTGCCAATCCTATCGATTTTTTAGCCACTGGAACGGCAGAGCAATTGGGGATTATCATTGATTATTGCGAACATAAATTCGATTATGTCGATGCGATGATAGTAGTATTTGGTTCTCCTGGACTCTTTGATGTAGAAAATGTGTATAACGTTTTGAGTGTGAAATTAGACATTTGTAAAAAGCCTATGTTTCCAGTGTTGCCTTCCGTAGTAAATGCTCAGAAAGAAATCGCCACCTTTTTAGACAAAGGAAATATCAATTTTCCAGATGAAGTAGTTTTAGGAAAAGCATTAGCTCAGGTTTATAAAACGCCAAAACCTATGGAAGCGGAGATTGTTTTACCTGAAATAGATATAGAAGCCATAAGAACGGTAATTTCAAAGGTAGAAAATGGCTATTTAGGACCCAGAAATACAGCTAAATTATTAGATGCTGCTGGAATTCCGAGAGTGAAAGAAGTGTTTGAAAGCAACAAGGAAAATCTATTGGCTACTTTCGAAAAAAAGAACTTTCCTTTAGTGATGAAAGTGATTGGGCCTTTACATAAAACAGATGTTCAAGGAGTAATTTTAAATATTACTTCTATGAAAGAAGCCTCCAAAAGCTTTGATAAATTAATGAAAATCAAACACGCAAGAGGTGTCTTAGCACAACAAATGGTACCAGGATTAGAATTGTTTGTTGGCGTAAATAAAGAAGAAGGATTTAACCATACGATTGTCTGTGGATTGGGAGGAGTTTTTGTGGAAATATTAAAGGATATATCAGCAGGATTAAGTCCCTTGTCAAAACCTGAAATTCGAAAAATGATTGCTTCCCTTCGAGGTTATAAAATGCTACAAGGTGTTCGAGGAAAAGAAGGAATCAACATCGATTTATTTGTAGATATCATCCAACGAGTTTCCGCATTAGTAGAAGCTGCTCCCGAAATTATTGAAATGGATATGAATCCGCTTATAGGTTCAGAGAAAGAGATTATTGCGGTGGATGTTCGGATTTTGGTGGGGAAAGGGTAGGCACTAATTACAAGGATTTTTTTACGCAACTTTGCCAAAGTTTAAAACTTTGGCAGAGATTAATAAGGATTTTAATTTTAGGTAAAAATTATATAAAATCAAAACACTATTTTTTTAGATAAAATAGAATATCTTTTTATCTTCACTGCTTTATATTAATTCTTATCTTAAAATAAGAACTAGTAGAAATTTTAAAGTTTAAAAACATTAAGAATGAGTGTAGAAAAATATACTTGGGTTAAAACCCATAATCAAATATCCAAATACTTAATTACTAAAGAAAATTCTCAACTCGAATTAATTAAACTATTAAAATCTATAGGGATAACTCCTTTTAATGATAAAGATAAAAAAGGAGGTCATAATGTCGAATTAAATGAGATAGACCCTTTTACATTCTTTTGTTACATATACAAATATGGCCCTGAAAAAGACTTAAATATTTACAAGAAATTGCAAAAAAAATAGGGGCATCAATACCTTCAGATGAAAAAGGAATACCTTCTGCCCAAGCCCAAAAAGTTTGGTTATTTCCCTATAAATATGAGAGAGTTAACAATGAAGTGCCAAGGTTATGGTCATTTTTTAATAAAGCACTAAATAAGAAAATAGAGAACATTGACTTTGAAGATGTTTTAAAAATAAGAAACGTAGGTAAAACCAAATTATCAGAAGCTCTCTTCTATATTGACCCAACAAATTATCTGCCAATTAATGGTCCAACAAAGCCTTATATTAAAGATGTTCTAAAACTAAATCCAAATTTCAATACATATTTAGAATATGCTTCATTACTTGAAAAAATTAAATCAAAAACTAATATTCCTTTTTATGAATTATCATATAAAGCATGGGAATGGACTGAAAACCAGAAGAAAGCCATGAATAATTCGAATAAGTATTCCGAGCAATTAATAAATTTTTTAAAACAAGCTAAAACAAATAATCTCAAAACAAAACATTTTGTCAAAGTGTATAATGGAACAAAAGTTAAAGTAAGTTTTGGTCAAGGAGTATCTGCTCGAATACCTTGGATTTCTTTTTTAAAAGAACCTTTTACAACTAGCGAAGGTATCTATCCTGTTTATTTGTATTTTAAAAACATTGATAAACTTGTTTTAGCTTATGGTGTAAGTGAAACAAACAAGCCACAGAAAGATTGGGAATTAAATAATCCAATAATGATTAAAGATTATTTTAAAGAAAAAGATCTTAGTAATCCAGATAGGTATGGTGATTCATTTCTTTTTAAAATTTATGACACAAATAATCTTCCGGATTATGAGGAACTAGATGCTGATTTAAATAAAATTATAGAACAATATTTATCTATTACTTTGGAAGAGAATACAACAAATAATTTTCAAACAGATTTCAATACTATTAACTTCCACCAAGATTGCACCAACGCAAACCTAAAATACTCAAACCAATTAGTTACAAGATATACCTCTTCTTTAACAACCAAACCATTTGTATTACTAAGTGGTTTGTCTGGTTCTGGAAAAACAAAATTGGCACAGAGTTTTGCGCAATGGATTTGTGAAGATGACACCCAATATTGTATCGTACCTGTGGGAGCAGATTGGACCAATAGAGAACCTTTATTGGGTTATGTAAATGCTTTAGATAATACTGAATATATCTTGCCAGAAAATGGTGCTTTACAATTGTTAATTAGCGCAAATGAAAATCAAGAAAAACCTTATTTTTTGATTTTAGATGAGATGAATTTAAGTCATGTAGAACGTTATTTTGCCGACTTTTTGAGTGTCATGGAATCTAAAGATAAATTTAAGTTGCATTCTGATACGGAGAATGAAAAATCGGGTGTGCCTTATGAATTAAGTTGGCCAAAAAATTTATTTGTAGTAGGTACCGTAAATATTGATGAAACTACGTATATGTTTAGTCCAAAAGTATTGGATAGAGCCAATGTGATTGAGTTTAGGGTGAACGAAAAGGAAATTAAAGAATTCTTAGATACTCCTAATGAAATTGATTTAACACAATTAGAATTTATGGGTGTTAGTATGGGCGCTAGTTTTATTGAAATAGCTAAAAACAAAGAATTTGAATCTATAGATACTAAAACCTTAAACGAAACCTTAGTTAATTTCTTTACTGAGCTTAAAAAGACGGGAGCTGAATTTGGTTATCGTACGGGTATGGAGATTCATAGATTGTACCAACAAGTAACCGTTATTAATTCAGGTTTAAATGAAAAGGATAAAATTGATATTGCTGTAATGCAAAAATTATTACCAAAACTTCATGGTTCTAGACGTAAGTTGTGCCCTATTTTAGAAGTTTTAGCAAATCTTTGTGTTAAGGAAACTATTAATGTGAAAAAAGATTTTTTAGAAAGTAAAGAAGAACTTGTTTTTAAAGAGAATGAAGATGTGCTTTACCCATTGTCTTTAGAAAAAATTACAAGAATGTACAAAGGTGCTATTGATAATGGTTTTGCAAGTTATGCTGAAGCTTAAACTATGGATCAAAAACAGTCCATAGAAATAAACTTATCTCATATAGCTGAGAATCTCTACTTATATATTGATGCAAAAAACAATGGTGATATTGAAGAAGATATTAGCAATCAATATAGTAATGAGGCTCAATACCAATTAAAAGAAGGTCACTTTTATGACTATGAATTTTCAGATAAAAATTACCGCTTAGTATGTAGGGACCAAGAAAATATTGTTCAAAAAAGAAAACGAAATGGACACATAGGTCGTATTGTACCTAATATTTTCGTGGGTACCTTGTCTCTTGAATTTTTTCATGTTAATCACATTGAAAAAAAATGGGAACAAAAGCTAGAGGTTCAATCAACCAAAACAAGTTATAGAAAAGATTATCAGTACATGCTTAATTCTATTACAGAAAAATGTACCGATTTAATATTACAAGCCAATTCACCGGTTAGCCATTCTTTTGAAACAGACTTTAATGCAGATAATGAAACATTATATCAACGTTTTGCATTTGTAAAATCTATCATTAATTCAGAAGAATTTGAAGAAGCAGTATATAAAATTATTAGTGCTCCAACTACAAAATGGACTGAAGAAGCAGAACAAACAGATGTTAGAAAAATAAAAAGGTTTAGAAATAGCGAAATTAAGCAACTCATTAATTCAAATAATAGAATAAAATTATCTGTTAATCATTCTTTATATTCTGAAAAACTAACTTCTGTTGCCACAAAAATTAATTCTTATAAGAAAAAAGAAAGTATAGATACCTCTGAAAACCGGTTTATAAAACATGCTTTAGAAACATTTTCGAATTTTTGTATGGATTTAGGCAATCATCCTAAAGCAGGAGAAAGACTAAAACATGAAGCTAATGTAGTTACTGAGAAGTTAGAAAATCATCTTCAAAATAACATCTTTAAAGAAATATCTCGACCAACTACATTAAAACTAAATAGCCCTACATTACAGAAAAAAGAAGGATATAGAGAAGTTTTAAAAGTTTGGTTGAAATTTGATTTGGCTGCAAAGTTAGTTTGGAATGGTGGAGAAGATGTTTATAGTGGTGGGAAAAAGATATTGCAACCTTATATGAATATTGGCTGTTTTTTAAATTATTAGATGTGCTAAAATCTATATTTGAAATTACTCCAAAAGAATTAGAAAAATTAATTATTCCTAGTTCAAATAAATTGAGTTTACAATTAAAACAAGGTAAATTTACTGCCTTAAGTGGAACATATACAAAAGGGAATAGAGATTTAAATATTCGTTTTAATTATAATAGGAGTTTTGTTGGTAACAGGAATATTTCTAAAGCAGGTAGTTGGACAACGACATTGAGGCCCGATTATACATTGTCAATTTGGCCTTCAGATCTAAAAGAAACACAAGCGGAAGCGAAAGAGCAAATAGTTCATATACATTTTGATGCTAAATATAAAATTGCAAATATTCAACAGATTCTTGAAAATAAACAAGATGAAGAATTGAATAATGAAAAGAAAGATAATCTAAAAGGAATTTATAAAAATGTAGATTTATTAAAAATGCATGCTTACAAAGACGCCATTAGAAGAACTAGTGGAGCTTATGTTCTATATCCTGGTGACACAAATAAACGATTAAAAGGATTTCATGAAATTTTACCAGGTTTAGGTGCGTTTCCAATAAAGCCATCAGAAAACACTAATGAGACAATACATTTAGAAGACTTTTTAAAAGAAGTATTAAATCATTTTTTAAATAATGCTTCACAGCGAGAAAATATTGCTTCAAAAGCATATAACATACACAAAAGTACTGCGCCAAACATAATAAAAGAACCAATTCCTGAATACATCGATGGAGAAAAATTAATCCCTGATGAAACTTATGTACTGGTAGGGTATTATAAATCAAAAGAACAGTTGGAATGGGTTTTAGACTCAAAAAACAGGAAATACAATTTTAGAACTGGCATCAAAAAAGGCAGTTATCCAATTACTGAAAATGAAGTTAAAGCAAAATATTTAGTCCTACATGGTCCGAATGAAACAACAACATCAAAAATATATGAATTGGATAATAATGGTGTCTTGATTTATTCAAAGCAAAATTTAATTGACAAAGGTTATCCTTCAACACCAAGTAGTGATTTATATTTAATGTATGGTATTAAAGAAGAAGTTTCTCTAAAATTCAATCAAGTTAAGTTTAACCTTACTGAATTAGATAATTTTAAAAATTTCAGAAGTTCTCCTATTCCAATAACAATAAGCTTAACGGAATTGTTGGATGAAAAAGTAATTGTAAAATAGTTTATTATGCAAGAAAACAACTCACAAATCATCATTTATCAAACCGAAAGCGGAGAAACAAAATTGGAGGTGACGTTTAATGATGAAACTGTTTGGTTAACTCAAATGCAAATGGAGCGTTGTTTGGTAAAAGCAAGAAGACTATATTTGAACATATAAGCAATATCTTTAAAGAAAGAGAATTGGCAGAAAATTCAGTTGTCCGGAATTTCCGGACAACTGCCCAAGATGGTAGAGATTAGCTATTTCCCATCAGTGAAAATCCGTATAATCCGTCAAATCCTTGTTCCAATTAATTTACAACTATTCTTAACGACTATTTTTTAAAAGAGATTTCAACTTTTTTGGGTTCTTTTTGTTATTTCAAAATAAGAGGATTTCAATTCTGTTTTCTGTTTCGTTAACATCAAAAAACACAGTGGTTTGTTTAGAGATTACAAATGATCTTATACCAGTTTTGTAAGATATTTTACCTTGAATAACACCA
>JAJRQR010000107.1 GCA_024280145.1 Bacteroidota bacterium
TGAGTCCTCTAACTTTACCTATAATAAGGGGTTAGCTCGTTTCGGTTTCTATACAAAGCCTATCATCTCAATAATAGTTATGTTTCCATTTCAAAGAACTTATCGTATCTTTCTACCCTGTGGAAACGCAGGACACACAACAATGCACAACAACGGCTATACTTAATTGCTTAGTTCTGTTCTACTTTGGAAAAATCTCCGATTTTTCCAAAGTTGGTTTTGTACTTAGAAAGTTAAGTGTTAAATTGTCGCAACTAAGCATAGCCAAATCGTTACCCAACATATGGAAATAATTAAACCGAGTAGGACAAAGAAATATTTAAAAAGGGAATTGGGAAAGGTTCAAAACTGCCGAGAAGCAATTGACCGATTTATATCTTTTTACGAAAAATATAAAGTCAAACCGGAATTGGAAGACGAAGAAGAGGATATGTTGTTGTGTCAATATGGGATTTATGATTGGACTGGAAAGGGTGGAAATTTTGAGTTTAATTTAACAAGACAATTTGAAATACCGAATGATGACGAATTTTTACAATTAAGTTTGACTTTACTATATGACCCAGAGAAAGTTGGAGAAATAGAAGATGATAACTCTTGGTCAACGGACTTTGAAAGTGTTCAAAAATGGGCTGAAAATATAAAATCAACGATCGGATTTCAAAAAATTGATGGGCTTAAACCACATAAAATTGAAATCGAATTAAGCAAAACTTGAAAAGATGGGTTTTTTAATCGGACAGAAAAGGTATAAAACTAATTTAGTGTAAAGTCTAATCTTTAACTTGTGTAAACAATGTATCTTAACGAACAGCTAATTAAACTTCCGAACTCAAAATTAAGACAAAGAAATAGAGCAAAATATTCTCGTCAATAAAGTACTAACTGTTTGTAACCATTAAAAATTATCAAGATAAATCAACAACACAGCAAATATAACTAAATATTTAGTTTAAACTAAATATTTAGTTATATTTGCTGTTTACTTAAAAATTTAATTCTATGAAGTATTTCCTTTTAGCTATAGTTTTTTTATCGTGTAGCTTGTTTACAGAAGCTCAAACGATAAAATATTTTAAACATCTCGTTTTTCGTGAAACACCTTATTCTAAAACAGAAGGAAGAATAACCCTATCAGAAGACAAAAGTAAAAACACCAATCACTTTAAATTAAGTTATGATACATCTAACAGGCTAATTCTTATTGAATATCTATACAAGAATAACCTAATTGACTTAAATAGAAGTGGTATTCTTGATGGTAAAAGAGCGTTGGCTTCAAAAACAAAAATTAAATACATTGGTAATGAAGAAGTAAGAACGTTTTTTAGTGTAGAAGACGAATCAACCATCAATGGAATGGGAGTATTTAAGGAAGTGTATTCATATAATAAAAAAGGAAAAAGAATTGGCTTAAAGTTTTATAACAAAAATGATGAGCCTATAAATAATAGCTGGAATATTTTTGAGTATACGTGGAAACACATTAATAATAATTCTGTATTAGAAACAAGAAAAGATGTAAATGGAGTAAATGTAACTATGCGACCTTATTATAAGTTTCATAACGTGTTATACAAGTATAATGATAACGGAACTTTACTATCTATGAACAATGTCGATAGTAAAATGAAGCTAGTAAATGATGATACAGGAATTGCCATCGATAAAGCCATATTCGATAAAGATAATAACCTCGTGAGTTTTAAATTTTTCAACGCTGAAAATAAACCAGCTGTTGGTTCTTTTTTGGGAACAGCAGGAGGTTTTGCAACCTATGATGATAATGGAAATTGTTTAAAATATGCGACAGTTGGTTTAGATGGAAACTATAAAGTTGATAAAAGAAGTAATGATGCTTATTCAAAATATAAGTTTGATAGTATTGGTAATTTAATTGAACGAAGCAATTATGATATAGACAACAAAATACATAAGAGAAGAGGAATTACAAGCGTAAAATATATTTATGATAAAGATAATCCAGAACAGCTTTTAAAAACCGAATTATACCATACACTACCAAATAAAATGGTTAACGACTCTATTCTTAAAAACCTCAATAACCAGATTGGAAAGGATAAGTTAACCGAAGATTTTAATCAATTATTAGAAACCCTAAAAGAACATCCTTCACAGTTTGAATTTATTGACAAAGTATCTTATGAGAAGCTTGTAAAGGTTCAACGAAATAAATTAAAAGATTCTATGAATGTTATGGAGTTTTATCAGGTAACGTCACCAATTGTTGCAAGTTTAGGCTGTTTACACACACGAATAGTCGATACTCGCTTTTTCAGAACACCGTATAAGTATTGGTTACCATTAATTGTATGGTTTGAAAATGATAAAATGTATGCAACAAACAATTGTGTCGAAAATATTGAAATGAATGTTGGTTCCGAAATATTAGAAATTAACGGAATATCATCAAGTGAAATCTTAAAAATTTTAAAATCAACAATTTCTGCTGATGCCTTTAATCAAAGTTTTTATAGAGGAGATTTGAATGTGAATTTTTTATATTACTACCACAGTTATTTTGGTTTTGAACCTGAATATAAAATAAAATTTAAACCTTACAATTCTGAAAAAATAATTACAACATCATTTCTTATTGATGAGCCTGCTCCTAATTACAAAGTAGAAATAAATAATAAGCCAAGATTAGGCATAGAGGTGAATAAAGAAAATAAAACTGCTATCATCAAGATTAAGAATTTTAGCTATTTCCCAAGGGGTAGACAAAACATTGATTTTTTTAAGGAGACGATAGATACTTATATGAAAAAAATAAAAGATGAAAATATAAGTAAGGTGGCATTTGATTTAAGAGGGAATAGAGGAGGAAATCCTGAATGCACTAAACATATAATATCCTATATTATTGATAAAGAAATTAATTTTCATGAAGATAATGACTTAAATAAAAGACGAAATAGACCAATAACCGTGAAACCCAAAACAACTAATAGCCTTAATGATATTAAAGTATATATGTTAACAGATGGTCGTTGTGCATCTGCAACAACACAAATGTTGGCAGTTATAAAACATAATCAGATAGCAACTATAATTGGAGAAGAAACTGGAGGCACTTATAGTACGCATCCAGGTAGAGTAACAACAGCACTAAAAAACACAAAACTCGGTTTGCAAATAGGTACAGAAAGAGAATCTGTAAGTGTTCCTAAATTACCATTAACCAAAGGCATTATTCCAGATATAAATATTGAGCTAAAGCTATTTGATATAATAAATGGCAATGACCCATTACTGAACTATATTTGGAAAGAATAGACAAATTAATTTAAAGCAGTTGCCAACACCGTATGAAATTAATTGCTAGTGCTAGCCTATTTACGAAAATCCTCGCGGATTTTCTATTCGGTTTCTATTTGCTAAATTTGTTGCTTACACAACACAACTAATCTTATACAAACCCGTTATGCTTCGTTATGACAAACCGCTAACTAATGATAAAATTCTTTAGAAAAATTAGACAAAAAATGCTGACGAAAAACAAATTCAGTAAATATCTACTTTATGCTATCGGAGAAATTGTTCTTGTAGTTATTGGAATTTTAATCGCTTTATCAATTAATAATTGGAATGAAACCAGAAAACAATCTAAATCAGAAAAGGAATTCATTACAAGCGTAAAAAATGACCTCAAACAAGATAAGGCTTTTATTCAACTGATAGTAGAAATTATAGAACCAAGAATAGAAGCTTATAAAGCCTTAAATAGTGACTTACCAAATTTATATAATAATGACAGAAAATCATTAGATTCCATTTTTCATCATTATTTTAAAAGTCAACGCACATTCTATCCGATATCTGGCTCTTATGAATCAGCGGTCTCAGGAAATCAAATTACTGTTTTCAGAAATAAAGAATTAATACAAAAGATTATTAAATTATATAATTCAACTTATGATAGGTTGATTGATAATGGCCAAATTTTGGACGAAAGATGGGCTTTTTTAAGTAAAAAGTATAGTTATGAAAGAAGAACTGGACACTTTCGCGAAATGAAACCGGAACAACTTTCTGAGTTTCTTAATGATTTGTATCATCATTATATTCAAATGGAATGGTATCTAAACCAGTTAAAATTAGCCACAACAGAAATTGATAAAATAATTGCAGAAAAATTAAACGAAAAAAAATAACGAAAGCACTACACCGTTTATAATTAATTGCTTGGTTAAAGATAAAGTATCTATCAAAGTAATGATGGAAACCGAAACATCAAAGGAAATTAGAATTTTGCTCAAAAAAGGACGAATGATGAAAGAACACAAAGCAGGTTTTCCTATCACAGTAGAGATTCATCAGGGTACAATTACTTTTGGAGTTAATAATAATGACCTTATTTTAAATGTAGGAGAATTAATTTATTTGGATACAAATGTCCCTCATAATTTATTGGCAAATGAAGATAGTATTGTTAGATTAACATTATCTAAGTTTGACAAAGTTGAACGTGTAGAAAATGTGATAGTATAGAAACAAATTCATCAACTAAATGAAACAACAATTAGCAAATCTTTCAGGACTATTAAATGGTGAGCTGTTTTACGATGACCTACACAAAACATTATACGCAACAGATGCCTCGGTGTATCGTAAAATTCCTTTAGCAGTTGCTTTTCCTAAAAACACAGAAGATTTAAAACAGTTAATTAGTTTCGCTCAACAAAATAAAACCTCTTTAATACCAAGAACCGCAGGAACCTCTCTAGCAGGTCAATGTGTAGGAGAGGGGATAGTGGTTGATGTTTCAAAATATTTCACAAAAATTATTTCGATTGATGCAAAAAATAAAACAGTAACGCTTCAGCCGGGAGTGATTCGGGACGAACTAAATAATTACCTAAAACCGTTTGGGCTTTTCTTTGGTCCCAACACTTCAACTTCCAACCGTTGTATGATTGGCGGGATGGTTGGTAATAATTCCAGCGGAACTACCTCCATACAATACGGTGTTACGCGTGATAAAGTTTTAAGTTTGACCACAATTTTATCCAATGGTGATGAAGTTATTTTTAAAGAAATTACAAAGAAAGAGTTCCTTCATAAAACAAAATTAAACAGCTTAGAAGGTTCTATTTACAAAACAATTCAGGAGCAATTGGCTTCTGAAGAAGTGCAACAAGAAATTACAAATCAGTTTCCAAAACCTGAAATCCACAGACGAAACACTGGTTATGCAGTAGATCAGTTAATTAATACCGAGGTTTTTACGGAAACCAATAAACAATTCAACTTAGCAGAACTTCTTTGTGGAAGTGAAGGTACACTTGCCTTTACAACTGAAATTATTTTACAGTTAGACGATCTTCCACCGTCGCATACGGCAATGATTGTAACTCATTATAAAAATTTACAAGATTGTTTAAACGATGTTTCGGTAACCATGCAACACCAATTGCATACTTGCGAAATGATGGACGATTTTATTTTGGATTGTACCAAAAATAACAAGACCTACCATCCGTATCGTTTTTTTGTTGAAGGAAACCCAAAAGTGTTATTGCTATTAGAACTCAAATCTAACAGTAAAGAATATCTTACATTGCAAACGGAAGCATTATTGCAATCCATAAAAAAGTCGGGGTTAAGTTATGCAGCACCTATTTTAAAAGGGCAGGATATTCAAAACGCCTTAGAACTTCGGAAGGCAGGATTGGGATTGTTAGGGAATATGGTAGGCGATAAAAAAGCAGTAGCTTGTATTGAAGATACGGCTGTAGCTTTGCAAGATCTTCCTAATTATATTGAAGAGTTTACCCAGCTAATGGAAAACTTCGGACAACAAGCGGTCTATTACGCACACGCAGGAGCTGGCGAATTGCATTTACGTCCTATTTTAAATCTAAAAGAATCGGAAGGAGTTGAGTATTTTAGACAGATAACAACCAGTGTTGCAAAATTAGTTAAAAAATACCAAGGTTCCTTTTCGGGAGAACATGGCGACGGAATTGTACGTGGTGAATTCTTACCAATGTTAATTGGAGAGAAAAATTACCAACTTTTAAAGACTATAAAATACACCTTTGATCCCAATAATATTTTCAATCCAGGAAAGATTATTGACGCTTATAAAATGGATGAAGACTTGCGATATCAAAAGGATAAAGCAAACCCGATTATTGATACCTTAATGGATTTTAGTGATTCTGAAGGGATTTTAAGTTTAGCAGAAAAATGCAATGGAAGTGGAGATTGCCGTAAAACTGAAAATGCCTTGGGAACTATGTGTCCGAGTTATCAAGCTACAAAAGATGAAAAACATACCACAAGAGGTAGAGCCAACACACTTAGAGAAGTTTTAACAACCAATAAAACGCTTAATAAATTTGACAATGAAGCGTTAAAAGAAGCTTTTGGTTTATGTTTAAGCTGTAAAGCCTGTAGTACTGAGTGTCCTAGTAATGTAGATATCGCCACAGCAAAAGCAGAGTTTTTATATCAATACCACCGTTCTCACAAGCCTAATTTTTCGGATACGCTCTTCGGAAAAAGTAGTAAATACAACAAAATGGCAGCTCGATTTCCAAAGCTTTCAAATGCTGTATTTACAAATAAAATAACATCATCAATTATTAAAAATGCTTCAGGAATTTCAAAGGAAAGAAGCTTACCTTTATTTTCAACCAATACTTTTAATAAAGACACACAAATAGCTATATTACAAAATAGTAAAGCTACAAAAGAAGTGTTTGTGTTTGTAGATGAATTTAGTAATTATTTAGATGTAAACCTTATTGAAGATGCTTTCGTTTTACTTACAAGACTTAACTATAAAGTAACCATAATTGATCATTTGGACAGTGCAAGAGCTTTGTTTTCTAAAGGTTTTTTAGCCGAAGCAAAAGTGGAAGTAAATAAGAACATTGCTTTTTTAAAAGATAAGGTTTCAGAAAACATTCCTTTACTCGGAATTGAGCCATCTGCAATTTTGGGCTTTAGGGACGAATATCACCGTATTGCAGGCGATAAAGCTTCCGCAGTAGCGATAGGAAAACACAGCTTTTTAATGGAAGAATTTTTGGCTTCCGAAATAGAATTAGGGTACATAAAGCCAGCTCAGTTTACTTCAGAAGCAAAATCAATTAAAATCCATAACCATTGTCATCAAAAGGCTTTGAGCAACCAGAAAGTGACTTTTGATATACTGAATCTTCCTATAAATTACAAACCAACCATTATTCCTTCAGGCTGTTGTGGTATGGCAGGAAGTTTTGGTTTTGAAAAAGACAAATACGAAGTTTCAATGAAAATAGGGGAGTTAAAACTTTTTCCCGCTGTTAGAAATGCTTCCGAAGACACTATTATTTCAGCAAACGGAACCAGTTGCAGACATCAAATAAAAGATGGGACACAACGACAAGCGCTACATCCCATTAGTATTTTACGGCAAGCCTTGCTTTAGTCTTGTATAAAGTAATCGTTTAAAATTTGTGTCGCCGTTCTAGAATCTTCAGATGGAAATGGTAATTCAATTCCAAATTCGCTTAAATCTTGTAACTGATATTCTGTTAAAGTTTCAGAATTAATCAAACCAATAGAATTTGCATAGTAGTTTGTCACCGTAAAAACATCTTGCGATTGTAGTATTGGTATTGGAAGAAATACACCCGGAATTACTTCAAATTCAGCAATTATAGCCAAGTTTACAATAATTTTGGAGGACAAAACATCAGTATATGATTGATAATTCTCGAAAGATTCACCTTCTACTGTTTTTAATATATAAGTAATTGTTACAGGAATTTCATTGATTACTTGTTCAATTTCTCCTACAAATTCACTTAATACTTCGTTTGCAATTGCATTTTTATCAAAAAGAATAACATCATCCAAGGGAATTGAAATTTCTGGAAAACCATCTATCGGCGCACCAATTTCACCAGTTAATAAAAATTGAGTATCGGTTGCTCGTACTTTATTTTGCGATAAAAAGGTAGTCATAAAAGCAGTTGCAGGTTGTTGCGCTCCTAAAATCGTATAACTAATTCCGTTTATTTCTTCAATACCAGCTATATAAAGTGAATCCTGACTTGTAGTTTGTTCTGCATCATTATTGTAGGTCCAATAGGTGTTATTAGTTAGCGGAAAGTAATTGAACACATATTCAACTGTATCATTTCCAGACGTATCGTCATCAGATGAGCACGAAATAAATATTGCAACAAAAACTAAAAAGATAATTTTTTTCATTTAATAAAATTTTTGGCGAATATACATAAAAGGAATCTATCAAATTCTTAACTAATGTCTTTTGGAAATTCAATATTAACATATACATTTGTTGAAAACCAACTTATGGCAGGCAATAGCTTTGGATCCCTTTTTAAACTCACCACTTTTGGTGAATCCCATGGCGAAGCAATTGGCGGAATTATTGATGGCTGCCCTTCTGGATTAACAATTGATTTTGAAGCTGTTAATAACGAAATGCAACGCCGTAAACCCGGGCAATCCAATATTACAACTCAGCGAAAAGAAGAAGATGAAGTAACTTTCCTTTCAGGTATTTTCGAAGGAAAAACCACTGGAACTCCCATAGGATTTACTATAAAAAACACCAATCAGAAGTCAAAAGATTATTCACATATAAAGGAAGTATATAGACCTTCACACGCTGATTTTACGTACTACAAAAAATACGGACACCGTGATTATCGTGGTGGAGGCAGGACTTCAGCTCGTGAAACAACTTGTAGAGTAGCAGCAGGAGCAATTGCAAAACAATTAATAAAAGATATTAAAATTACGGCATTTGTTTCTTCAGTAGGAGATATAAATATTAATCAACCTTATCAGGATTTAGATTTTAGTAAAATTGAAAGTAATAAGGTTCGTTGTCCAGATGAAGTTACAGCTAACAAAATGATTGCCAAAATTGAAGCTATTAAAAAAGAAGGAGATACTATCGGAGGCAATGTAATGTGTGTGATACAAAATGTTCCTATTGGTTTGGGAGAACCTGTTTTTGATAAACTTCATGCACAATTAGGAAAAGCAATGCTATCTATTAATGCCGTTAAAGGATTTGAATATGGGTCAGGTTTATGTTCCACTCAAATGAAAGGTAGTGAACATAATGACTTATTTAATAAAGATGGAAGCACAAAAACTAATCTTTCAGGAGGAATTCAAGGTGGAATTAGTAACGGGATGGATATTTATTTTCGAGTAGCATTTAAGCCCGTTGCCACCATAATGCAAAAGCAACAAACATTAGACACCAACGGAAATATAATAGAAATGCAAGGAAAAGGAAGACACGATCCTTGTGTAGTACCGAGAGCAGTTCCAATTGTGGAAGCAATGACAGCACTGGTTTTGGCAGATTTCACTTTGCTTCAAAAAACGAATAAAATATAAAAATTACAACGACAGAAGTAATTTTGTATCGAAGCACCGATTATAAATAGAATATTAATTAATAAGATTCCTGCCTACGCAGGAAATGAATATGAAAAAACTAGCATTACACTGGAAAATTTTAATAGGAATGGCATTAGGTGTCATCGCAGGTCTTTTAATGACAATGGTCGATGGTGGAATGCAAATCGTACAAGATTGGATCAAGCCTTTTGGAAAGATATTTATTAATTCTTTAAAATTAATAGCTATTCCTTTAATCTTAGCTGCTTTAATTAAAGGAGTTTCCGATTTAAAAGATATTTCTAAGCTTTCAAAAATGGGAACAAGAACTATTATCATTTATATAATGACAACAGTTATTGCGGTTTCCATAGGATTAATTTTAGTAAACACGATAAATCCGGGGCATTCTATTTCAGAAAAGACCAGAGCTGAAATGGTTGAAAATTACTCAGGTAATACTCACAAATATAAAGATACCGCTTTAAAGCAAAAAGAATCTGGACCTCTTCAGGCTTTAGAAGATTTGGTACCGCAAAATATATTTGCTGCTGCCACCAGTAATCGTAATATGTTACAAGTAATTTTCTTTGCAGTTTTCTTCGGAATTGCACTAATTTTAATTCCTGAAGAAAAAGGAGAAACTGTAAAAAAATTCTTTGATGGCTTTAATGAAGTCATATTAAAAATGGTCGATTTAATAATGCTGGCTGCACCTTATGGAGTATTTGCATTATTGGCTGCTTTGGTGGTAGAATCGCCTAGTGTAGATTTATTTAAAGCTCTCGGATGGTATGCCTTAACTGTTGTTTTAGGCTTAATAATAATGATTTGCATTTACATATTAATCGTAATGATCTATACCAAAAAGAAACCTAGTTTTTTCCTAAATGGAATTTCTCCAGCACAATTATTAGCATTTTCAACAAGCTCAAGTGCAGCAACCCTACCAGTTACTATGGAACGTGTTACCGAACATTTGGGAGTAGAAGAAGAAGTGGCAAGTTTTGTATTGCCTATTGGAGCTACTATTAATATGGATGGAACTAGTTTATACCAAGCTGTAGCAGCTGTATTTATCGCACAAGCTTTTGGAATGGATTTATCGTTTAGTACTCAATTAGGAATTATTGCAACAGCAACTTTAGCATCTATTGGAAGCGCTGCAGTGCCAGGAGCAGGAATGGTGATGTTAGTAGGAGTGCTAGGTTATGCAGGAATTCCTGAAGCTGGATTGGCATTGATATTTGCCATTGACAGACCCTTAGATATGTGTAGAACTACAGTTAATGTAACAGGTGATGCGGCAGTTTCAATGATTGTAGCAAAATCTATTGGGAAATTAGGAGAACCAAAAGTAAAAGAATGGGATGATAATTATAAAGATGTAAAATAAATTCTTCTTCATAAAAGTAAACAACCCGAAAGTGATCTATCACTTTCGGGTTTTTCTTTAAATAGATTTTAAAGCTATTTTTTATGAATATCCATTTGAGGATAAGGAATTTCAATTCCAGCTTTATCAAGCTCTATTTTACAAGTTTCCATTATTTGAAAATAAACATCCCAATAATCTTCTGTTAACACCCACGGACGAACTTTAAAGTTTACAGAACTATCAGCTAATTCTCCTAAAAGAATAGCTGGTTCAGGGTCTTTTAACACCTTAGGATGATCGGTTAATATTTTCATTAAAAGGTCTTTTGTTTGTTTGATGTCGGCATCATAACTAACACCCATAGTGATATCAATTCTTCTGTTTTCTTCCGTAGAATAGTTAATAATATTTCCATTAGAAAGAGATCCATTTGGGATAATTACCTCTTTATTATCTGGAGTGTTTAATTTAGTTGTAAAAATTTCTATTTGCTTAACTACACCCATTACTCCTTGAGCTTCAATAAAATCACCAGTTTTATAGGGTTTAAATATTAAGATTAAAACACCTCCTGCAAAATTAGATAAAGAGCCTTGAAGTGCTAAACCAACAGCCAATCCAGCTGCTGCTAAAATTGCTGCAAATGAGGTGGTTGCTATTCCTAAATTTCCAAGAATTACTATAAAGAGAACTATTTTTAATGAAACAACAATAAGACTTGAAATAAATTTTTCTAAACTTTCATCATATTCAACCTTGTCCATTGCTTTAACTAGCAATTTTTTTATTTTTTTATAATAAAAGAACCAACAATCCATATTAGAATCGCGCCAAGGACTTTAAAACCATACTCTGAAGCATAAGTTTTTAGAATTTCCAACCATTTTTCAACATTAATATTATCCATAATTTTTTTTAAAAGTTTAGATTGCAAAGTAACAAAAGTTCTAAAGCTTAAGAAAGTAGAATTTAATAAATCAATTAATTTTATCGAAAATACTAGCATTACAACGAGTTTGTTTCAATTACTTAATAAATAGTAGTAATTTGTTGATAATTATCGTTGTTATAACCTCACAAAAAGAGCTACTCCCAATAAATTTGCACGCTATTTATTATTATGTTTAAACAAATAAGTTTTTTCTTTTTATTGATTCCGTTTGTATTTTTTGCACAAGTCGGTATAAACACTACCACTCCAAGTACAGCTTCTGTTTTAGATGTAAATAGCTCTAACGATGGAATAAATTTCGGAGGTTTTATGCCGCCAAGAGTTAGTTTATCTGAAAGAAATTCAATTAATCCAACTGCATCAGATGATGGTTTAATGGTGTTTTTAATTGAAGGAACAACACGTTGTGTACAACTTTGGAACGGAGTAGATAGTACTTGGGATAATGTATATTGTATGCCAGTAAATCAGGCTCCTGTTGCTAATAATCTTTTAATTTCTGGTACTTTTCAGGTAGGAGAAATTATTACTGTTAATTTTGATTATACAGATGCCGAAAATGATCCCACTGGTGCGCATACTTATATTTGGTACCGTGCAGATGATGCTTCGGGAACTAATCAGACTCAAATTCAATCCAGCACAAGCAATACTTATACCTTAACTTTAAATGAATTAAATAAATTTATAGCGGTTGAAGTTACTCCAGTAGCAACCTCAGGAACTTCTCCAGGTGTTCCTGTTTTATCTATTTATTACGGACCAATTATTAATCCTTCTGCTACTGCATCCGATTTGTTTATTTCTGAATATGTAGAGGGTGGTAGTAATCGAAAATTAATTGAAATTGCCAATTTCACTGGTGCTAATATAGATTTGAGCAACTATAAATTAAGGAAATATGTAAGTGGTAGTGCACCGCCTACTGATATTTTATTAGCAGGGATTCTTTTAGAAGGTGATGTTTATGTTGTTGCAAATCCTTCAACAAGCTTGCCATGCAACTCTAATATAGATCAAACCGATTTTAATTTAAACTTTAATGGAAATGATGTGGTTGAATTATCAACTATAGCAAATGTAAGCATAGACATCATTGGAGTAATTGGAGTTGATAACAACTTCGCTGAAAATATTACACTTCGTAAAAAAACTGGTGTAGGCCCAAATACAACTTATAATGTTGGAGATTACGACAGTTACCCCCAAGATACTTGTAATGATATAGGAAGTCATACTTATTAAAAAAATGAATAAACAAAACTTCATATTTGTTCTTTTAATAGTATTTTCAAATCTCTCAATGGGACAGGTCGCTATCAACGAAACCGCACCTAGTTCAAAAGCAGCACTTTATTTAGAAGCACAAAAAATACCAACTACTAATTTTGGGGGATTTAAAATGCCAACGGTAACTGAAGTGCAACAAGCATTAATTCCAGTTTCAACTGCAGATAGTAGCGATGATGGTTTAATGGTTTTTGTTAGTGATAGTGGAACTGGAAAACATTGTTGGGATATATATGATGGTATTGTTCATACTTGGAGAAGTATTAACTGTCAAAACACTGCTTGTAATGGTGATATTTTATTTTCTGAAGATTTCAATTCATATCTTGAAAATACAGGTGTAACAGGAGCGAGTAGTTCCAATGGTAATTACCCCTCTGGAGTTACAAAATGGTCGTTAACAAGTTTTCAATCTTTTGGAAGTAGTATTCCTTCATTACCAGGAACATTGATAAATGTAAACGATTATACATTGGTTAAAAGTGGAGAATTAGAATTAAGGGATTTAAATGGAGTATTAAGAATAGAAACAGAATCTATTAATATTTCTGGATATTCAAACATACAAATATCAATGGATGTTAGAAGTACCGGACCTATGGAATATGATCCCACTAAGCATTCCGATGATTTTAATTGTGGAGATACACTAAACGATTATGTAGATATTGAATACTCAACAGATGGAGGGAATAGTTATACTGAAGTTCCCAATTTTTTTGGAAATGGGAATTCAAATCACACTCTAGCAAATGAATTAACAGGCATTATTGCTTTTAGTGCCAATGGTTTGTCAGGTACCGATCTTGTAATTCGTATTAGAATACAAAACTGGGCAGATGATGAGATATTCTATATTGATAATATTATTGTTCAATGTATTTAATACTACCTAGAGATATATTCATTTAATTCTTTGATAGAATTTTCCCACTCAAAAACTTGAGATACTTTAAAATAATTACCTTGATCATAAGTAAATTGATATGCAAATTTGGCAAATTTCAGTTTATTTTCTTCCCATTCAAACAATTCTGCAACATCTCTAACTTGATCTGCAAATAAACAGTTTGAAGAGATAAGTTGCTTTGCTATTTCAAGCTTTGTTTCATCCCACTCCTTACTTTTAATGGTTTGTAATGCTTCTTTGAAATCCGATTCGTTCATTGGCCAAGGACATCCATAAGAGCCGTTATAACCCTCCATTATATAATGCTCCTCTATCCCTACAGTTGAAGTTGAAATGGTAGTAGTTTCAGAATACTGGATATTTGAATTATAATTTATATTTACATTCATATTAATTCCACCAGCGTTAACCCCAACGGAAACATTATTGTTATTTCCATTAATTGTGATATTTGTGGTAGTAATTATTTGAGAAAAAACAGGGGTACTTCCAAAAACAATATCAGTTCTATTTGGGTTAGTATCATAAAAACTTGGCAGTGTAGTTTGACTAACTATACGTAATTTCATCTTCCCTTTCTTCTCAATTATTTTATAAGTAATTTCTACAGACTCTTCTGGTAAATACAATGTTTTTTTCAAAGGGGCTGTTGTGTTGTTTTCGAACACAATATTAATTCCGTAGGAATTAGAAATTAAACCCTGAACTAGTACATTATTTTCAGGAAATTCATGTTGCTGTAGGTTATTGATATACAAGGTAAATTTTTCTCCATTATCTGAATAAATAATAATATTCTTAATGTTTTGAGCAAAACTAAATGTAGATAAGAATAAAGCTAAAAGTAGTAATATATTTTTCATAAATAATTTTTTGTTGTCATTTCAAACAATATGCCAAAGGTACTATTTATTATAAAAACTTCTCCTTTAATTCTTCCGTAGGAATCATACAACTTTCCTTTTTACCATACCATCTATAACGATTCTTTGCTACAAAATCATAAGCCCAATTTCTAAAAAATCTAGGGACGATTATAAACCCAAAAAGTAGGGGATAGGCTCCTGAAAGCGATTTAGAAATATATAATGCAGCTGTTGACTTGACGTAGCATTTGTCATTGTCTATCAAAATTATAGAATCTGTTTCGTTAGGGTCTATATTAAATTCTAAAATATATTTTTGTCCAATTTCACTTTGTAAAGCAGCAAAACGAAATGCATCTTTTTTATCTCGTTTTATCACAAAATTAATGGAAGCATTGCATAGATTGCAAATTCCATCAAACAGTATTATTTTGTGGTTTTTATTCATGCTTTTTTAATCCGGTACTTCAATACAAAATTACTCTTTAAGCCTTAATTCTTTCTTAAACTTTTTCCAATTCAATCAAATTAACATTCGTTTTAAATGTACCGTAATTTACAAATGCTTTCTTTTTTTCAATTTTATCGATGGTTCCAATAGCAATACCCTCTAACATTCTAACACTATCACCAATTTTCAAAGTTACTTTTGGTTTTGGCGGCGGAAGTTTTTTAGCTTCCTCTTTTTCTTTCATTTTTCGGGTTCTTATTACTTCTACTTTCTTCTCAACTTCTTTAACTACTTTCAGTTTCTTGATTTTTTCTTTCTTTTTTACAGCAGGAGCTACCTTTTTTATTTTACTGTTTTCTACCAAAACCATTTTGAACAGTTCATCCAAAAGCGGTTTTTTCTTTTTGTTATTATAATATTGTTTTGAAAGAGCATCCAATTTTTTTCCGAGACTAATCAAACGCTGATTAGAATCGTATAATTCCTGATAACTTTCTAGCTTCCCTTGAATTTTACTGTTGGTTTCTTCTAATATTTTACTTTGCTCTTTTGCTTTTTGTTCTTCTGTTTTTAAAGATTCTGAAGTTTTTCGTAATTGAGACCGTTCTTTCTGAAGATTAGCAATACTCCTATCAAAACGTATTTTTCCTCGCTCAATCTTCTTTTTTGCTTTGTTGATTAAACTATATGGGATTCCATTTTTTTGAGCTACTTCAAAAGTAAAAGAACTTCCCGCTTCGCCTTAAAACAGTTTATACATTGGCTCTAAAGTCCGATTGTCAAATTGCATATTGGCATTGGTGGCGTGAGGTAATTCGTTGGCTAACAGTTTTAAATTAGCATAATGTGTAGTGATTACACCAAAGGCTTTGCGTTCGTAAAAAACTTCTAAAAAAGTTTCGGCTAGAGCTCCTCCTAACTCTGGATCGGATCCTGTTCCAAATTCATCGATTAGAAATAGGGTAGTGGACTTACATTTTTTTAAAAACTGATTCATTTTCTTTAATCGATAACTGTAGGTACTTAACTGATTTTCGATAGATTGATTATCACCAATATCAGTTAAAACACGATCAAAAAAGCAAATCTCGCTAGAAGAATCCACCGGAATTAATAGTCCACTTTGCAACATTAATTGAAGCAGTCCTACTGTTTTTAAGGTAATACTTTTACCTCCAGCATTAGGTCCTGAGATTACAATAATTCTGTTTTCTTGGTGCAACTCAATGGTTTGCGGGAATGTTTTTTCTTTCCGTTGCTTGTTTGAAACTAACAATATTGGATGGTATGCCTTTTTTAAATAAAGTCTTCTATCACTAGTTATTATAGGTAAAACACCCTCTATTTCTTTTGCATATTTTGCTTTTGCATGCAAAACATCCATACTAATTAAATAATCTTGATACGATTTTAATAAGGATTGATGGGGACGAATAAATTCGGTAAGCACCTTTAATATTCGCTTTATTTCCTCTTGTTCTTCATAAAGTAAATTGCTCAATTCATTTGAATACTCAAGGGTTTCTTGAGGTTCCATATAGACTAACCTTCCCGTTTTTGAACTTCCTAAAACGGTGCCTCGTATTTTTTTACGATACATTGCTTTTACAGCTAAAACTCTTCGGTTATCTACGATGGTTTCTCTTATATCATCTAAATAATCTTGCTGAATATAATGTGATAATGCCTTTAAAAAGGAGGAGTTAATTTTTCCCTTGGCGTGTTTTAATCGCTGTCTGATTGAAGAAAGTTCCTCGGATGCTTCATCACGAATCAGTCCGTATTTATCAATCTTTTTTACTATTTCTTCTGATAGTAAAGAAGTGTAAGTAATTCGTTCAGAAAATGAATTTAAATGTTCGTAAAAGAGTTCAAATTTTTTAAAAAACTTCAGTAATATTTGGGTGGTTTGTGCTACGGAAAGGATTCTTCTAAAACCAATTAACTCTAAAGTACTGTTTTCAATTCCCAATAAATATAATTCTTTTTTAATCGCTTCAAAGCCATGATTGGGAATGCTGTTTTCACCACTTAATGAAGCGGTAAATTCCTTAACACGAAGTAATTCTGGTTGAATATTTTGTGTTTCAGAAAAAGGGGTAATTGAAAGTGTTTTTTCTTCTCCTAACTGAGTAATACAAAAGGATGCTACCTGTTGCAGTACCAACGGAAACTCTAAACTTTCTAATGTTTTTTTATCTATGCGAATCATTTTGCGTTTCAACAGACAGAAATCGAATTCTTAATTAGTAATTTTGCTCAAAAGTAATCATTATGAATGTAAAAATTGAATCGAGTTGGAAGGAACAATTGGAAGATGAATTTTCAAAGCCTTATTTTGAAAGTTTAGGTCAGTTTGTAAGGGAAGAATACACTTCAAACACTTGTTACCCTCCTGGGAATTTAATTTTTTCGGCATTTAATCATACACCCTTCAATAAAATAAAAGTAGTGATTATTGGTCAGGATCCTTATCATGGAATAGGTCAGGCAAACGGATTGTGTTTTTCAGTAAATGAAGGAATTTCACATCCACCATCTTTGATGAATATTTTTAAGGAAATTGAAACCGATTTATTAATACCGTATCCTAAAAGTGGAAACCTAGAACGTTGGGCAGATCAAGGTATTTTGTTGTTGAATGCGACTTTAACCGTAAGAGCACACGAAGCAGGTTCGCATCAAAAGAAAGGATGGGAGCAATTTACAGATGCTGTAATTTCAAAGCTTTCTGAAGAACAAGAAGGATTGGTTTTTTTATTATGGGGAGGATATGCAAAGAAGAAAGGAGCAAAAATAAGCGCTCAAAAACATTTAGTTTTATCGAGTGGTCATCCTTCACCCTTGAGTGCGAATAGAGGTTACTGGTTTGGCAATAAACATTTTAGTGCAACAAACACATATTTAAAAGAAGCGGGGAAACAACAAATTAGTTGGTAGTAGAACTACTCGTCTTCTGGCATGTGAGATGCTGGATCGTTGGTACTAAAATGAAGCAATAAGTAATTTACTACCAGTAAAGTTCCAATAATAATTAAAAATACTTTCATAATTGTTTAGTTAACACTACTAAGATGTAGCAATAGCAAAAGGGTTGCGTTTTTTTTAACTTTATTTTATGAAATTATGTAAGAGCTTGCTTGACAGTTTTTTAGATTCAATTAAATTTAATTTTAAAAGTTGATTTTGAATTAAATCTACTTCTTTTTCGGAAATATTATGTTGACACCATTCGGTTACTGACAACCATTGGTGAACATCTTCTAATTTTTGATGGTATCTTTCTGAAATAATATGATCCAATCCTGAAGTGTTTTTAAAATCGGAAGTTTCCTTATTTATAATTTCTAAAATAGTTTTGATACTTGCCTCGTCATTTTCTAAAACATCGTTTCTAACCGCAATCACAAAACAAGGCCAAGGAGTAGGGCATTCGCCAATAATTCTGAAAATTCCCTGATCCACAAAAGGTTTGGTGGTGAATTTCTCCCAAAAAAATAATCACCTTTTCCTTTTGGAAGTCCTTCTAGAGCACCATTTAGATTATTAATGACTTCAAATCGCAAATCGGTTTCGAGATTCCAATTGTGATTTTGTGCGTTGATATACGCCATTAAATGAGAACCACTTCCATAACGACTTATGGCAGCTTTGCTTCCTTTTAGGTCTTCAATAGTCTGATAATTTGAATTCTTAGCAACATGAATTCCCCAGATTAATGGTGTTTTTATAAATACTTGAACAATTTTACATTCGTTTCCTTGAATAATATCTCGGATAACTCCTTCGGAAAGAATCACCGCCATATCAATTTCCTTATTACGGAGCGCTTTGTTCATCGAACCCGTACCTCCTGGGAAATCTTTCCAACGTAAATTTATTCCCTTGTATGTAAACTTTTTATCCCGAAGCGTGTTGTACCACGGAAGATTAAAATGTTCTGGAACACCGCCAATTACAAGGTTGTTCATTCTACTAACTTATCTAAAGTATATTCAATCAATCGCTCTACTACCAATTTTGAATCTTTACTGAAAGTTCCATTTGGACGATTGGCAATGATGGCATTTAATGATAATGCTCGATGTCCTAGCAATTTTGAAAGTCCGTAAATTACAGAAGTTTCCATTTCGAAGTTAGAAATTCGGCTCCCTTCAAAATTAAAAGTGTCCATTTTATTATTTAGTTCAGGATCTTCTATAGGAAGCCTAAGAACTCTACCTTGAGGGCCATAGAAACCTCCAGCTGTTGCAGTAATTCCTTTAAAAGTTTGATCGCTTTCAAACTTTCTTTCCAGTTCTTTACTGTTTTCAATAATAATAGGTCTTGCTTTATTGGAATTCCAATTGGTGAATTTTATAAACTCATCTTCTAATTTTGGATTGCAAATTCCATCTAGTTTATAAAAATGAAGCATTCCATTTAAATCCAATCCGTGAGTCCCAATTACAAAAGAATCCACCGGAATATCTACCTGAAGCGAACCTGAAGTGCCAATGCGGATAATATCCAGGCTTTTGATTTCTTTTTTTAGAACTCGATTTTCTAAATCGATATTAACCAAAGCATCCAATTCATTTAAAACAATGTCGATATTATCTGGTCCTATTCCAGTGGAAAGTACTGTAATTCGTTTTCCTTTATAAGTTCCTGTTTGTGTTTTGAATTCTCTTTTTTGAGTAGAGAATTCTATCGTTTCAAAATGTTTGGTTATTTTTTCAACTCGATCTTGATCACCAACAAATATCACAGTATCTGCAATATTTTCTGGTTTTAAATTCAGGTGATAGACACTACCATCTGCGTTTAATATTAATTCTGATTCTTTTATTTTCATAAATATTCCCTGCGAAGGCAGGGATCTTATTAGTTATTTATTCGGTTACTTCGATACAAAATTACTCCTAGGTCGTAATTTCACTCAGCAACCTTGTATTTTCTAATTAAAATACCCTGAGTGATTCGACCTTAGGAGAATCGTCGAAGGGTACGTACTAATCAGCCCCCAACACGCTTCACTTTAAATCCTTTGTCTTTTAAAAAAGACATGATTTTATCGCGATAATCACCTTGGATAATGATTTGTTCATTTTTAAAACTTCCTCCAACACTAAGTAACTTCTTAATTTCTTTTGCTAATTGTTTAAGATCTGAAGTCGCTCCAGTATACCCTTCAATGATCGTTGTTGGTTTTCCTTTTCGTTTTTCATACTTGCAAATCATAGGTTCGTCTTGAAGCCAAATTGTTGATTTTTCAACAGTTTCTTGCGTTTCAGAAGGAGTATGATCTGGAAATAGGTTTTTTAATTGATCTTGTAAATCCATGTTTATTAACTAAGAATTGAGAATTCTGAATTCAGAATTATTACTACATCAATCCAATTTCTTTTAAACGTTGTTGTAAAAACTCACCAGATGTAATATCATCAAAGGCTTTTGGATGATTTTCATCGATACATTCTTCTAAACAATTTAGCTTCTTTTCGCTTCTTGGATGTAAGAAAAACGGAATGGAATATCTCGCGGTTCCCCATTCTTCTTTTGGTGGATTTACCACACGATGTATTGTTGAACGCAGTTTATTATTAGTGTGACGCTCTAACATATCACCTACGTTAATTACTAAATTCCCTTCCTCAGGTTTTGCTTCTACCCAGTTTCCATCTTTACCTAAAACTTGCAATCCGCCGGCTGAAGCCCCCATCAATAGGGTGATTAAATTAATATCTCCGTGAGCTCCTGCACGAACTGCTCCTTTGGGTTCGTCAACAATAGGAGGGTAGTGAATTGGTCGTAAAATACTATTTCCATTAGCAACCCATTTATCATAATAGAATTCATCAATTCCAACATATAAAGCTAAGGCTCTAAGAACATAAACACCTGTTTTTTCTAACAAACGATAGGCTTCCATTCCTACTTCATTGTAAGCTGGTTGTTCTGTAACTTGTACGTTTTCAGGATACGTTTCAATTAAGTTGGCATCTTCAGAAGGCTCTTGACCAAAATGCCAAAACTCTTTTAAATCTCCTTCTTTTTTACCTTTTGCATGTTCTTTTCCGAAAGAAATATATCCTCGTTGTCCACCCAATCCTTCAATTTCGTATTTCTTTTTTGTTTCTTCAGGAAGTGCGAAAAATTCTTTTACTTCCTTATAAAGACTGTTCATTAAGTCATCACTTAAAAAATGATTTTTAACGGAAGCAAATCCTATTTCAGAATAAGCAGTTCCTATTTCATTAACGAACTTTTGCTTTCTTTCTGAATCTCCCGAAAGGAAATCCGCCAAATCAACACTCGGTATATTTGTCATTGTTTCAATTTTAACAAAGCAAATATACCAAAAACAGCTAAGAAACTAAATGATAAAAAATGAAAAGAAAATGTGGGTAACCTACTGTTTTTTTCTACTTTTGAAATGTTAAACTTATATGATGGAAACAAATTCGGTAAGCAACATTTTATTTGAATATAATCGCGGAAATCTCGATAACGATACATTGCTATCTCTTTATAAAGCAATGCTTAAGCCTCGATTAATCGAACAGAAAATGCTTATTTTACTCAGACAGGGTAAGATATCTAAATGGTTTAGTGGTATTGGTCAGGAAGCAATTTCTGTTGGAGTTACCGCCGCTTTAAATAAAGAGGAATATATTTTACCAATGCACCGAAATTTAGGGGTGTTTACGGGTAGAGATATCCCGTTGGAGCGTTTATTTCGCAATGGCAAGGAAAGGCAAATGGTTTTACAAAAGGGCGTGATCGTAGTTTTCATTTTGGAACTCAAGAGTTCAATATTATTGGAATGATTTCACATTTAGGACCACAATTTGGGGTTGCTGATGGAATTGCACTCGCAAATAAATTAAAGAAAAACAATCAAGTTTGTGCTGTGTTTACGGGTGATGGCGGAACAAGTGAAGGTGATTTCCACGAAGCGCTAAATGTAGCTTCGGTTTGGAATTTGCCTGTAATGTTTTGTATTGAAAATAATGGTTATGGACTTTCAACGCCTACTTCGCAACAGTTTAATTGTGAAAATTTAAAAGATCGTGGTATAGGCTACGGAATGGAAGCTCATATCATTGAAGGTAATAATATTCTAGAAGTATATACTCGCGTAAAAGAATTGGTGGAAGATATGCGAATTAATCCACGTCCTATTTTAATGGAGTTCAAAACCTTTAGAGTACGCGGTCACGAAGAAGCTAGTGGCACAAAATATGTTCCGAAGGAGTTATTACAAATGTGGGATCTTAGGGATCCTCTGGAAAATTATTGCGCTTATTTGCAAAATGAAGGGATTTTAACTGAAGAGATTCAAATTGCTTATAAACAAGAAATATTAAAAGAAATTAACGATGGTTTAGAAATTGCTTTTGCAGAACCTGAAATGGAATCTATTGTAAGTAATGAATTAAATGATGTGTTTCAACCATTTGAATATCTAGAAGTTAAAGAAAATAATAAAAAAGAAACACTGCGATTAATTGATGCGATTTCTGAAGGATTAAAACAATCCATGCAACGTCATGACAATCTTGTACTGATGGGTCAAGACATTGCTGAATACGGCGGAGTTTTTAAAATTACAGATGGATTTTTAGAGGAATTTGGAGAAGAACGAGTTCGGAATACACCTATTTGTGAATCGGTAATCGTTTCAGCAGCAATGGGACTTTCTATTAGTGGTTATAAGGCGATGATGGAAATGCAGTTTTCAGACTTTGCCTCTACAGGGTTTAATCCGATTGTAAATTTATTGGCGAAATCAAACTACCGTTGGAACCAGAAAGCAGATGTGGTTATTCGAATGCCTTGTGGCGCTGGTGTTGGAGCAGGACCGTTTCATAGTCAGACCAACGAAGCTTGGTTTACCCATACTCCAGGTTTAAAAGTGGTATATCCAGCTTTTCCGTATGATGCAAAAGGATTGTTAGCTACGGCTATTGAAGATCCAAATCCGGTATTATTTTTTGAACACAAGGCTTTATACAGAAGTATCCGACAAGAAGTACCAACCGATTATTATACCTTACCAATTGGGAAGGCTTCTATTTTAAAAGAAGGAAATGAGATTACCATAATCACTTACGGAGCAGGAGTTCACTGGGCTTTGAATACTTTAGATGAATTGGAATAGGTTTCAGCAGATTTAATAGATTTACGAAGTTTAGCACCCTTAGATACGGAAGCTATATTTACTTCGGTTAAAAAAACAGGAAAAGTAATTATCTTACAAGAAGACTCGATGTTTGGAGGAATTGCTTCTGATATTTCAGCAATGATAATGGAAGAATGTTTTGAACAATTAGATGCTCCCGTAAAACGTGTGGCGAGTTTAGATACACCAATTCCTTTTGCTGCTAATTTAGAAGCACAGTACCTTTCTAAAAACAAGTTTAAGGAAGATTTACTCGAATTAATCGCTTATTAATATCGTACAACTACCTCATATAAAACCGAACATTCTTGCAGTAAAGCTAACTATTGTTGGCGAACGAAATGCACGAAGTGGACACCCTTGGATTTTTTCAGATAGTATCGAAAAGATTAACAAAGAAGGTGATTCGGGAGATATAGCTATAATTTTCAGTCACACTAAAAACAAAGTAATTGGTGTAGGTTTGTACGATCCAGATTCTCCAATTCGTATTAAAATGATTCATAATGGAGGAGGAGCGAAGTTGGATAAAGAATTCTTTTCAGAAAAAACACATCAAGCTTATGCAATCCGAATTCCCTTATTAGAAACCAATACCAACAGTTACCGTTTGCTTTTTGGCGAAAATGATGGTTTCCCTGGTTTTATTGCCGATGTATATAATAAGGTATTAGTGATTAAAATTTATTCAGCGATTTGGTTTCCGTACTTACAAATGATTCTGGATCAATTAATTGAAGTCAGTTCTTGTGAAACCGTAGTTTTACGATTGAGTAGATCACTTCAGGATAAAGAAAAAACCTTCGGATTAACAGAAGGACAATTGCTTTACGGTGATGTGAATAATGAAGTCATTCCTTTTGTAGAACACGGAGTCAATTTTTCAGCCAATGTGATTAAAGGGCATAAAACGGGTTATTTTTTAGACCATCGTAACAACCGAAAATTAGTAGGGGAGCTTTCCAAAGGGAAATCAGTATTGGACGTGTTTTCGTATGCTGGAGGGTTTTCAGTACACGCATTAGCCAATGGAGCGACCGAAGTAACTAGCGTAGATATAAGTAAACAGGCATTGGCTTTGGCTATTGAAAACGGAAAATTAAATTCGTATTCAGGAAAGCATATCACTGTTGTAGGTGATGCTTTTGAGGTATTGCGAGGATTTATTTCAAAAAGAAAAACTTTTGATGTGGTAGTGATTGATCCACCTTCCTTTGCAAAAAGTAAAAAGGAGATTGGAAAAGCAAAAAAGAAGTATAAAGAATTAGCCGAATTAGGAGTTCAATTAACTTCAAAAGGAGGGATGCTAGTACTGGCTTCTTGTTCTTCGAGAGTAAGTGCAGATGAATTCTTTCAGATAAATAAAGAAGTTTTAAATGAGCAACCAAGACACTTTACGCTTCAAAATAAAACGCAGCATGATATTGATCATCCCATTGGTTTTAAGGAAGGTGCTTATTTAAAGACTGGGTATTATCGGGAAGAGAATTGAAAATGAGCTGAAGTTGAAACTGAAAAGGCTTGATTCATTAAATGATACTTCGGCTCCGATCAGTAACCACTACTTAATAATCAATGCCTCAATCCTAAAATAAGAAGATTGTCTTAACGAGGAAGGTACATTTAAATTCAATAGGTTTCGACTGCGCTCAACCAGGCAAATCAACTGTCTTCCGTCCTCCGTCTTCTAACTTCTAGCCTCTACCATCTAACTATTTTACATATTCTTCATCAAATCAATTGATTAGTATTTGTTTTTTTCTTATTTTTAGATTGAAAAACAATTCAGTTGTAAGAATTCTCTTAACAATCTGAATTATTTTCAAAAGCTAACATAAATCATATTTTAAGATTTACTTATTGTTTAGCTTTATTCCTTCAAATAAAAGCAACAAAAATTATGAATTTGAATCATAATTTTTTCAAAGAATTAATAATATAGCGACACTATTTTTTCGCTAGCAATTAAAACCGAAGCAAATGAAAATATACGATGACAAACACATTAAAAACGTAGCGTTCGTTGGGGCTCATAATAGCGGGAAAACCACCTTGGCTGAAACGATGCTTTTTGAGGCTGGACTCCTCAACAGACGTGGAACGGTAGAACAGAAAAACACAGTTTCCGATTACCACGAAATAGAACAAGAAAGAGAGACTTCGGTCTTTGCAACGCCACTTCATACCGAGTGGCGTAACTATAAAATAAACATTCTGGACACTCCTGGATTAGATGATTTTATTGGTGAAATTATTTCTTCAATCCGAGTGGCAGATAGTATTGTGAATGTAATAAACGGTCAATATGGAGTAGAAGTAGGGACTGAAATTATTTGGAATTACATCGATAAATATCAAAAACCCACCATATTTGTAATTAATCAAATAGATCATCCTGCTTTTGATTTTGACGAAAGTTTAAAATCTATTCGGGAATTGGTAGGAAACAATGCGGTACAGATTCAATATCCTTTAAAAATTGATGGCGCACAATGTATATTGGATGTACTTAAAATGAAAGTGTATAGGTTTGGATCTGAAGGAGGGAAGCCAGAGAAATTAGAAATTGGAGGAAGTTTTAGAGAATTAGCAGATAAGCTCCATAATGAACTAGTAGAAAAAGCAGCTGAAAATGATGAAGAATTAATGGAACTTTTCTTTGAAAAAGGAACTTTAAATGAAGATGAATTAAGACAAGGAATCAAAGCAGGAATGCTAAATCACGAGCTGTTTCCAGTATTTTGTGTTTCCGCTTTAAACGATATGGGAGCAGGACGTTTGATGGGCTTTATAGATAATGTAGCGCCTGCTGCTGCCGATTTAAAACCTGAACAAAGTGTAGAAGGAGATACTGTTTTACGTAAAGCTGATGCTCCAACTTCATTATTTGTATTTAAAACTGTTTTACAGGAGAATTTAGGTCAGTTAACATTCTTTAAAGTAAAATCTGGAGAGATTAACGTCAATGATAAACTAGAGAATTCTCGAAATGATAAAATTGAAATTATCAATCAATTATTTATCATGGACGGTAAAAATAGGAAAGCGGTTACCAAATTAACCGTTGGAGATATTGGTGCAACTTTAAAATTAAAATTCACTAATACCAACGATACGCTTCATACCATAGGAAATCCAATCACTATTAAGCCAATTAATTATCCAGATTCTCGTATTAAAAAAGCAGTTTCGGCAGTAGATAAAAACGATGATGAAAAATTAAATGATGCGCTTAAAAAGATCCATGCACAAGATCCAACGGTAATTGTGGAGTATTCAAAAGAACAAAAACAAATGATTTTGGGTTGTCAAGGGGAACTGCACTTAGTTACCATTAATTGGGCATTGAAAAATATTTACGGAGTTGAAGCGCAGTTTGAACAACCTAAAATATCATATAGAGAAACCATACAGCGTTCTACATCGGCTAGTTACAAACATAAAAAGCAATCGGGTGGATCGGGTCAATTTGCACAAGTGCATATGAAAATTGAACCTTGGTTTGAAGGAATGGAAGATCCAGAAGGATTTAATATTAGAGGTAAAGAAGAAGTTGATTTACCTTGGGGCGGAAAACTTATTTTCTATAACTGCATTGTTGGTGGTGTTATTGATTTACGCTATTTACCATCGGTAATGAAAGGGATTTTGGAAGTAATGGAAGAAGGCCCTTTAACTAAATCGTATGTTCGAGATATTCGAGTTATGGTTTATGACGGAAAAATGCACTCAGTAGATTCTAATGATATTTCCTTTAAAATAGCAGGAGCACATGCTTTTAAAGAAGCCTTTTTAAATAGTAAACCAAAATTATTAGAACCTGTACAAGAGTTAATAGTAAGGGTTCCTGAAGAAATGGTAGGAAATGTGATGACCGATTTACAATCACGTAGATCTATTATTTTAAGTTTTGAAAGTAATGACAACTATCAAATTTTAAAATGCAACACACCTTTAGCAGAATTGTACGGATTCTCAACCGATTTGCGATCCTTAACACAAGGAAGAGCAACTTTTAGCTCGAAGTTTGCATCGTTTGAACCTGTTCCTGCGAATATTCAAAAAGGATTAGTACAAGAAGAAAATTAATTATCAACCAATAAAAATTTACAAATAATATGGAGTCTAAAGTTTTATATTTAAGCGACTTAAAGTTCAATTTAGAAACTTGGAAACGAGAATTACGTTTTCATTTTAACGAAATGGATACCTTTCAGGAAAAACTGGAAGAGATAGCAGAACGTGATTATCAGCATAAATCTATGAAGGAAATTGAAGTTTTTAAAAACAGAATTATGTTAGAAAAAGCAGCGATTTCAAAATTAATGCATCGTTGTAAATCAAAAATGAAAAATGTAAATAAAGCAGATTATGCTGAAGATATTGATGGTCGTTTACAAAATGAACAAAGTACCTTACGTGATGATATGCGTAATTATATAAAATTGCATTATGACCTAAAAGAAGAAATGATGAATTATTTCTTGGAATGGCTTTAGTTAATAAAGCAATTAATTTTATCTTTTATAAACCACATTCTTATTTAGTTTGTGGTTTATTTTTTAGTTTCAGTTTAATATAAAACAGTATTAAGATTGATAGAAAGGAGCTTATTTAAAATCCTACAAATAATGGGAGCGCAGTGTCCGAAACATATTTGCCAATAAATATACTAATTGGAACCGCCATTAAGGTTGAAATTAATCCTGTGATAGCTGAAGCAATTCCTGCAATATGACCTACAGGTTGCATCGCTATAGACCGTAAATTTCCAAATAAGAATCCCAAAGCAAAAAA
>JAJRQR010000108.1 GCA_024280145.1 Bacteroidota bacterium
GAGTGGAAAAAAACAAAGGTGGATCTTCATAAAAGACCCACCTTATTTATTATTCAAAAATAATTTTTAAACTTTAGCTTTTCTGTTTGCTACTACAAATGAAGTATCATAACCAGAAAACTTTTTTAAGTAATATCTAATTGAAGTTCCGAAAGCATCATTAAAATTATTTGCTCCACCACTTCTAAGATATTTTTTTACATTTCCAGCACCTGCTAAATGAGCCGCTGCTAATATTCCAGATTCTGTAACTTTTACACCACCAATATATTTTCCTTCAAAGCGTACTATATCTCTACGTAATATCCATTTGTTTCTGGATGTATTGGCAGAGAATGCTTTTTCTTGTAAATAGGTGTCGTTTAAAAAATCACTAGAATCATAAATTCCAATTAATTTTAAGGTGCTTTTTCCAAATTGGTATTTTCCTAAATATCCATATTGGTTTGTTATCATGTAATCACCTCTTGATTCTTTAAAGCCTAAAGCTTCTTTAAATCCCTCGTACGATTTTCCTAAGAAAATGTAGTTATTTGGTTCGGTAGGATGGTTGATTTCAACCTCGTCAGCGTCTGGCACATTATAGCAAAGCTCCAATTCATTCATCTTGTACTTTGAAAAATCTACCTTTTCTTTAAAAGAAAAACCTGTCGTTACACCTAGTACAACAACAAGCAATAAACTCGAAATAAATAAGTTACCTTTCATTTTTGTCAAATTTTATAATGTATTTACACACCTTTAATTTGCGGGTGCAAAGATACACATTTTTATATTAATATTTATCAACCCTAATTATGTTAACTTCATTTTAATATTTGACAAAATTACGTAGGTTGTTTCCTACTTTTTAATAAACTAACAAGTATTAGCTATCCCGTGGATTAAGTCCGATTAAGTACCTAATAAAAATCAAGGAAATGTTAAATTTTGAAGAATTAGATGCTATCTATTAGCTTTTTGTTTATTAATCCAACGCACATATTCTTTTTTATTTCGATTATGCTGCGCTAATGTTTTAGTAAATTTGTGATAACCAAAGTTAGTTACGTCTGCTACAAAGAAGATATAATTATGATGCTCGTAATTTAAAACTGCATCTATTGAAGAAATATCAGGCATTGTGATAGGTCCAGGCGGAACTCCGGTATATTTATAGGTGTTATATGGAGAATCTAATTCCAAATCTTTATATAAAACTCTTTTTATCTGCTGGTTAAAATCGTTATCCAATAATTTCTTAGCATAAATAACAGTAGGATCTGCTTGTAATAACATACCCTTATTTAAACGGTTTACATACACTCCTGCTACACGTTTTCGTTCATCTTCTTTTGCAGTCTCTTTCTGTACAATTGCAGCAAGGTTGATGACTTCTGTTTCAGTTAAATTAAGTTTTTTAGCTTTCCCTACTCTATTTGCATTCCAGAAATTTTGGTATTCTTTAAACATCTTATCACGAAATCCATCTGCTGAAATATTCCAATATACTTCATAGGTATTAGGAATATACATTGCTAACGCATTTGTAAAATCAAATCCTTTTTCATTTAAAAACTTAGGATCTTTAAAACTGTTTAATAATGACAAGCTATCTGTTTCAATTTGCTTGGAAATACTTCCTGCCAAATGCTCCAACCGTTCTTGATTATTGAATTTTATGGAAATTGGAACATTCCCAATTCGGATCGCATTCACAAGGTCATTATTATTCATTCCTTTTTTAATAATAAAATGTCCCGACTTAATATTAGAATGATATTCCTTTTTAACTGCTACGGTTTTAAAAGAATTTATATCTTTTAAAAGTGGCTCCAATTCTTCCAACACCATCGAAAAATCAGCATCCGAAGGAATATAAATATGTGCTTCCGAATTATTGAAAGCAGTATTTGTAACAAACACATTATTGTATACATAATAGGCAAACCCAGCCATTCCAACCAGCCCCAACAATAAGGTAGCGACTAATACTTTTTTTAAATTACTCATTTATTAATTGATATTGCAATTCGTTTTTATATTCTCCATTGGACAAAATCCAATCTTTTTTTATTCCTGTTTTAATGAAATTTGCTTTTTCAAATAATGAAATACTTTTGGTATTATCTTCAGTTATACTTGCGTAAAGCTGATGCAACTCTAAATGCTGAAATACATAATCACAAAGTAAATTCAAAGCTTCAGAAGCATATCCTTTTTGTAAATCTTCTTCCGAAGAAATCACAATCCCCACTCCTGCCCTTTTGTGTTTGGGTTCAAAATCGAATAAATCGATACAACCAATCACTTTTTTACTTTCGGATACACAAATGACCAATCGCAATTGTTTCGCTTCAAAAATATCTTTATGAGAATTTTCAAGGTATTGCGTAAGAATATATTTTGAAAAAGGAGCTATCGTATTACTAACTTCCCAAAGGCTTTCATTATTTTCTAACTGAAAAAGAAAGTCCAAATCGGTAGGCTCTAATGCTCTTAAATAGATGTGTTTTCCTGTTAATGTTTTCATTTCCAAACGCCTTTAAAAACCTGTGTAGCTGGACCTTCCAAAAAAACATCTGTATATCCTGAAATCGTTTTATTAAATAGAACTTTTAAATTTCCTCCTTCAGTATTTAATATGATTTTGTTTTTATTAATTTCATTCGTTTCAGCCAATGCCAATGCAACCGCTGTAACTCCCGTTCCACAGGACAATGTCTCGGCTTCTACTCCGCGTTCGTAGGTTCTAACTGCAAAATTATTTTCGTTTATTGCTTCCACAAAATTGACATTTGAACCTTCTTTCCCGTAGATGGAATTCCGAATTAATCGCCCTTCTTTTTCAACATCAAAATCTTTTAAATTTTCAACCAATTGAACATGGTGTGGAGATCCAGTGTCAAGAAAAACATAATTTGAATTCACAGTAACAGATTCAACATCATTCATTTTTAGCGAGATAATTCCATCGTTAATTGTTGCCTTATGAATTCCATCGACCGCTTCAAATTGAGTTTTATCACTTATAATTCCTAAATAATTAGCGAAATGCACCACACATCTTCCTCCGTTTCCGCACATAGACCCTTCTTTTCCATCGGCATTATAATACCGCATTGTAAAGTCAACAGTTTCATTTTCTTCTAACAATATCAAACCATCAGCTCCTACACCAAACTTTCGGTCGCATAATTTTGCAATTAATTGTTGATCATTTTTCAGAAAATCACCGTTTCGATTATCGATAATTACAAAATCATTTCCGGTTCCTTGATATTTATAAAATGAAATATTCATCTCGCAAATATAACAAAATACCTCGATGCTTGTATATCTTATTATCTTGTTAAATGGGCGTTAAAAACGCGTTAAAGTCAATCTGAAAAGAAATATTTTTAAACATTCCTTGTTAATTTTATACTAGTCAAACATCAAATAAATAATTTTTAAAATGAAACAAACAATTAAACTTTTTACAATAGCACTATTTGCAGGTGCATTTACCCTATTTGGATATAAATATTTTATTGAAAAAGAAGGTACACTATTTGTCCAAGAACAGGAAAATCCGACTACAATCCCAACAAACTTTAACTATACTAAGGCAATTCCTTTTAATTTAGATTTTACGGAAGCTGCCGAAAAAACCGTACACGCAGTAGTTCACGTAAAAAACACGACTATTGCAAGACAATCCAATAGTATTCAAAGTTACTTTTTTGGTGGTGCACAACCACGTGCTATGATTGGTACAGGAAGCGGTGTGATTATTTCAGCAGATGGATATATCGTGACGAATAATCACGTGATTGAAAACTCTTCGCAATTAGAAGTTACCTTAAATAATAACAAAACCTATTCGGCGGAACTAATAGGAACCGATCCTAACACAGATATCGCATTGATTAAAATTGATGCAGACGAAGAACTTCCTTATATTCCGTTTGGCGATTCTAATACTTTAAAAATTGGAGAATGGGTTCTGGCGGTTGGAAATCCGTTTAATTTAACTTCCACAGTTACCGCAGGAATTGTAAGTGCAAAATCTCGAGATTTAAATGAAATGGACGGAAAATCACAATCCTTCATTCAAACCGATGCAGCAGTTAATCGTGGCAATAGTGGTGGTGCTTTGGTAAATACTCGTGGTGAGCTCATAGGAATTAACACTGCAATCACTTCTGAAACGGGTTCGTATGTAGGTTATTCTTTTGCAGTGCCTTCCAACAATGCTCGGAAAGTAATTGAAGATATTATGGAATACGGAAATGTACAACGTGGTATTTTAGGAATTACTGGAGGAAATTTAAATAGCAATATCGCCAACCAATTAGGAATTGATGAAACTGAAGGTGTTTATGTAGATGGAGTAGAATCTGGAAGTGGAGCCGATAAAGGCGGAATTGAAAAAGGTGATATTATCAAAAACATTGACGGACAGAAAATTGGAAAGTTTTCAGATTTAGTGGGGTATTTAGGTTCCAAACATCCTAACGATACGGTGCAAGTAACTTTGTTAAGAGATGGTTCAGAAAAAATTGTTCCTGTTACCTTAGTTAAATTAGATACCTACGAAATTGAATATCTAGGTTTGGAAATTAGAAACAGCAACCCTACCGAATTAAACAATTACGGTACTGATCACGGAGTAAAGGTTAATAGAGCTTTAAATAAAACGATGAAGAGTTACGGATTGGAAAATATAATCATATTAAAACTAAATGATTATTCTATTTCAAGTATTAAAGATGTAAAACAGATTATGAATCAGCGTGATTATAATGAACCTGTAAAAATGACATTTGCGAATAGAAATGGTGAAGTGAATACTTTTATTTTTAGGTGATTATAACACAAAACACCCAAAAAAGCCCTTTAGATTTGTTTAACATTTAAAGGGTTTTCTTTTTTCTAATTTATACTTCAAAAAACTCTATAAAAGAAGTATTTTTGCACAGAATTTATCTCGATGATTTCGGGATTTTAAAACCAAAAAATTATGAGTTTTGTTGACGTTTATGAAAAAGAACTGTCTTTTCAAACTGACCGCCGTAAAGCAACGGTAGAATTTATTAAAACGGTAAGCGATTTATGGTACGATAAGTCCATAGAATTGGTGCTTTTCAGAAACCAATTAATCGACCGTAGTGTGAGTGATATATTAAATCTTCACAAATACGCTAAAGAATTTGTACAAAAACCGATTTCAATTTTCGATTCACTTGAAATTGCTCTAGCTATCAAAACTTTGGACCTTCCGCCTTCAAAATTAGATATCGGAAAACTTACCTATGAGTATCTTTTAGAAGATGATAAATACGAAGATGCTTTGGCTTTTGTTTCAGATAAATTAAGTGAAGCAAAAAAATTCAACAACATTACTCCTAAAGATGTGGTTTTATATGGCTTCGGAAGAATTGGTCGTTTACTAGCAAGAGAACTAATGAACAAAGCTGGCAAAGGAAGTCAGATGCGACTTAGAGCGATTGTAACTCGTGGAAACATTGACAAAACTGTTCTTGAAAAAAGAGCTTCATTACTTCAAATGGATTCTGTTCATGGCGATTTTAACGGAACTGTTTCTATAGATGAAGAAAATAAGGCCTTAATTATCAACGGAACGACTGTTTATATTATTTCAGCAAACGCTCCCGAGGATATTGATTATACAAAATACGGGATTAAAGATGCATTAATTATCGACAATACTGGAGCTTTTAGAGATGATGTAGCTTTAGCACGTCACTTAAAAGGAAAAGGGGTTTCAAAAGTTTTATTGACAGCTCCAGGAAAAGGAATTCCAAATATTGTTCACGGAGCAAATCATTTAGATCACGATCCAAATACAGTGGATATTTTCTCGGCTGCTTCTTGTACTACCAATGCAATTACACCAGTTTTAAAGGCTATTGAAGAAACTTATGGTGTACATCACGGTCATTTAGAAACCATTCACGCATACACCAACGATCAAAATTTGGTAGATAATATGCACAAAAAATACAGAAGAGGTCGTGCAGCAGCTTTAAATATGGTAATTACTGAAACAGGTGCTGGAAAAGCAGTTTCGCAAGCATTACCATCTTTTGAAGGGAAATTGACCTCAAGTGCCATTCGTGTTCCGGTACCTAATGGATCTTTAGCGATTTTGAATTTAGAATTGAATAAAGAAACTTCTGTAGAAGATTTGAATGATACCATTAAAAAATATGCAATGGAAGGCGATTTGGTAGAACAAATTCAATATTCATTAAACAACGAGTTGGTATCGAGTGATATTGTTGGGACTTCAGCTCCTTCAATTTACGATAGTAACGCCACCATTGTTGCCAAAAACGGTAAAAGTGTCGTGCTTTACGTTTGGTATGATAATGAATATGGTTATAGTCATCAAGTAATTCGTTTGGCTAAATACATTGCTAAAGTGAGGCGTTTTACCTATTATTAATAGGAAATAAATTATTTTTTGAAAAGCTCGATAGGTAATTATTGAGCTTTTTTTGTTTTCATAATATTGGCATTCATTAGTAATTCCAGTTAATAAATAGGTTTCGACTGCGCTCAACCAGACATTTAATTTATATTTATAAAATGAAAATAATTCAAGCTACTTCCAAAAACTTAGAACAACTCCTTCCGTTATTTGAAGGTTATAGAACATTCTACAAACAAGAATCAAATATTGAAAAAGCTAGAACATTTCTAAGCAACCGCTTCAAATTAAAAGACTCTGTATTATTTATTGCTTTCGATTCAGATAAAAATGCACTAGGATTCACACAATTATATCCAAGTTTTTCTTCCGTTTCTATGCAATGTATTTATATTTTGAATGATTTGTTCATTACTTCTGACTTCAGAGGAAAAGGAATTGGAGAAGCTTTATTAAATCACGCAAAGCAATTTGCAATCGATAATAACTGCAAAGGGATAATATTAGAAACCGATATTGAAAACCCAGCGCAGAAACTTTACGAACGTCTAGGCTGGAAAAAAGATGAAGATGTTTTTCATTATACTTGGAAGGTTTAATTTTTTTGGCCGTTCGAGAGTAATGGTTGCTGAGCGAAATCGAAGTGCTATCAAAATTAAATCATCCACAAAAATTCGTGAAAACTAGTGTAATTAGTGCTCAAAAAAATCAAAAACTAAATTCATTCTTTTAATTACCTTTGCCCCTTAACAACAATACTTCCAATGCGAATAGATATCATCACCGTTTTACCCGAATTATTAAAAAGCCCCTTTGAAGCTTCTATATTAACAAGAGCTATCGAAAAGGGGTTGGTAGAAGTTCATTTTCATAATATTCGTGATTTTTCAACCAATTCTTATAATCAAATAGACGATTATCAATTTGGCGGTGGTGCCGGAATGGTTATGATGATAGAACCTATCGACAAGTGTATTTCGAAATTACAAGCAGAAAGAGAGTACGAAGAAATCATTTATATGACTCCCGATGGCGAAACTTTTAATCAGGGAATGGCAAATACACTTTCGTTAAAAGGAAACATTATTATTTTATGTGGACATTATAAAGGAGTAGATCAGCGAGTGCGAGATCAGTTTATTACTAAAGAAATATCGGTAGGAGATTTTGTATTGAGTGGCGGAGAATTAGCTGCTGCAATTGTTTGTGATGCAGTAATTCGGTTAATTCCTGGGGTTTTAGGAAATGAAACCAGTGCCTTAACAGATTCCTTGCAAGACGGATTATTGGCTCCTTCTGTTTATACACGGCCTGCAGATTATAAAGGTTGGAAAGTACCAGAAATTCTTTTAAGCGGGCATTTAAAAAAGATTGAAGAATGGCGTGAAGACGATGCTATTAAAAGAACACAAGAACGAAGGCCTGATTTGTTAGAATAATAAGTTTTCTAAATTAAATGTATATTTGATTTGTAATAAATAGTTAAAATTTAACTATAAAAAACCAAAATGAAAACATACAGACTTATATTAATTTTACTGACTTTTACTTTTATTTCCTGTGAAAAAAACTTAGATAATAGCTTTGCTCCAACAGATGTCTTTGTGAAAATTAAAGGCTACTATACCATTGATAACGTTTTTGAGTTTATCAATACATTTGATCATAATGTTGAGAATATACAATCTCAAGTTTATACTTCTAGACTTCCATCAGACAGCTTACAATATGTGTTAGATTATCTAAATGAAAAACCTTATACA
>JAJRQR010000109.1 GCA_024280145.1 Bacteroidota bacterium
CAAAGGAAAGTGCAATCCAATCTACTTCTAAAGAGATAGCAAAAATGGCATCTTGTTTGTCTTTTTTGGTTAATGCAGGTAAAGATAATTTGGTATTTGGAAGATTTACTCCTTTTCTAGAATTTAACTTTCCTCCTTGAACAACTCTTGTTTTTACAATATCAACACCATTGGTATTTATTACTTCAAAAATTAATTTTCCGTCATCTACTAATATCCGTTCTCCAGCATTTACGTCTTCAGGAAAATCATCATAATTCATATAAACCCGTTCTTGAGTCCCTTCACATTCATCTCCAGTACAAAAGTCCAATTCATCACCATCTTGAACTTCAATATCTTCTTTCATAATTCCTACCCGTAATTTCGGGCCTTGTAAATCGGCTAAAATAGCAGTATGAATTCCTAGTTCATCGCTTAATTCTCGAATAGCGAGAACATTCTCTTTTACAATATCATAATTCGCGTGAGAAAAATTAATTCTAAAAACATTTACGCCTTCAAGAATCATATTTTTCATAATCTCTCTACTGCTAACTGCTGGGCCAAGTGTCGCAACTATTTTTGTTCTTTTCTGATTAGGCATTAGTTAAATATTAAGTTGTTTTTAGATTTAATTTTATCAATATCGACATCATAAGCCGATATTACTTGCTCAATTTCGTTGATTGCAGAAATGATATTTCTGGTGGAAATTTTTTCATAATCTGAATGAATTTTAAGAAAAAAATCAACCGTTTTAAATTCGTTAACCAGAAAGGTGCTAATCGTTTTTTCTGAAGAAATCTCATCAAACAAACTTCCTGAACTATAAATTTTTGCCGATAATGATTTGTTTTTGTTGGCGACTAAATTATATAGTAAATAATTGTACTCATCTTCAAATTCAAAAATTGGAAACGAAACTTCCAAACCTTGATTTGAAAAATCGATATCCTTTTTTTTTCTTACTAAACGCAATGAAATTTTTTTATTCAACATATACGCCATTTTAAAAGGCTCATCACTGCAATGTATTGCTATCAAAGAAAACTCGTCTTGAAAATCATCATCCAAAATTAGTTTATGAGTTGCCATTTGCTATTAAATTAATTAATTTTTTTCTTATTAAAAGATTTTTCAAAGTAAGAGAAAAATGTTGAAATTTCAATATTATTTGGAAAAGATAATAGTAAAAATGGAAGTATAATTTATTTGAAACTTATAACATTTCGCTATCAATTTTACTTTTTAGCTTGTAATAGGCTCTTTTTGCTGCGATTTCTTCTGCTTTTTTCTTGGAAGTTGCTCTTGCTTTTGAAACCGTTTCATCTTCCAATTTCAGTTTTACAGCAAAATGTTTTAAGGCATCGTTTCCGGTATCTTCATAAACATTAAACTTAAATTGTTTCTTGTTTTTCTGACACCATTCAATAAAAAGACTTTTATAGCTGATTATTTCTCCTTCCAATTTTTGAATATCAACATAAGGTTTAATAACTCTTTTATTGATAAACTTTTCAGCAAACTTATATCCTTTGTCTAAAAAAATAGCACCGACTAAAGATTCAAATAAGTTTCCATGTATATTACCTCCAAATTGAGTGGTAGGAATGGAAGACTTAACCAAGCTGATTAAATTTAAATCTCTTCCCAGTTCATTTAAATGCTCACGACTAACTACTTTAGATCGCATCTTGGTCAAATAACCTTCATTTCCTCCAGGCACTTTTTTATACAAATGTGCTGCAATAATTGAACTAATAATGGCATCTCCTAAAAACTCCATTCGCTCGTAGTTCTTCTGTGTTCCGTCTTTATATTTTTCATTGTTAGAACGATGCGTAAATGCTTCCTCAAAAAGTTGAATGTTTTTTGGACGATACAGAATAATCTTTTTTATGGCGTAAAAAAAATCCCCGTCCTCTTCGGTACGGGGTGTAAATAAATTTTTAATAGAAGCCATTCTTATATTTTAAACTCACATTTTTCTAAAAACTACACAAGCATTATGCCCGCCAAAACCAAAGGTATTGCTCATGGCGATTTTAATTTCTCGTTTTTGTGCTTTATTTAAAGTAAGATTTAATGATGGATCTATACTTTCATCAACCGTGGTATGATTAATCGTTGGAGGTACAATTCCGTTTTGGATAGATAGTATGGAAGAAATAGCTTCAATAGCACCTGCAGCTCCTAATAAATGACCCGTCATTGACTTGGTTGAATTGATATTAATGTCTTTAGCATGTTTGCCAAAAACTTTAGTAATTGCTTTTAATTCAGCAACATCACCTAATGGAGTTGATGTTCCGTGTGTGTTAATAGCATCTATATCTTCTGGTTGTAAACCAGCATCACGTAAGGTATTTAACATCACTCGTTCTACACCAATACCTTCTGGATGTGGAGCTGTCATATGATACGCATCACTAGACATTCCGCCTCCAATAATTTCGGCATAAATTTTTGCGCCACGTGCTTTTGCGTGTTCGTATTCTTCTAAAATTAAAGCTCCCGCTCCTTCTCCTAGAACAAAACCATCACGTGTAGCATCAAAAGGTCTTGATGCCGTTTGCGGACTTTCATTTCGGGTAGATAATGCGTGCATGGCATTAAATCCTCCCATTCCTGCAATAGTAACTGCAGCTTCAGATCCTCCAGTAACAATAATATCACAATGCCCTAACCGTATATAGTTAAGTGCATCAATCATTGCATTTGCTGAAGAAGCACAAGCTGAAACCGTTGTATAATTAGCACCCATAAATCCATATTTAATAGAAATATTAGCAGGGGCAATATCGGCGATCATTTTAGGAATAAAGAAGGGGTTGAAACGTGGTGTTCCATCCCCTTCAGAATAATTTGTCATTTCGTTCTGAAAAGTTTCCAGTCCACCAATACCTGCTCCCCAAATTACACCGACTCTAAATTTATCAACCTCCTCGAGGTTGAAATTAGCATCTTCAATTGCTTCATCTGCTGAAACAAGGGCATATTGAGCGAAACGGTCTAGTTTTCTAGCCTCTTTTCGGTTGAAATGTGTTAATGGATCGAAGTTTTTAAGTTCGCAAGCAAATTTAGTTTTGAACTTTTCAGTATCAAAATAGGTAATATTTGCACAACCACTTTTACCCGCAATTAATGCTTCCCAATAATCGGAAACATTATTACCAATAGGGGTTAGTGCACCTAATCCTGTAACTACAACTCGCTTTAATTCCATAAAAGAAGTAGGTTTATTTAGCTGCTTCTATGTATGTGATTGCTTGACCAACAGTAGCAATGTTTTCTGCTTGATCGTCTGGTATTTGAATATCAAATTCTTTTTCAAATTCCATAATAAGTTCTACAGTATCTAATGAGTCTGCTCCTAAGTCGTTTGTGAAGCTAGCTTCGGTTACAACTTCATTTTCGTCTACACCTAATTTGTCTACGATGATAGCTTTTACTCTTGATGCAATGTCTGACATAATTCTTGTTTTTTAAATTTTAATTATAATTGGCAAAAATAAAATATTTTAGCTTAAAACAACACTTTAATGTTAAAATGTGATTCTAAAAATAAACATTTTAGATAAACAATTCTTCATTTAGTTTACTTTTGTGAAATAATTTTGGTTTAAACCCCTTTAAAATGA
>JAJRQR010000110.1 GCA_024280145.1 Bacteroidota bacterium
AACAACGGGCAACAAATCCCGCAAGATGCTGTAAAAGTAGAAGAAATGATTAATTACTTTTCTTATAATTATAAAGAGCCAAATAAGAATGAACCATTTTCAATCAATACTGAAATAGCTTCTTCTCCTTGGAATAGTCAACCCAAATTAGTTCGCATTGGTTTAAAAGGAAAAGACATTACCAAAGGAAATGTTCCTGCTTCCAACTTAGTGTTTTTATTGGATGTTTCGGGATCTATGAACAGTCCAAATAAACTTCCTTTACTAAAAGAATCACTTCGCATTTTGGTAGAACAATTAAGAGAACAAGATAAAGTTTCGATAGTGGTATATGCTGGAGCGGCAGGTGTGGTATTGGAATCTACTTCAGTAATAAACAAAGAGAAAATACTGAAAGCCATTAATAATTTAAACGCTGGCGGATCAACAGCAGGAGGACAAGGTATTGAACTCGCTTATAAAATCGCAAAAGAAAACTTTGTTAAAAACGGAAATAATAGAATCGTTTTAGCAACCGATGGTGATTTTAATGTGGGTGCATCTAGCAATCAATCGATGGAAGATTTAATTGTTGAAAAGCGAAAAGAAGGTATCTTTTTAACGGTTCTTGGTTTTGGAATGGGGAATTACAAAGATTCTAAAATGGAAATTTTAGCAGATAAAGGCAACGGAAATTACGCTTATATCGATACGATGCAAGAATCTAAAAAAGTATTGGGAACCGAGTTTTTCGGAACCATGTACACCATTGCTAAAGATGTGAAAATTCAAGTAGAATTCAACCCAAACAAAGTACAAGCTTACCGATTAATAGGTTATGAAAACAGATTGTTAAACGATGAGGATTTTGTAGATGACACCAAAGATGCTGGCGAATTAGGAAGTGGGCATACTGTAACTGCTTTTTATGAAATCATTCCTGTTGGAGTTGACAGCGATTATATTAAATCTATTGACAACTTAAAATACACCACAACAACAAATTCAAATAATTCTAATGAATTATTAACGGTAAAATTCAGATATAAAGAGCCAGATGGTGAAACAAGTAAATTATTAGTAAATACGGTAATCGATACAAACAAGAGCTATAATGAAGCTTCCGAAGATTTTAAATTCTCAGCAGCAGTGGCTTTATTCGGGTTGCAATTACGGGATTCAAACTTTATAAATACTAAAAAATCATCAGATGTTATTGCCTTAGCAAAAGCTGGTAAAGGAGTTGATGAAGATGGTTACAGAGCAGAATTTATTCGTCTTGTGAAAAGTTTATAGTTTTTTAGCTCTCTGAGTTTTCGCCTTAGCGAAAGTACCGAAGAGATTATTTTGATGGTTGGTTTTTTTCTAGACCTCACAGGTTTCTATTATCCTCCGAAGCTATTAAGCGAAGGAGGATAACTTGTGAGGTCTTATTATATTTTATTGATAACCTATACCTGTGAAAGCAACCCAATGTTTAGAGTTTGCTGGTGCGGTATACCCCATCCCTATATCTAATACTTCTATATGAGAGTTGTGAAGACTGTTTCTCCAATCAATTAAACTTCCCTGGAGATTCGATTTATTTACTTTTTGATTTAATTTATTTGCTACTAACAAACCAAAAGGCACCGAATATCTTCCACACCAAACCCAGGCGTATTGTTTAAAATCACTTTGATTAACCGTATAATTATTGAATAATTTTATTTTTTCTAAGTTCAGTTCATTTACCAGACTATTATTAATGATTGTTGAATCCATTTGACGAGCTTTTTCATTTCCTACTTCATCTGTACCGTAGGGCGCTAAATCACCTCCATTCCAACCTTCACTTCCATAATGTACTGCGTCGTTCGAAATAACAATTGCTATGTCATTGCCATACGTTAATTTTTTAGATTTCATTAGATTGCTTAAAGCTTCTGAAAGCTCTTCTGAAAATTCCTCCATGTTTTCAAAAGTCATGGTAGGAATTAATAACGGTATGATTTCAATTTCTTTGTTATTCTTCTGAAGAAAAGGCGTAATTGCTTCTAATGAATGCTCTAATTGCATCATACTATCGTGAACAATATAGGTCTCTTTCTTTAACTTCCGAAGCAATTCATCCCGTAAAGGGGATATTTTAATTCCTTCATATGGGCTGTCCCACCGATCAAATGAACCAAATATTATTTTGTTTTCGAGTTCAAAATTCCTAGCGCGATGAGCTACTCCAATCAAAACAATAGTCTTTGCCTTTATTCCAGTTAAAGTTTGATTGTATAAACCTGCTGCATAGGCATAATCGTCGTGCGGACAAATAACTGCTTTGTAAATTTCGGTGGAAGGTGTTTTATCTTCGGAAGTAATTCGGGACAAAACAGAATCCATTTGCCAGGCATATTGTACAAAACCAATGGTATCTACTTGATGTCTTATTTTTAATTCTGAAAGTCTATCAACCGAATTGTGTTTCGTTTTCTCATCACAAGAATGAAAGCCTAAAAAGCTAAGACAAATAATAAAATGTATAATTTTTTGCATAGTTCTTTTAATTTTTACTACACCTGAATCACCCCCAAATTGAATTTCTTCTCAATAGGAGCGTGGTTAGCAGCTTCAATTCCCATAGAAATCCAAGTTCGAGTATCCAATGGGTTAATTACTCCATCTGTCCAAATTCTGGAAGCAGCATAATAAGGAGAAATCTGCTCATCATAACGTGCCTTTATTTTATCGTAGAGCTCTTTTTCATCTGCTTCAGAAAGTTTTTTCCCTTGTTTTTTAAGAGAAGCAGTGTCAATTTGCAATAATACTTTTGCAGCACTATTTCCACTCATTACTGCTAATGCGGCACTTGGCCAAGCTACTATTAATCTTGGGTCATAGGCTTTTCCACACATAGCATAATTTCCAGCACCGTAGGAGTTTCCGATAATA
>JAJRQR010000111.1 GCA_024280145.1 Bacteroidota bacterium
ACCAATATGGGAACAGAAACTTCAATCGATGTTTCTACACTAGCGAATGCTACCTATATGCTCGTTATTAAAGGAGAACAAGGGAAAACTACTAAACAATTAATTGTGAATAATTAATAGAATAGATTAATTTCTAAAACAAAATCCTCCTTTTCTAATGTCTGAAAAGGAGGATTTTTTTTGTTGTACTTTTGACTAAAATTAATTCTAGTATGTTTCCTTGGCATCAATATTTATTAGCAGTAGTATTTATTTTAGGTGGTATTATAGGATAATTGTCTTAAGCTTTTCTACAGAAAATAAAAAACAAACTATAAATTTTACTTGTAACTTGAAAGTATAAAAAAACTCTATTAAGTATTAATACTTAATAGAGTAAAAAAAAGATTATTTCTTAATCAATTAATGCTCGTGACCACCTTCATCCTGCGCTTCACCTTCAGCATCTTTTTCCATTTTCTTTAAGTCCATATTACATTTAGGACATTTCCCTTCTTTGTCATACATTTTATCTCCTTCACATTTCATTGGGCATTGGTACGTCGCCATAGCCATTTCACCTTCATGCTTAGTTTCTTCAACTTCTTTTTTTACTTCTTCAACCTCTTTTTTAACTTCGGTTTTTACTTCTTCTACGTCTTTTTTAACATCAGACTTACAAGATGTTACTGTAAATGCAACCACAGCAACCACAGCAATTGATAAGATTAATTTTTTCATGTTTATTTGTTTTTAGTGTTAATTATTAAGGGAACAATATAATGCCTAAAAATTTATTATTAAGTATTTTACAAAAAAAAGTGACTCGTTTGAGTCACTTTTTATATTTAATTGAGATTCTATCCTATTAAGGATTTAGCTCTCTGCTTATTTCACTTCTTCGAAATCAACATCTTCAACATCGCTGTTTTCTTCTGTTGGCTCACCTTGCGCATTTGGATCTCCTGCTGGAGCTCCTTGTTGCGCTTCGGCTTGTGCTTTGTACATTTCTTCTGAAGCAGCTTTCCAAGCTTCATTGATTTTATCTAAAGCTGGTTGAATAGTTTCAATTTCTTTAGTTTCAAATGCTTTTTTCAATTCTTCTAACGCTTCTTCAACTGGTTTTTTGTTGTCTTCAGAAATTTTATCTCCAAATTCTTCCAATTGTTTTTCCGTTTGAAAAATCATTGCATCCGCTTCATTTAACTTATCAGCTTTTTCTTTTGCTACTTTATCTGCATCTGCATTTGCTTCTGCATCTGCTTTCATTTTTTGAATCTCTTCATCTGTTAATCCTGAAGATGCTTCAATACGAATATCTTGAGATTTTCCAGTTGCTTTATCGGTTGCACTTACTTTAATGATTCCGTTAGCATCAATATCAAAAGTTACTTCAATTTGTGGAGTTCCTCTTCTTGCTGGTGGAATTCCATCTAAATGAAAACGACCAATTGTCTTATTATCTGTCGCCATAGGACGTTCCCCTTGCATCACGTGAATTTCTACTGTTGGCTGATTGTCTGCCGCCGTTGAAAATACCTGTGATTTTTTAGTAGGAATGGTTGTGTTAGATTCAATCAAATGAGTCATTACACCTCCCATAGTTTCAATACCTAAAGACAATGGAGTTACATCTAATAACAATACATCTTTTACATCTCCTGTTAATACACCACCTTGAATTGCAGCTCCTAAAGCTACTACCTCATCTGGATTTACTCCTTTGTTTGGTTTTTTTCCGAAGAATTTTTCAACCGCTTCTTGCACTGCAGGAATACGAGTTGATCCACCTACTAAAATCACTTCATCAATATCGCTTTTTGAAAGTCCTGCATCTTTTAATGCTTTCTCACAAGGTGCGATGGTTCTTTTTACTAAATCGTCGATCAATTGCTCAAACTTAGAACGTGATAAACTTCTTACCAAGTGTTTTGGTCCGCTAGCGGTAGCCGTTACATAAGGTAAATTGATTTCAGTTTGTGTTGAAGCAGATAATTCAATCTTTGCTTTTTCAGCAGCTTCTTTTAAACGTTGTAAAGCCATTGGGTCTTTACGTAAGTCAATATCTTCATCTTTTTTAAACTCGTCTGCTAACCAGTTGATGATTTTTTGATCTACATCATCACCACCTAAATGCGTATCTCCATCGGTAGATAATACTTCAAATACACCATCTCCTAATTCAAGAATTGATACATCATGAGTTCCTCCACCAAAATCAAATACTACGATTTTTTGGTCTGTTCCTTTTTTGTCCATTCCATAAGCTAAAGCTGCTGCTGTTGGCTCGTTTATGATACGTCTTACTTTTAATCCTGCAATTTCACCTGCTTCTTTAGTTGCGTGACGTTGGCTATCATTAAAGTACGCTGGTACTGTAATCACTGCTTCGGTTACATCGTGTCCTAAATAATCTTCAGCTGTTTTCTTCATTTTCTGAAGGATCATTGCTGAAAGCTCTTGAGGTGTGTACATTCTTCCGTCGATATCAACACGCGCAGTATCGTTATCTCCTTTTACTACTTTAAATGCAGCACGTTCCGCTTCTTTATTAGATTCAGAGTAGCTATTACCCATAAATCTTTTAATAGAAGAAATGGTTTTTGTTGGGTTGGTTACTGCCTGACGTTTTGCAGGATCACCTACTTTAATTTCACCATCTTCTACAAATGCAATAACTGAAGGGGTTGTTCTTTTTCCTTCAGCATTAGGAATTACGGTCGGTTCACTACCTTCCATTACAGCCACACAAGAGTTGGTTGTTCCTAAATCGATTCCTATTATTTTACTCATAACTATAAATTATTTTTTAATTATCTTTATTTTAAGCCTCCAAAATTATTCGAGACATTTGGTATATGGCAATCTTTATGCCAGTAGAAATGATATGACAGGGTGGCAGAATGTTCTTGCGTCCACGTGCCGCTGAAGCTTTAGCGGAGGAGCAAGGCAGGAATATCTATTAGTTATTGAAGGTCACTTTGATACTCCCAGGGAGCATACAATCACTCCGCAGTTCTTATTATCAACTCTTATTCTTTTCAGTAAAATTGAATTTATGATACCAAAGAATAAATTACATTTGTGACCTTGAAACAAATTTATGGAAAGTATTAGTGTTTTCGATATGTTAAAGATTGGTGTTGGTCCTTCGAGTTCACACACTTTGGGTCCGTGGCGCGCTGCAGGACGTTGGATTGAAGAGTTGAAAGCTAAAAATATTTTTGATCAAGTAACACAGGTTTCAGTAGATTTATACGGTTCACTTTCTTTAACAGGAAAAGGTCACGCAACCGACATTGCCGTTTTATTAGGCCTTTCGGGTTTTGACGCAGTTACTTTTCCTACTAAAAAAATTGAAGGTGCGATTAGCAGAATCAACAGTAAACATCTTTTAAAGCTAAACGATGAATTGGAAATTTCGTTTCAGCCAAAAAGCAACATTACCTTCCATCGAAAATTTTTAGAATTCCATCCCAACGGAATGACATTTAACGCATTTTTAATAGACGGCTCACAACATTCCGAGACCTTTTATTCTATTGGTGGCGGATTTGTAGTAAAAAAAGAACGAGAATGTGCAAAAAAGAAACAAGAGATATTTTCCCATTTTCCGTTCCCTATTGAAAAAGGAACCGAGTTACTTCACTATTGCAAAACGGAAAGTAAGAGCATTTCAGAAATTGTAATGAAAAATGAATTGGCATTGCGTTCGGAAGCTGAAATCAACGAAAAATTTGAAAGTGTTTGGAATGTGATGCTTACCTCAATGTACAATGGCTGCCATACTGAAGGGACTTTACCCGGAGGATTAAACGTACACAGACGTGCCTTTGATATGCACAATCGTTTAATTGGCGACACCAAGTATAACAACACAAAAGAATGGACACAAGCCATTAGAAATACAGAAGTGAAGTTCCGACAAATACTAAAATGGGTTTCCTGTTTTGCATTATCTGTAAATGAAGTAAACGCTTCTTTAGGACGAGTTGTCACTGCTCCCACCAACGGAAGTGCGGGTGTAATTCCTGCTGTTTTAATGTATTATCTGGTGATTTAAAATCATAAAGCAGGAGCTGAAGAAATCAAGCAATTTTTATTGGTTGCTGGTGAAATAGGAAGTCTCTTTAAAAAAGGTGCAACTATCTCTGCGGCGATGGGAGGATGTCAAGCAGAAATCGGTGTTTCCTCAGCAATGGCAGCAGGAGCGCTAACTGAACTAATGGGCGGAACCCCAAATCAAGTGCTTATTGCTAGCGAAATTGCAATGGAACATCACCTAGGACTTACCTGCGATCCTATTGGCGGTTTGGTTCAGATTCCTTGTATTGAACGAAATGCAATGGGAGCCATCAAAGCGATTAATGCTTGTGAAATGGCATTAGATTGCGATCCTGAAAAAGCAAAAGTTCCTTTAGATAAAGTGATTGAAACGATGTGGGAAACCGCAAAAGATATGAATCACAAATACAAAGAAACCAGCGAAGGCGGTTTGGCTGTAAAAGTGAGTTTGAGTGATTGTTAGAAATACAGAAATCACTTCATCAGAAAATAGTTAAAGAATTACGTTTTAAAAATTAGTACATTTACCATCCAATTTATTACAAAAAATGAGTACAGCAAAAAAAGAGTACAAACGCATTACTACCAAAACTTTGGTGGATATGAAAAGTAGAGGTGAAAAAATCTCGATGTTAACAGCCTATGATTTTACGATGGCGAAGATAGTTGACAGTGCCGGAATCGATGTGATTTTGGTAGGCGATTCTGCTTCCAACGTAATGGCGGGACATGAAACCACACTTCCTATTACTTTAGATGAAATGATTTATCATGCTTCCTCAGTAGTTAGAGGGATTGAAAGAAGTTTAATAGTCGTGGATCTTCCCTTCGGAACCTACCAAAGTGACCCTAAAGAAGCCTTGCGTTCTGCTATTCGAATTATGAAAGAAAGTGGTGGACACGCTGTAAAATTAGAAGGTGGTAAGGAAATTAAAGATTCTATAAAACGAATTTTAAACGCTGGAATTCCTGTGATGGGACATTTAGGTCTTACTCCACAATCCATTTATAAATTTGGAACTTATACTGTAAGAGCGAAAGAAGAAGCGGAAGCAGAACGGTTAAAGAAAGATGCTTTGATGCTTGAAAAAGCTGGTTGTTTCGCGATTGTTTTGGAAAAAGTTCCTGCTAAATTAGCAGAAGAAGTTGCCAAAAGCCTTCATATTCCTATTATTGGAATAGGAGCTGGTGGTGGTGTTGACGGACAAGTGTTAGTTACTCACGATATGTTAGGTATGACACACGAATTCAATCCTCGTTTTTTAAGACGTTACCTTGATTTGTATTCTGAAATGACTAATGCGTTTCATAAATATATTGACGATGTAAAGAGTGGTGATTTTCCTAATGAAAAGGAGCAGTATTAGCTTTAGGCTTTAGGCTTTAGGCTTTAGGCAAAATTAAAAAAATCAGCAAAAGTTGTCCTCAAAAATAATATCCAACAAAGATAATCTTCAAGTAATTTATGAAGACAATCATATCATCGCTATCAACAAGCGTGTGGGTGATATTGTACAAGGTGACAAAACAGGCGACACACCCCTTTCGGAAGTCGTTAAACAATACATTTCTGAAAAATATAATAAACCTGGAGCGGTATTTTTAGGTGTGGTGCATCGTCTAGATAGACCTACCAGTGGAATTGTAGTTTTTGCTCGTACCACTAAGGCTTTATCGCGTTTAAACAAATTATTTTCGGAACGAAAAACCGAAAAAACCTATTGGGCAATTGTAAAAAATTCTCCTCCAAAAACTTCTGATACTTTAATCCATTTTTTAAAAAGAAATCCGAAGCAAAATAAATCCTACGCTCATAAAAATGAAGTTCCAGAAAGTAAAAAAGCAATTTTAGACTATCGTGTACTTAAAAAATTAGATCGGTATTCTTTGTTGGAAATCGATTTAAAAACAGGTCGTCATCATCAAATCCGTTCGCAACTTTCTGCGATTGGCTGCTCTATTAAAGGCGATTTAAAATACGGTTTTGACCGAAGTAATAAAGATGGAGGAATTCATTTACATTCTCGAAGACTTGCCTTTATTCATCCAGTAAAAAAAGAAGAAATTGTTTTTGTCGCTCCTACTCCTAAAGATGTGATTTGGGATGCTTGTAAATGACTTTTTTAAGTTGTTTCGCTAAAAATATTTTTCAGAAAAGCACTAAATAGAAATCAATTTATTTTTTAAACCAAAAATCACCAGACCAACACGGTTTTTAACTTTAAAACGTTTAAATAAATCACCTCGATAATTGTCTATCGTCTTTGGACTTAAACACATTATTTCAGCAATTTCACTATAAGTTAATTCACTACAAGAAAGTTGTAATAATCGCAATTCCTTTTCTTTTAATTTAATATTGGGCTCTTCCTTTTTTGGTTTCAATGAATTTAATAAAGTCGTTGCTACTTTATCTGAATGATAATACCCTTTTGCCATTACTTCATTTAAAGCAACTTTTAAAGCTTCAGGATGTATGTCTTTTAGTAAATATCCATTGGCTCCCTTGCTCAACATTTTTAAAACCATTTGCTCGTCATCGTCCATAGACAATGCTAAAACTTTGATCTCTGGATGATGTTCTGTAAGCCAATCCATCGTTTCATAGCCATTCATTACAGGCATATTAACATCTAATAAAATTACATCTGGCAGTTTGTTATTGGCTTTAAACTTATGTTGTAAATCCAAACCATTTTTTGCGTGATACAACACATTATAGCACGAAAACATGCTTATTAAACTTTTAAGCGAATCTGCCACCAATAAATGGTCGTCTACTATTACTAAATTATAATCTTTCGTCTGTGTCATCTGGGTATGGGTAAATTAATGATAAACGAGTGCCTTTTCCAATTTCTGAAGTTAAGGAATATTCTGCAAGTAACAACACTGCTCTTCCTTTGATGGTTTGCAAACCAGAGCTTTCAGTCTTTTTTGAAGTGTCAAAACCAACACCATTATCTTCGGCTATTATTTCTAAATTTTTATCTGAATAATTCAAAGTTACGGATAATTTATCTGCTTTGGAATGCTTCATTACATTGGATAAAAACTCTTGGTACATTCTAAATATTAAAATTTCGTGTTCTGAAGAAATATATTCCTCTTCTCCATTTACTTGAAAGGTAGCTTCCAAAAAACCCAAACGATTGAAGCGTTCTATTTCAATCTGAAGCGAACGTACCAAACCATTTTTATTAATTACATCGTTGTTTAATGTTTTAGATAAATTTCTAACCTCTTGAACCGTATCTGAAACCACCGATTTAATATCTGTTAATTGTGCTTTTAAAGCTTCTGGTGCTTTTAAAAGCGTCATACTCAACTGCATATTTACTACCGATAATAACTGCCCTACATTATCGTGAAGTTCCCAACCAATATTTTTAAAGGTTTGTTCTTGTATTTCTAATTGCGAAGTTGCTAGTTCTTTTTCAAATTTGCGTTTGGCTTCGATACGGTCTAAGAGTAATTTGTTTTTTCGTTTCTGAAAAGCCGTAAAAAAAATATTACAAAAATAAGCAACACAAAAATCACCGCAATAGCATAAGCTATAAGGACAATGGTTTCTTGACTAATAAGGTTTTCTTCTTGTGGTAACATAGTGTTGATAGCGGACTACAATATATTTAAAATTATTAGAAACTTTGCTATTTATTACAAAAGGTGTGAAGTAATATGTAAACATCTTTTGAAGACAATTTTAACTTACCATCTTGTCATTCTGAGCTTCTCGAAAATGTTGGAACAGAATAACAAAGATTAAAATATCTACTGTTTACCTGTTAGTTTCAATCATCCCGATAACTATCGGGACTTTATTCTTATATCTTTTAGCGGAGCGGTCTTTCATCTTTTTTGTTGTCTTTTTTTACACAAACCAAAAAACCAATAACAAAAGTAGTGTACATAAAGATGTTAGCTATTAATAGTAAATTTATTCTAATAGCCACATACAATTTATTTACTCTTTTAAAATATTGTGAAAATATATCTATGGGTGTGATACATAAATTAAAAACCAAAACCCCAATAGAAATATAAACAGGCAATTGTTTTTTTAGATTAATAACTTCATCACTTTTTAGTAAACTAAAGTAATAGTAAATTATCGAAATTAGCACTAAAATAGTACCGACTACCGTTGAAAAAGTTGAATATGTTATAAATAATTTTCCACTTATTATTAATGCAATTATTGAACTAATAAATAAACCTATAATACAATAATATAAAACTCTCTTAATTTTATTATTATCTATAAAGTTTTTAAAATAATAAACTAGAAAAGAAGAACTAATAATAAAGTAAATATTATAAAGCCATACATTATTGTAAAATACTGTATCCTTTACAAATGCAAAATATTTATATTCTGAAAAATAAGCTATAGGAGCATAAGCACCAACCATTTCATTAATAAAAGTATACCATAAAAAATACACTAAGTATTTATTAGCCTTTTGAGTATTTGGATTTTTCTTTAAATAATAAGAACCAGCAATTGCAGCCAGTAACTCTACAATGTTGATGGGAATAACTTTAAATATAAACTCGTTTAAATAATCCAATTAATAAATTTTAAAATTACCATCATCGCTTTCGCTAGCGTTTAAAAATACGGTGGCTTTTAGTTGTTTCTTCATTCTATTGGTTTATGGTTTTAAATAATCTCATCAGTTTTATTTTTATCCTTTGCACAGACTATAAAGCCTGTGATAAATGTTCCGTACATAAATATATTTGTTATTAAAATTATATTTGTTCTAATTAAAATATATACATCATTATTTATATTAAAATAGTGTGAAAACAAAAGTATTGGTGTTATACATAAATTATAAACAAGTACTCCAATTGAAATATAAATTGGCAAAAATTTCTTTAAATTTATAATTTTATCACTCCTTAAAATATCAAAATAGAATTGAATAATTACTAGTAATAATATTAATGAACCTGTAATTAACGAAAATTCTGAATCTGTTTTAAAAAAAGCTCCGCTAAACATTAAGTAAATTATACTACTTATTATGTATAAAAATATCAATTTAGTAATGCTACGTTTCCTTTTTTTATTTTTAAAAAAATAACTAAAATAATAAAACAAAAATGAGAAGCTTACTATAAAATATATATTATAAAGCCAAACATTATCACTAAATACTGAATTCTCAATGAATGAGAAATATTTATAGTTGGAAAAATAACCTATTACTGCATAATTACAAATCATCTCATTTATAAAAACATACCATAAATAATAAACAAAATACTTATTAACTATTCGTGTATCTGGTTTTTTCTTTAGATAGTATAATCCATAAATTGCAGCTAGAAATTCCAAAAAATATGTCGGAATTACTTTATACAAATATTCCTGTAAATAATCCAAAACTAATAAGCTCTAGGCGGCCATCTATCTCCTCCAATATTCATAGGGTCTATGTTATAATTGTTATCAGAATTACCATCATCGCTTTCGGTAGCGTTTAAAAATACGGTGGCTTTGTGTTGTTGTTTCATTTATTATTAATTTAGTAATTCCTCTTTATTTGAGTTGCTTTTTGCAGTGATTATAAAGCCTAGGATAAAAGAAGAGTAAAGTATGTAATTCCCTACCTTTAATAAGCTAGTATAAAAAATAATATTTTCGGGAGTGTTTTTATCTATTAATAGCGAACTAAAAATAAAAACAGGTGTTAAACATAAATGAAAAATCAATACACCTACCGAAATATAAAAAACTACTGATTTTGAAAGGTTTAATATTCTATCCGAATTTATTAACTCTAGGTAGTAAGTAAAAATACTAATTAAAACTAATACTGTACCACTAATTAGTGTTATAGCAGGATATTTAATAAAAAATACATCACTAAAAACTAATATCGAGATGCCTGTTATTAAAAATAAACCAGATAAAACCTCCATCAGTTTTATTGTTTTAGTATTTTTTAAAAACCATTTAAAAAATAAAGCATAAAATAAAAAACTAATAATCATATAAATATTATACAACCAAAAATTTTTCTCGAAAGTAGTCTCTTTTAAAAAACTTAAAAAATCCCATTCATCAATAAAAAAAGTATAAAACCCAATGGTTTCTATAAATATTGTAAACCCTAAATACATCACAAGGTGTTTTATAGGCTTAAATGGCTGTTTTTTATAATAATAAATACTAAAAATAAAAGCAGCCCACTCAAAAAAATAAATAATAAATTGGGTGAAATCCATTAATAAGATTTTGGTGGAAAACCTCCACTTCCAAAATTCAAAGGATCAATTCCATAATTATTAGCAGAATTACCATCATCGCTTTCGGTAGCGTTTAAAAATACGGTGGCTTTGGTAGATTCTTTATCGTTATAGGCTGCAAAATAAACACGTATGCCTGGATTGTCTATTTTTTGTTTTGCAGATTCTGCTTTTACATAGTTAATAAACTCTTGTAATTGGTCTATATTAAAGGTTACAGCACAAACATCTTTGCTCCCCGTAGCTCTTTCTATCTCAATGGCTCTGGTGTCGTTCCAGTTTTTTTGTAATGCTTTTGCTTCGGTTACGGTAATGCAATTTTTAGGTTTACCCATGATTTAATTTGGTTTTGGTTAATAAAAATAAAGATATGTATTTTTTTTATGGAGGGTTGGTTTGTTAGATGAATTTATGTAAAATGTTAAAAGTTGGTTGTTACACAGAGATTCACGGAGGTTTTTCTAGAAAAGGCGCTAGGCTGCAAAGACAAAAAGCTCAATTTGGTAAAACCAAATAGAGCTTTTATTGTTGTACTTTCAAAACTTTGCGTCTTAGCGCCTTTGCGAGAAATAATTACATCTTCACATTATCTAATTCTACTTCTTCGCCATCTTTACTCATTAGCTTAACTTCGTCAAAGCCCATATCTTTAAATTGTGCAAATTGAGTTTTTGCATCACCAACTACCACATAAGCCATTCTAGATTCATCCAAATATTTATTGGATATTGCTTTGTGCTGATCCAATGTCATAGCTCCAATAATCGCTTCTTCACCTTCAATATAATTTGGATCTAAATCATAGTTACTCATTTCTTGTAACATTCCTAATAAAGCAAATTGTGTTTCGAACCTACGAGCATTCGATTTTATCATCGCATTTTTAGTAAACTCTAAATCTTCTTCACTAATTCCGTTTTTATAATTGGCAATCTGTTCTTTAAAAATAGCCACCGATTCGCCTGTAGTATTAGTTCGGACACTTGATGAGGCTGTAAAAGTACCTGGGATTTTTGTTCCACTAAATCCTGTTCTTGCTCCGTAGGTATACCCTTTTTCTTCTCTAAGAATTAAGTTTACATTTCCTGAAAAAGAACCTCCTAATTTGTAATTCATTACTTCGGCTGGATAAAAATCTTTATCGGTTCTAGGCATTGCGATATAACCAATATTAATCACCGATTGTTTGGCATCTGGAATATCTACAAAATACAAAGATGCTTTATCTCTACTATTTGCTATAGGATAGGTTGGAATATTTACTTCTTTTGCTACCCAATTATTTTCTAGAGAAGCTAATTTTTTTAAGCTTCCTGATTTTGAAACATTCCCAACTATTTGAAACTTACTAATAGTTGGTGAGAAGTTTTTAGCATAAAAAGCTTTTAAATCATCGATGGTAATTGCTTCTACCGAAGCTACTGTCCCACTGGTTGGATAACTAAAAATATGATCTTTTCCGTATAATATCTTATTATAAACACGTCTTGCTACAACGTTAGGATTTGCATCCGATCGTTTAATATCATTAATCGTTTTCGTTTTAATACGAGCAAATTCTTCCTCATCCCATCTTGGTTGTAATAAAATTTCTTCAACCAAAGCAAGTGTTTTATCTAAATTTCGTGCAAGCGTATTTCCGCTAATCACGATAGACTCACGAGTTGTATGCATATTAATATTTGCACCTAACATTTCAATTTCTTCTTCTAATTCTTCTGGAGTTTTGGTAGCAGTACCTTCCATCATAATATCGGTCATTAGATTTGCTACTCCATTTTTATTCATATCATCTAAGAGATGACCTCCTTCGATCACCAAACTAAAGTTGACTGTTGGAATTTCGTTTTGCTCAATTCCGTAAACTACCATTCCGTTTTTTAAAGTAGCTGTCCAACTTGTAGGAATATTTAATTTTGGCGTTGGCCCTAATTCTGGATCAACAGATCTATCAAAACTCGATGGAGTTTTTGCAATTTCTTCTTGAGTTTCTTCTACCTTTTTCTCTACGTTATCTTTTATTTCTTCTTCAACAATAGGAGCCTTACTAGAGTTTTCAGTTATCAAAGCTAATTGCCCTTTTGGCACAAAACTGGTCATTACATAATTTTTTTTCTTTATGTATTTATTGTACACATTCATGACATCTTCTTTGGTCACTTTTTTAATATTCTCAATGTCTTCAGTAATAAAACCCGGGTCTCCAGCAAATACGTTGTACTGTGCTAATTGAAATGATTTTCCTAAGACAGAACCAATTCCGTTATAAAAACTAGTTTCAAGTCCCGCTTTAATACGTTCCACATCTTTATCTGTAACTCCCTCTTTTTCAAACATTGTAAATGCTTCATTGATACCAGCTTCTACATCGTTTAGGTTTACTCCATTATTTGCTGTAATTATTATTCTAAAGGCACCTGCTAATTCTTGTGAGTTATTATAGGCGATGGTTCTTGAAGTGAGGTTTTTGTCTTTTACTAATACTTTATAAAGTGGTGCTTTTTTTCCGCTGGATAAAATTTCAGCTAAAAAATCCAAAGCATAAGCATCTTTTGTATATTGTTGAACCGTTGGCCAAACCATATTTAATTGCGGTGCCGTTGCAAAATTATCTTCGTGAAATAATCGTTTTGTTTCAGAAAGTGTTACGGGTTGTGTCTCTAATTTAGCTACTTCTTCTTTTGGCTTAATTTCACCAAAATATTTTTCGATTAAGACTTTGGCATCTTCGGTTTCAAAATCACCAGCCAATACTAAAGTTGCGTTATTTGGGCCATAAAATCGATTGTAAAATTCTTTTACATCTTCTACAGTTGCATTCTGAAGATCGACCAATTCACCAATTACTTGCCAATTATAAGGATGCCCTTCTGGATATAAGTTTTTATCTATTACCCAACTTGTATGACCGTAAGGATTGTTATCTACACGTTGCCTTTTTTCATTCTGAACCACTTCTTGTTGGTTGTAAAAAGCAGACTCTGTTACGGTATTAATTAAGAAACCCATACGATCGCTTTCCAGCCATAGCACAGTTTCTAGAGCGTTATTAGGAACGATTTCATAATAAATAGTACCATCTTTCCAAGTTCCTCCATTTAAAGTTCCTCCTACATCTTGAATTTTTTTGAAGAATTGATCTTGTGGAACGTTTTCCGATTCTTGAAACAACATATGCTCAAATAAATGTGCAAATCCTGTTCTACCGGTTTTTTCGCGATTTGATCCCACTTCATATTGAATAGCTAAAGAAACTATTGGGTCACTTTTATCTTGATGAAGTACCACGTCAAGTCCGTTTGTAAGTTGGTATTTTTCAAATTCGATGGAAAGTTTTGTGTCGGCTACTTCTGTGTTTTCTTCTGAAGAATCTTTACATGAGGTCATAAACAAAGTGAAAGAAAGCAATGAAATCATTGCTATTTTAAATGAAATTTTAAACATTTTGATTGATTTTAGTATAAGCATTAAAAATACGATAGCAATTTCTGGAAAACCTTAAATTATTGTTAAATGAATTTACTTTTATGATCATTTAGATAGGACCATTCTTCTAACCAAGAGGAGTCACTCAGTGTTCTTATGGATTCAGTTTTTTACTTCTTCAATTACGCAATCATCACCTCCTAAAAACATGAAGCCTCCCGTTTCTTGAAGCTTAAAACAATTAGAGAAATGTGCTTGTAAGTTATATTCAAAATCCTGTAATGGGAGAACTTTCTGACTGTTTAACCTCTGAAAAACAGACGTGTGTATTTTAAACTTTCCGTTATTATAGACGTCATTTTCTGTTACATATAAAGTTAAATCTCTAAATCTTCTTCTGTAAAATATTTCAATAAACGAATTTGATGGATCGTGAATAGCATCATAAGGATCTTCAAAAACTCTGGATGATTCAGGTAGAATTCCATAGGGTTTAATTTCGTTAATCATCCAGTTTAAAGTAACACCATCTATTTCAGTATCCCCATAACCACCACCAACATCGGAATGAGCACCAGCAAACCAAACTTCATTTACAACTTCATTTATATCGATAGGTTTTTCGCACTTTTCTGTGAGATAGCTTTTTGTTAATAATTTAGGTGTGAATATAGTAGCTCTATCATCATTAATTGAAAGTGCTTGTGAAGCGTTTTTAATATTGCATAACTGATCTAAATAATTTTTATTAGGAACATTGTAATTCTCCTTGAAATTAGGAATTCCCAAAGCTTCAACGGTGTCCCAAAGCCCCATAAATTCAATTGAAACAGAATTTGGTTTTTTACCTGTGATTGCCTCAATATCTTTTCTGCGATTGTAAATAGTTTGATCTCCACGATATGCTAAATATACTTTTTTTATATATTTGAATTGCTCTTTCTCCGGAATACTAGAAAGATCTGTAATACCTCCAACATGAATTAATCCTGCTAAAATCCTAGCTGCATAAGCCCCTCTACTAAAACCGAATATATAAATTTCGTCATTGCGTTCTGGATGGTAATTTTTGGATAAAAACAAATAGGCTTCTCTTACAGTTTTTCCAATTCCGAGTCCTGTCATTAACCCAATTCCTTTGTTTCCTACTCCAGTGATATAGGCGGCATTAACATCTGTTCTATCTTGTAAAATGGTAAGGTTGTACAATTTTGAAACATTGGTATAACTACTAGCATTGTTCATCGTTCCATCCATAAAAACCACTAGTTTTTTAGGAGTTTCTATATTCTGAATTGGAATATGATAGGCCGTTTTTGTACTTACGCAACTTCCTAATGTGAAGATAAAAAGTAAAAAAAATAATTGTTTCATTGATGATGAATAATTAGAATACAATAATAGTATAAAATAAAGTAATTGCTATTCTAATTAACATTTTAGCCAAACTAGCCATCACGATCCAAACAACGGTATTAAATGGCTTTGGAAATGTGGCTTCCCGCAATGTTTGCTGAAGCTTTTAAATCGGCAATGATACGAGATACTTTTAAAATGAAACATGCACACATAATGTTAAGGGATACAATTAATAGATGATTCTAGTCTCTGGAAAAACATTGATCCATGCGAACCAAAAAGCCTCATGAGCGGGAAGCCGTAACAGTCGATCTCCTTCTGGACTGATAAGAGTACCTTCAGTAACTTCCCATTCTCGGTTTTTATTGTCCAGCAACCTTCCATTCTTATATGATTTGAATTGCTGGTCATCAATTCCATATGCACGACTGGAGCCATTACTTTCAGTTATGATTAACATTTTCTGCTCTTCTATCTGATCCTGATAAATCCTTTTGCGTTTTAAAAAATCTACGGAAATAGCTAATGGTTGTACTGCAAAATTTTTCGGACGAGGAATAAAAACTCTGGCTTTATTAAGCAAACGCTTGTCAAGTTTTAATACAGGAAACATTAGGTTATCATGTGCAAAGTAGTCTTTATAGGCTTCACCCTCAGCATAATTTCTATTATACCCAGTTTCAATAGAGAGTACCTTAGTATTTGGATGTCTTCGTCGCCATTCTCCCCAACTAGTAGTTTCCACAGGTAGCGTTGTTAACTCAATATTCTGATCGACCAAAGGCCCTACAACTGGCTGACCTAGGATTGTACTCCATAAAGATTGAGTAGCTTGATCATACATTAGTTTATTGGAGCGATAGAGAAAACCACTGGTTCCTAGTTTATGCTTTATTCCATTAAATTCGTTATCATATATTATAACTGTCCCACAGAGTGTACAATACACTGCTGTAATGGATTGTTCTCCTATTTCATCAATAAGGAGTTCATGCCATGCAAGAATACGTTTTGGATAAGCACGAGCCTCTCCATTAATGACGAAACCAAAAATAACATCAGTATCCGAAAGATAAGAGGCTTGGCTTGCAGGTATCAATTTAGGTAAAATTAGTGGCGGGATGCCGTCCTGGCGAACCCCTCCCCAAATGATTTCATCCAAGCGAATTTTAGCTTGACTCCCTCTTTTATTAAAGTATTGATAAAAAGCAGGATCAAAAGCACTATAAAGGTAGGCTTTAAAATCAGCATAATAATTACCATAATTGGGTGGGTCGTTCCACAGCAATTGAATACCATTAAAAAAATCAGCTTCAATAGCCGGTACTTTTTCGTCTAATAAAGTTCTAATTACTTGCTGCTGCCAATCATCCTGACTTAACCTCAAAATATCAAGTAATGGAACTAAATAAGTCTGAGACCAGCTATTTTGTAAAAATATTAATGACTTTTCCTTTTTTATTTGGTCAGGTCCAATGAGGTTTTGGAAAATAGACAAGGTGTCAATTGGCTTTGAAATTAACTCCTCTGTATCAAGATTCGAATTTACATTGTAGTCAATCGGTAAGTCATTAGCCAGACGCTGCTCCGCCCAATAGTCATATTTTCTAACAGCCATTTTATTGATGATATTCCCACGGTTATCAAATAATAGATATGGTTCGACTATGTACAGTCGAGAAACTGCATTTTGTTGATTACTACCTAGTGATTGAGTGCTACTAGACCCAAATGCTTGCTGTTCTGCAAAGGATACACCAACTTTTACTTGATCAACAGAAGATACTTTTAGCCCAATGTGTTCGACCTTTAAAAATTCCGAAAAATATAATTGATTCATGCCAGTGACAGAATCAAGAAGAATAAGCGAACTTGGATCTGATGGCATCGGCATAGTCTCAAACTCCCCATTTTTATATCTCTCACACGAAAGTTCATAGCCAAGATCATTTAGCTCAGCTTTGTTGGAACTTTCCAAAAGGCTTCTTAAAAAGTGTGGTATGCTTTGAGTGTAGGACTTTTTCCTTCTATTAATGTATCGCGTATCATTAGCTTCTATTTTATCAATAAAATGAACATAGCCTTTATAATATGTTGAACCATCCTTTTCTATTAATAACTCCTCAAGCCAGAAACTAATAGTATATCCTAAATAGTCATTTTCGATATGCAAGAGGTCGATTGCCTTGACTGACAAATTTCCATTCTTTTCTTCGAATTGCAAGACCTCTGGATTCAAGATTTTACACTTTGAGGCTGCCTTATTTTTTCCAAGTAGAGTTTTTCTAAATTTTCTAAAATTTCTATTCCATCTGCTGCTTTTTTTAACAGTGAGCACAATCTCATCTAAGCTTTCACTTTTACTCTGCATTTCGATTGTGCCACCTCTCTCGAGGTTATGATAATGCTCAGAACTGATTATTAGAGTTTCATATAACAAATGCGTAATAATTAGCTCTTGTGTAATGTGTGGAAAAATTTTAAATTCAAAGTAACCATTGATATCACTTGCTGTGCCAATACGGGAGTTATTTATGAATATATTGGCATCTGATATTGGCTTTTCGGTAGTTCCATCAATCAGCTGGAATTGCAACTTAACTTGCTGGGCATAGACCAATTGCAGGCAATTTAATCCAACCAAAAAGAAAAACAATAGTCGTCTCATTCTTCAAGTGTGATATTTATCTTTCAGAACATAGTCGTTAAGGCTTTAGAAAACTTTCCTTTAAGTGAGTTTTTTTTAGGTGCAAAAAATGGTTCTTATTTTACTTTCCGATTACATTTTTTTTCAATACAAAAACTACCATAGAAAGTATTTATAGCGATGATGGTCTGAGTCGTGCGCTAGATAATTTCAGCCTAACCAACCATCTCGATCCAAGCTACGATATTGAATGGCCTCGGAAATATGGCCGCCTGTGATGTTTTCTGATTTTTCTAAATCGGCTATGGTTCTTGAAACTTTTAAGATTCTGTCGTAAGCTCTTGCGGAAAGGTTTAATCGTTCCATTGCATTTTTTAAAAGGTCTAGTGAAGCCTCATCTAGTCTACAAAATGCTCTAATCTGCTTCACTCCCATTTGTGCATTGTAATGAATATTTTCATTTTCTGAAAATCGTTCAGATTGAATTTTTCTAGATTCAGTAACACGTTCTCTAATAATAGTACTAAGTTCTCCTCGACGCTCATCGCTTAATTTTTCAAATGGAACGGGAGTTACTTCTATATGAATATCAATTCTGTCAAGTAAAGGTCCTGAAACTTTTCCTAAATAACGTTGCATTTCTTGAGGCGAAGAAGTCATTGGGGAATCTGGGTCGTTAAAATATCCACTTGGACTCGGATTCATACTCGCCACCAACATAAAACTCGAAGGATACGTAACCGTAAATTTTGCTCTAGAAATGGTAACTTCCCGATCTTCTAATGGTTGTCGCATTACTTCAAGAACTCCTCGTTTAAATTCGGGTAATTCATCTAGAAATAAAACTCCGTTATGTGATAACGAAATCTCTCCAGGTTGTGGATATGCCCCGCCTCCAACGAGGGCTACGTCCGAAATCGTGTGATGGGGACTTCTAAAAGGTCTGGCACTCATAATTCCGCCTTTTTTCATTGTTCTACCTGCAACAGAATGAATTTTTGTGGTTTCTAAAGCTTCTCCTAAAGTCATTGGAGGCAAAATACTTGGCAG
>JAJRQR010000008.1 GCA_024280145.1 Bacteroidota bacterium
AATCTTTATTACTGAATAAAACCTCCAATTCAAGTATCTTTTTGTAAAATGAAACACATTTTTTGTATTCATTTACATAAAGAATAATACCTGATTTGTTTACTTTATTCATTTTTTACATCGCATTATAATATACCTACAAGGCTTTCAAAACCTTTATAGAATTTATTTATTCCATTCGCTCAATTATAGCAGCATAACCCTGCCCAACACCAATACACATGGTAACCAATGCATATCGTTTTCCAGTTTCTTGTAACTCCAAAGCTGCTGAATAAGCAATACGTGTTCCTGTCATTCCTAATGGATGTCCGATGGCGATTCCTCCTCCATTTGGGTTGATTCTTGGGTCATTGTCTTCCAATTCCCATTCTCGAATACACGCCAAGGCTTGTGATGCGAAAGCTTCATTAAGTTCGATAAGATCCATATCTTCCATTGTTAAGCCTGCTTTTTCCAATGCTTTATTGGAAGCTTTAACAGGACCAATTCCCATAATTCTTGGTTCTACACCAACCACCGCAGAACTTACGATTCTTGCCATTGGTTTTAAATTGTATTTTTTTATAGCTGCTTCAGAAGCGATAATCGTAGCTGCTGCTCCATCGTTTAAACCGGAAGCATTTCCAGCAGTGACACTTCCTCCTTCTTTCTTGAAAGCTGGTCGTAATTTTGCTAATATTTCTTTGGAAGTAGTTGATTTTATAAACTCATCATCTTTAAAAATGATAGGGTCTTTTTTTCGTTGTGGAATTTCAACTGAAATAATTTCCTTAGCTAGTCTTCCGTTTTGTTGTGCTTCAGTTGCTTTCATCTGACTCCAATATGCAAATGCATCTTGATCTTCACGTGAAATATTATATTTTTCAACAAGATTTTCAGCAGTGTTCCCCATTCCTTCTGTCCCGTAGAGCGCATCCATTTTCTTATTTACAAAACGCCAACCAAAACTGGAATCGTACATTTTACTATCGTTTCCGAATGCAGAAGTTGTTTTTGAAATCACGTAAGGTCCACGCGTCATATTCTCCCCTCCACCAGCAATAAATAAATCTCCATCGCCTGCTTTTATCGCTCTATTAGCGTGAATAATTGCTGAAAGTCCGCTGCTACAAAGGCGATTCACCGTTTCACCAGGCACCGTAAACGGAAGTCCTGCCAATAACAATGACATTCTTGCTACATTCCGATTGTCTTCACCTGCTTGATTCGCACAACCAATAATCACATCGTCAAAGGCTTCTTTCGGAATATTCGGATTACGTTTTACGATTTCAGAAATCACCAAAGCCCCCAAATCGTCGGTACGAATGGTGCTTAATGTTCCTTTGTAATTTCCTATTGGTGTTCTGATACCGTCTATAATGTATGCGTCTTTCATTGATTAATTGTTCTTAATTTAATATTTCAGAAAAGGTGTCTCCTTGTTTTATATCTCCCGTTTTATATCCTTTAATAAACCATTTCATACGTTCTTCTGAACTACCGTGAGTAAAACTATCAGGTATTACATTACCTTGCATTCTTTTTTGAATAGCATCATCTCCAACAGCTTTAGCAGCACTTAACGCTTCTTCTATATCTCCTTCTTCCAAATATTTTTGATTGTAATAAGTAAAGACACCTGCATAAAAATCTGCCTGAAGTTCTAGTGCAACTGAAAGCTTATTAGCTTCTGTTTTACTCGATTGACTTTGTAATCGTGTTACCTTTTGAGAAGTTCCTAATAAAGTTTGTATATGATGACCTATTTCGTGGGCAGTAACATAGGCAATTGCAAAATCGCCTCCTTTAGCTCCAAAACGATTTTTAAGTTCATCAAAAAATCCCAAATCCATATACAACTTATGATCTGCTGGACAATAAAAAGGTCCCGTAGCAGCTGTTGCATTTCCACAACCAGTAGTTACAGCATTGGTAAATAAAACCATTTTGGGATATTCATATTCTCCAAGGTTATTTTCTCTAAAAATCTGACTCCATACATCTTCGGTATCTCCTAATACAGTTGCCATAAAGCCTCCCATTTCTTTTTCTTGGGGAGTAAGCGCTCTTTCTTCGCTTTGTTGCAGAGTTTGGCTATTCCCTATTTGTTCTACAATAGGTGCAAGTTGTTGACCCGTTTCTCCACCAAAAAAATTAAGAGCCAAAACAATTAAAACCACTACTATACTTCCTCCAGTAACAGCTTTACCAGTAGATCCTTTTCCTCTACGATCTTCAACATTACTACTTTGCCTTCTACCTTGCCATTTCATAATTTTATTCTTTATTTAATATATTATTCCCAATCTTTTGATGTTCTATAAACCACTCCTTTAAAAAGTGCTACTAGTTCTTTTCCTCGTTTAACCTCAACTATATGAAATCCGAGTTTATTTCCTGTTTTTTCAATAATCGATTCTGCTACCAAAACATCTCCTTCTTCAATGGCTTCTATATGATTGATGGAGGTTTCAATTGAAACTGCAAACTTTCCATAAGTGTTTGCCGCAAATCCGAATGCAGTGTCTGCTAATGAATATGTGATTCCGCCATGAGCGTAATCCATACTGTTGAGCATTTCCTTTTTAACGGTCATCTTTACTTTGCATTTTCCTTTGCTTACTTCAACGATTTCAATTCCTAGCCACGAACTGAATGAGTCTTGGCTAAGCATTTTATGTGGTATTTGTTCTGGTTTCATGTTTGTTCTGTCATTGTGAACGGAGTGTAGCAATCTTTTGATGAGATTCCTTTACTATGTTCAGAAAGACGTTTAATTAAAAAACGTTTTGTTTTCTCTTTTCATTTTTCTCAACAATGGTGAACAACGATATCGGTCTTCGTGATATTCGTTATAAAGCTCATCCATTTTTTTTACGCACCAATCGATTCCTTTTTCGTCTGCCCAAGCCAATAATCCTTTTGGATAATTTACTCCTTTGGTCATTGCATTGTCAATATCTTCTGTTGAAGCTATGTTCCAGAATAAGGCATCTGCTGCTTCATTGATCAGCATTATAAGGATTCTGTTGAAGATGTTTTCCTGCTCACTTCGACTCCGCTCAGTTACCGAATTCAAAGTTACATTTTTATTATTCTTATAGTCGTAATAACCTTTTCCAGTTTTTCTTCCTAGGTATCCTGCTTCGGAAAGACGTTGTTGTGTGAACGATGGTTTGTAACGTGGATCTTGGTAAAATGAGTTGTAAACGGTTTCAGTTACCGTGTAATTAACATCGTTTCCTATAAAATCCATTAACTCGAAGGGACCCATTCTAAATCCTCCCAATTCTTTCATTGCTGAATCTATTTCTTGAAAATTAGCAATTCCTTCTTCATATATTCTTAAAGCTTCTCCGTAAAACGGACGAGCAACACGATTGACAATAAATCCTGGAGTATCCTTGGCAACTGCCACTGTTTTCTTCCAATCTTTAATAGTATTAACTGCTTTTTCTAAAACCTCATCTGAAGTCTGAATAGCAGGAATTACTTCCGCCAAACGCATTAATGGTGCGGGATTGAAAAAATGAATTCCGATACAACGTGCTGGGTTTTTTAAAGATGAAGCAATGGATGCAATAGACAAACTGGAAGTATTGGAAGCGATGATGCAGTCTTCTGAAACATAAGATTCCAATTCAGAAAACACTTTTTGTTTGATGTCTAAATTTTCTATGATTGCTTCAATAGTCAAATCTGAATCACTTAAGTATTTTAGTGAACTTACATAACTAATGTTATTCTGAATTCTATTTTTTTCATAAGAATCAATCCGTTCTTTTTCAATTAAACGGTTTAATATTTTCTCTAGACTTGCTTTTGCTCTTTCTAAAGCAGCATCGCTTGTGTCGTATAATTTTACTTTACAACCAGAAGTTGCCGCTACTTGTGCGATGCCGCTTCCCATTGTTCCACTTCCTATTATACCAATATTTCTTATACTATTATCCATAATTTATAATCCCCCTAACCCCCTTCAAAGGGGAATAGTATTATTCAACTTTTTAATTTCCTGTGAAATTCGGTTTACGCTTTTCAACAAAAGCATTTACTCCTTCTTGATAATCATTTGATTGCGCCGACTCTATCTGTAATTTTCCTTCTAAATCTAATTGCTCTTCTAAAGTATTTGTCATTGATTTATTAAGCATTTCTTTTATAAATCCTAATGCTTGTGTGGGCATATTTGCTAAATGAACGGCTAACTTTTCTACTTCTTCTGAAAAATGTTCTGAAGGAATTACCTTGTAAATCATTCCTATTCTTTCTGCTTCTTCCGCTGAAATTTTCTCCCCTAACATCATTAATGCTGATGCTTTCTGAAAGCCAATTAATCTTGGCAAAAAGAACGTTCCTCCACTATCTGGCACCAATCCAATTTTACTAAACGCCTGAATAAAACTTACTTTATCTGAAGCAACCACCACATCACAAGCCAAAGCAATATTTGCTCCTGCTCCTGCTGCCACTCCGTTTACGGCAGCTATGATTGGTTTTTTAATGTTTCTAATTCTGGTGATTATCGGATTGTAATGCTCTTCTAATATCTTTTTAAAACCTGGGTTTAATTCTGGTATAGTCACTTCTTTTAAATCTTGACCTGCACAAAATGCTTTTCCGTTTCCGGTTAGAACTATTGCTCTGACCTCGTTATCTGATTCACAATCGTCTAATGTTTTTTGAAGTAATAATGCCATTTCACGGTTAAAACTATTGAACACTTCTGGGCGATTCAGAGAAATGAATGCTACTTGGTTTTTTATGTTTAGTTGTATTGATTTATTCATTTTTTAGTTTATGAGATTCCTGCCTTCCAGGAATTAAAGGCATTTAAAATACTCAAAAGGTTCTTGACAGTCTTCGCATTTAAATAATGCTTTGCAAGCTGTTGAACCAAATTGACTTACTACCATTGTATTTAACGACCCACATTGTGGACATTTTACTATTTTTTTATTTCCTAATAATGCTTCCTTATCTGCCGTTTCGTTTAGGGGTGCTGCAATTCCGTATTCCTCTAATGATTTTCTTCCTTTTGGAGTTATCCAATCGGTGGTCCAAGCTGGTGAAAGAATCAATTCTACGATTGCTATTTTTCCAACTTCTGAAAAAGCCTTCACAATATCATCCCCTATTACGTCCATTGCAGGACAACCGGAATAAGTTGGTGTGATTTTTATTTTTACAATTCCATTTTCTTCTGAAGCTTCCCGAACCACACCCATATCTAAAATAGTTAATACTGGAATTTCAGGATCTGAAACTTTTCCCAATATTGGAATTAAACTTTCTTTGATATGTTGTTTTTGTTCTGTCAAGATTTATTTTTGTTTATAACGATTCCGCAACAAGTGCGGAATGACCTACCATTTTAAATTTGGATAGGTTCTTTGCATATATTGTAATTCAGCTAAAATAAAGCCCATATGTTCGGTATGAATTCCTTCTTTACCTCCTTTTTGAAAATATTTTTCTTCAGGAACCAACAATGTTGCTTCCGTTAATATTTCTGAAACTTGACGGTAATATTCTTCTTTAAATTTGGTCACATCTACTCCAATTCCTATTTCGACCATTTCCTTATCTGCTTCCGTTTGAAGGAATAATTCGTTGGTATATCTCCATAAATCATTAATACCATCCTGCATTTTTTATGACTCACTTCGGTACCATCTCCTAATCTTTTTACCCAATCTGAAGAAAATCGCAAGTGATAACTCACTTCTTTAATTCCTTTTTTTGCAATTGCAACCAAGGTTTCATCTTTAGTGTTTTGTAATTCTTTCATTAATAATAAATGAAAAACATCAAAATAAAACTGGCGTGCCATCACATATCCAAAATGATTGTTAGGCTGCTCAACCAATAAAACATTGAGATATTCTCTTTCCGAACGCATAAAAGCGATATCGTCTTCCGTAGTATTTTCTCCCTTTAGTTTTGCAAGATATTGATAATAGTTTCGGGTTTGTCCTAATAAATCTAATGAGATATTTGTTAAGGCAATATCGGTTTCTAAGTTTGGACCGTGACCACATAATTCTCCCAAACGTTGCCCGAGTATTAAGGAATTATCTGCTATTCCGAGGATGTATTTTATTAAATTTTGTTTCATAATATGAAGCTGAACTTGAAGTCGAAGTTGAAATCGAAAATGAAGTTTAAAATCGGTTTCGGTTTCAAGTTCTTAGTTTATATTTTTAATTCTAGTTACCATTATTCTAATTAATTGATCATTTTCATCTTTTAAGTCTGAAAATTTATCTTCTGAAAATAAATCTGCTTTAGATTGAATATTTAAATTTCTAATACTTTCTCTTAATTCCTTTAAGCATATTCTCAATTTATGAACTTTATCTTTATTAGTTCCTGCTCCCATTGCTTCTCCATAATTTAAAGCAGATGAACACGATGATCTTATAAGTTGTTTTGCAAGATATTCTCCTGCGAAAGACAAAAGTTTTTTATCATATAAAACGATAATTGTCGCCGCAAAGTCTTCCAATCGTTCACTCAAATCAAACTTCTTCTCCATCATTATTTATTTTTCAAATTCAAAATCATTTTCGACTTCAACTTCGACTTCAAGTTCAGCCTACATATGTTTCAACTCATCCGGCAACTTATAAAAAGTTGGATGGCGATACACTTTATCTTGAGCAGGCTCAAACATTTCTCCGTTATCTTGCGGATTTGAAGCAGTGATATATTTGCTTTCTACAACCCAAATACTTACTCCTTCACTTCTGCGCGTATATACATCACGTGCATTTTCAAGTGCCATTTTTTCGTCTGTTGCGTGAAGACTTCCAAAATGACGATGTTCTAATCCGTTTTTACTTCGTACGAATACTTCCCAAAGAGGCCAATTTTTTTTCATACTATTGCCCACGAAAGTGGGTATCTTTTTAATTAAACTTTATTCCTGTGAAAACAGGAATCTTATCTTATTTTTCTATAATTTAGATTCCAATTAATGCTCAAATCAAGCCAGTTTGGATTCATTTCTTCAATCAATTCAATTTTCCAACCTCTTTTCCATTTTTTGAATTGCTTCTCTCTTTTCTCTGCTTCACCACCATTTTCAAACTCTTCAAAATAAACAATCTTATCACAATTATATTTAGCTGTAAAAGACTTAGGATAAACTTTTAATTTATGTTCTTTTACTCTTTCCTCAATATTATCTGTTACACCTATATAAATAACTCCGTTTGGTTTATTATTCATAACATAGACATACCAATACTTTTCCACTTCGATTATGAGACCTCTTTTTTCAAAGAGGTTTGTTTTTCAGCATAAGCTAAAGCTGCATCTCGAACCCATTCTCCTCCATTCCACGCTCCAACTCTGGCTTCCATTCTTTCTTTATTACAAGGGCCGTGACCCTTAACAACTTGCCAAAATTCTTCCCAATCTATTTCACCAAAATCATAAGACTGTCTTTCTTCATTCCATTTTAAATCTGGATCTGGAATGGTAATTCCCAATACTTTTGCTTGAGGAACGGTTTGATCTATAAATTGCTGACGAAGATCATCGTTAGATTTACGTTTTAGCTTCCATTTCATAGATTGCTCTGTATTTGGAGATTCTGCATCTGGAGGTCC
>JAJRQR010000112.1 GCA_024280145.1 Bacteroidota bacterium
ACTCCTGAAGCATTTAGCTTTAAAGGAATAAATTGTCTTGCTCCAAAAATATTTTTTTCGTAGCCACCACTTGCGGTTCTTCTTGCATATTGTACAGGAATTTTACGAACTGCCATTACCAACATAATTGAAGCTAGTATGATAACAAACCAGATAGCTAATTCAATAAGAATCATAATCATTCCACCTTGATTTTCAAATCTAGATGCTAATTCTTGAGCAAAAGACTGAGGTAATCTTGCGATAATACCAACCAAAATTAAGATTGAAATACCGTTTCCAATACCTTTATCTGTAATTTTTTCTCCTAACCACATTGCGAATACACAACCTGTTACAAGTATAATTGTTGATGAAATAAAGAACATTGTTGTTTGTCCTAAAATAAATGCTTCTGCAGGAACTCCCAATGCTGGCAATCCAATTAAGTAAGTAGGTGCCTGAACCAAACAAATACCAATGGTTAACCATCTTGTAATTTGATTAATTTTCTTTCTACCACTTTCTCCTTCTTTCTGTAATTTTTGTAAGTAAGGAATTGCAATCTGCATTAACTGAACAACAATAGATGCAGATATATAAGGCATAATACCCAATGCAAAAACTGAAGCATTAGCAAATGCTCCACCTGTAAAGGCATTAAGTAAACCACCTAGACCACCATCATCAAACTTACCTGCAAACTCAGCTAATTTAGAAGCATCAATTCCTGGTAACACCACTTGTGCTCCAAAACGATACACTAACAAAAGTCCTAATGTAAGAAGAATACGGTTACGCAGTTCTTCAATTTTCCAAACGTTTTTTAAGGTTTCAATAAATTTCATCCTTATCTAAAATTACAATGTTACTACTTCACCTCCAGCTTTTTCAATAGCTTCTTTTGCTGAAGCTGAAAATTTATGCGCTGTAACTGTTAATTTTGCTTTTAACTCTCCTCTTCCTAAAACTTTTAAAAGTTCTTTTCTACCAACTAATCCTAATTCTACAAAAGTATCAAAGTCCATTGTGTCTTTAATTTTTTTGTCATCAACTAATTGTTGAATTACATCAAGATTTACACCTTGGTATTCTTTACGGTTGATGTTTTTAAAACCAAACTTAGGAACACGACGTTGTAGCGGCATTTGTCCACCTTCAAATCCTAATTTCTTAGAATATCCCGAACGAGACTTAGCACCTTTGTGACCACGAGTTGCTGTTCCTCCTTTACCTGAACCTTGTCCGCGACCTACTCGCTTGCCTTGATTTTTTACCGAACCTGCTGCCGGTTGTAAGTTACTTAAATTCATAATTTTAATTTACTTATTTAGTTTCAACAGAAACTAAGTGATTAACTTTTCTGATCATACCAAGAATACTTAAGGTATCTTCATGCTCAACAGTTTGACCCATTTACGAAGTCCTAAAGATTCTAGTACTCTTTTTTGGTTTTGTGTACGGTTAATTGCACTACGAACCTTTGTTACTTTAATTTTTGCCATTTCTCTTAGTTTTATCCTTTAAATACTTTTTCTAAAGAAACTCCTCTTTGCTTAGCGATTGTTGCAGCGCTTCTCATTTGTAATAAAGCATCAAAAGTTGCTTTTACTACATTATGTGGGTTTGAAGATCCTTGAGATTTTGATAATACATCGTGTACTCCAACAGCCTCTAAAACCGCACGTACAGCACCACCAGCAATAACTCCTGTACCCGCTGACGCTGGCAATAAGTTAACTCTAGCTCCACCGTATTTACCTTTTTGTTAGTGAGGTAATGTTGTTTTATTTAGTGGAATACGAACTAAGTTTTTCTTAGCGTCTTCAATCGCTTTAGCAATTGCACTTGCAACATCTTTCGATTTTCCAAGTCCTTGACCTACTACTCCGTTTTCATCACCTACTACAACAATAGCTGAAAATCCAAAGGTTCTACCCCCTTTTGTTACTTTAGTTACACGTTGAACCCCTACTAAACGATCTTTTAAATCTAGACCTCCAGGTTTAACTAACTCTACGTTTTTATAATCTTGATACATATTTCTTAGAATTTTAGTCCGCCTTCGCGAGCTCCTTCAGCTAATGATTTTACTCTTCCATGGTATAAGTAACCACCTCTATCGAAAGTAATACTTTCAATACCAGCTTTTGCAGCTTTTTCTGCGATTGCTTTACCTACTAATTTAGCAGCTTCAACTTTGTTTACTTTTGAAGCGTCTATATCTTTATCTCTTGAAGATGCAGCAGTAATAGTTACTCCATTTACATCGTCAATTATTTGAGCATAGATTTCTTTATTACTTCTGAAAACTGCCAAACGAGGTCGTTGTGTAGTTCCGGAAACAGTTTTTCTGATTCTGAAACGTAAACGTTGTCTTCTATCTGTTTTTGATAATGCCATAACTTTATTTGTTATGCAGATTTACCTGCTTTTCTTCTTATTATTTCTCCTACAAACTTAATTCCTTTTCCTTTGTATGGTTCAGGTCTTCGGAAAGCACGAATTTTCGCCGCTACTTGCCCAACTAATTGTTTGTCGTGAGAAGTTAATTTTACAATTGGATTTTTTCCTTTATCAGAAATTGTTTCAACTTTAACTTCTGGTGCAATATCTAACACAATATTGTGAGAGAAACCAACTGCTATGTCTAATTTCTGACCTTGATTGGAAGCACGGTAACCCACACCTACAAATTCAAGTTCTTTTGTCCAACCTTTACTTATACCTTCCATCATATTACTGATTAAAGATCTATACAGACCATGTTTTGCTCTGTGGTCTTTAGAATCTGAATCACGATTTACTACGACGTTTCCTTCATCTTCTTTAACTGTAACTCCCGAAAATTCTTGTGACAATTCACCTAATTTTCCTTTTATTGTAATTACATTGTCTTTTATTACAACTGTAACTTCTTCTGGGATTGCTACCGGGTTTTTACCTATTCTTGACATTTCTTCTTGTCTTTATTTTAGTATACGTAACACAATACTTCACCACCTACATTTTGAGCTTGAGCTTGCTTTCCTGTCATCACTCCGTGAGAAGTTGAAACGATTGCAATTCCCAAACCATTCAAAATACGAGGTAATTCTGAAGAACTTGAATACTTACGTAAACCTGGTTTACTAATTCTTTGAATCTCTTTAATTACAGGATCTTTTGTAAGTTTATCATATTTTAAAGCGATTTTAATAGTTCCCTGAGGTCCTTTATCATCTTCAAATTTATAACTTAAAACGTATCCTTGATCAAATAAGATTTTTGTAATCTCTTTCTTTACTTTAGAAGCAGGGATTTCTACTACTCTGTGTCCTGCGTTCACTGCATTTCTAACTCTGGTTAGATAATCTGCGATTGGATCTATATTCATCTCTTTTCTTTTAAAATATTATTACCAACTTGCTTTTCTAACACCTGGAATTAAACCTTGATTTGCCATTTCACGAAATGTTACACGTGAAATACCAAACGTTCTCATATATCCTTTTGGTCTTCCTGTTAATTTACAACGATTGTGTAAACGTACTGGAGAGGCATCTTTTGGTAATCTCTGTAATGCTTCGTAATCGCCAGCTTCTTTTAAAGCTTTACGTTTAGCTGCATACTTCGCTACCATTTTCTGTCTTTTAACCTCACGGGCTTTCATTGATTCTTTAGCCATCTTAGTTCTTTTTAAAAGGTAAACCTAATTCAGTTAGTAATGATTTTGCTTCTTTATCGGTACCTGCAGAAGTTACGAATGTAATATTCATACCATCTAC
>JAJRQR010000113.1 GCA_024280145.1 Bacteroidota bacterium
AAAAAACACCTTATGAAACGTATATTAGTCCCGACAGATTTTTCAGAACAAGCAGAAAATGCTTTAAAAGTTGCAGCACAAATTGCAAAAAAAACAGGAAGTGAGATTTATGTGTTAAACTCGTTAGAACTCCCAATGCATTTAGCCTCATCTAATGAAACTAGTTCTAAACCAGAGTCTTTATTTTTCATTCAACTTTCTAAAAAATACTTTGAAGAGTTATTAAAAAAACCATATTTAGAAGGTCTTTTAATTCACGAAGCTATTATGGGACACGGCGAAGTTTATAACGATGTAAATGAAGCTGTTAAAGAAAAACATATCGATTTAGTAATAATGGGATCACACGGGACTAATGGTTTTATGGAAATGTTTATAGGTAGTAATACAGAAAAAGTGGTAAGAACTTCAAAAGTTCCTGTTTTAGTAATTAAAAATGAGCATATAGAATTTCAATCAACAAATTTTGTATACGCTACAGATTTTTCTGAAGAGTGTAAAGCGCCTTTTAAGCAAGCTCAAAAATTTGCAAATAATATTGGAGCGCATATAAACTTGCTTTACGTGAATACTCCTAGTGATTTTAACACCACTACTGAAATTAATAAAAAGGTAAAAAGTTTTGTGAAAGATTTACATATTGAAAACTATACAGTCAATATATATAATGACAGCTCTGTTGAAAAAGGAATTCTAAATTTTTCTAAAGATACTAAAGCACATTTAATTGGTATGGGAACTCATGGCAGAAAAGGATTATCACACTTTTTTAACGGTAGCGTAAGTGAAGATTTGGTAAACCACGCAAATATGCCTGTGATTACTTTTAAGATATAACATAAAATAACTATGTTATTTACAAACCCAATTCTAAACCGTATTGGGTTTGTTTTTTTACTTTGATTTCTAAAACGAAAAAACCTCAATCTAATTAAAGATTGAGATTTATAATTTCGTTGGCCCACTAGGGCTCGAACCTAGACTCTTCTATACCAAAAACAGACGTGTTGCCAGTTACACCATGGGCCAATAAAAATTCACTTTACACTATTGTGCTTAAGCGGATGCAAATTTATAACAATCTTTGGCTTGTACAAATATTTTTAAAAAAATATTAAGAAAAATTAAATAGCTCATTCAGTTAATAATATCATTACTCCTTTTTACGTTACATTTTATTAGTAAATTCGCCACAAACTTAATTGAATCACTTTATGAATTCTTTCGACTTTAAAAAATGGAATAATATTTTAGGATGGTTTATATTCGCCATTGCCCTTGTAACGTACTGGCTTACCGTTGAACCTACGGCAAGTTTTTGGGATGCAGGAGAATACATAACTACTTCTAGTAATTTGGAAGTCGGACATCCTCCAGGGGCTCCTTTGTACCAATTATTAGGAGCATTCTTTTCAAATTTTGCAATGGAACCCACCAATATTGCACTCACTATAAATTTAATGTCGGTTTTTGCTAGTGCTTTTACCATACTATTTATGTTTTGGTCTATCACTTTATTATTAACTAACATTGTTTCAAAAAATAATGAAATAACAAAGGAAGGAAATTACGCCATCTTAGGAAGTGCAGCAATCGGTTCTTTAGCATTTGCCTTCTCGGATAGTTTTTGGTTCAATGCTGTTGAAGCAGAAGTTTATGCAATGGCAGCTCTTATAATGTCAGCATTATTTTATTTGGCACTTCGTTGGGAGCGTGATATGTTCAACCCTCGGGGTGACCGTTGGGTGATATTAATTGCTTTTGTAATCGGCTTATCATTTGGAGTCCATTTTTTAGGATTACTAACTATTCCAGCTATGGGAATGTTGTATTTCTTTAAAAATTACAAAACAATTACTATTAAAAATTTTACTGTAGCTAATGTGGTGATGGTAGCGATTTTATTATTTATTTTTAAGTTGTTACTCCCAATGACTTTAAAGTTTTTTAGTGCTTCTGAAATATTTTTCATCAATACCCTCGGAATGCCTTTTAACTCTGGAACTATCATTGCGGGTCTTGTTTTTATTGCATTATTCTATTTCTTATTACGATATACTCGAGGTAAAAACTTAGTAAAATTAAACACCTTATTACTTTCCATACTATTCATATTTATAGGTTTTTCAAGTTGGATTATGCTTCCCGTTAGAGCCAACGCTGGAACAATGATTAACGAAAACAATCCAAATAATGCGCGTGAATTATTAGCTTACTACAACCGGGAACAATATCCCGAAACTCATTTATTTTATGGTCCAATGTTTACTGAAAAATATGTAGGACTTGATGATAACAATCCATATAAAGATTCAAAACCTAAGTTTGAAAAAGACAAAAAAAATGGGAAATATGTCATTGTAAACAATTACAAAAACGATTCGCAAAATACGGATGATGCCCAAAAAGGTTTCTTCCCAAGAATGTGGAGCGCCGAACATAGTACCAATTATATGGAGTTTACAGACGGACTTCAATTTACAATTAAACGAAAATTTTTAGGAGAACAACAACTTATTGATATTGTTAGTAATTTTAAAAAAGACTTTAATGAAGGTAAATTAACTACTGAAGATGTTGACGGGTTTTTAAAAGATTTTGGTCCTTATTTAGATATTAAGCGTCCCACTTTTGCACAAAATATGGCTTATATGTTCGAATATCAATTCGGTTATATGTATTGGCGTTATTTTATGTGGAATTTTAGTGGAAGGCAAGACGATAAGCAAGGAGAATACACAGACCTCCACGGAAATTGGCTCACCGGAATCAGTTTTATTGACAATATAAGGTTAGGTGATCAAAGTAAAATACCGAGTGATGCAAAAAACAACAAAGCTCGAAACACCTATTTTATGCTTCCTTTAATACTAGGAATTATAGGAATACTGTTTCATTATCGAAACGACCCTAAAAATTTTTGGGTACTTTTAATCTTCTTCCTTTTCACAGGAATTGCCTTAAAAATATATTTAAATGAACGTCCTTTTGAACCTCGCGAAAGGGATTATGCTTTGGTAGGTTCATTTTATGTATTTTCAATTTGGATAGGATTTGGAGCTTATGCTTTATTCGAACTAATAAAAGAATATCTAAAACCAAAACTCGCCGTACCATTAGTATTAGTAGGTGCTGCCCTAGCAGTTCCTGTTTTAATGGCGTGCCAAAATTGGGACGATCACGATCGCTCAAACCGTTACACAGCACAGTCTATGGCGAAAATGTATTTGGATTCTTGCGATGAAAATGCTATTATATTTACCATTGGCGATAACGATACATTTGCACTTTGGTATGCACAAGGTATTGAGGGCTACCGACAAGACGTAAGAGTTGTAAACACCAGCCTTTTTCAAACAGATTGGTATATTGATGATATGAAAAAGAAAGCTTTCACAAGCGATCCTATTCCTTCGCAACTTACACACGATAAATATAAATTTGGTTCTCGTGATTTTATCATCTTTCAAAGAACCAGAAAAGACACCGTTAATATTAAAGATTGGATGAATTTTGTCGCCGATGACAGTCAAAAAACAAAAGTTGAATTAGACAGTCGTCAATGGGCTAACACCTTCCCTTCAAAAATAATTCGTGTGCCGGTAGATAAAGAAGCAGTTCTCCGAAACGGAATCGTAGATCCTAAAGACGCAGACTTAATTGTTCCTTACATCGACATTGTTTTAAAAGGAGATATAATTTATAAAAACTGTCTATTAATGTTGGATGTTATTGCAAATAACAACTGGGAACGCCCAATATATTTTAGTGGCGGTGCCTTTGGCGACGATGATTATATTTGGATGAAGGAATACCTTCAATTAGAAGGAGTTGTTTATAAATTAGTGCCAATTCGTACACCTTTGGAGAAAGGAAATCCTTTTGATATGGGAAGAATAGATACCGATAAAATGTACGATATTGTAATGAATTGGGATTGGGGTAATAGCGGAAGCCCAGACATTTATCATGATGTTGAAACTCGTAGAAACGGAATTACTTACAGAAGTAACTTATCCCGTTTAGCAAGTGCTTTAATTGAAGAAGGAAAGCTTGGAAAATCAGAGACTATTCTAGATTTGGGAATGGAAAAAATGCCTGTAGATGATTTTGAATTTTATTCCTTATTAGAACCATTTGTAATTGGATATTATCAAATTGGAAAAAAGGATAAAGCAAGGCAATTATATCAATCTGTTGTGAAACACTACCAAGAACATTTAAATTTTTATAGTAACTTAACGTATTCAAAACAAGAAGCTTTAAGTGATGAAATTTTTAGAGACTTAGGTAGATATCGTGGTTTATTAGACGTTCTCGCAAGTTTTGATACGGAAAGTTTCACTTTAGAAGAAGCAAAAATATTTAATGAATATTTAAAGAAATTTAGTTTTTCCTCAGGAGAAGAAGACTTACTTGACGCTGAAGATGTATTGTTAAATGAAGGCGCCATAGAAACTCCAATTGACACCATTTCTGAACTTATAGGAGGATAACAGCAAAACAAAACCCAAATGGTAAAAACGCCCAAATTTGTTCAACGGATTTTTCCGAAACGAATTTGGGCGTTTCCAAATACCAATAATTTTGTTTACCTCACTTTTGACGATGGACCAATACCAGAAGTGACTCCTTGGGTTTTAGAAACTTTAAAAAAACACCAAGCGAAAGCTACCTTTTTTTGTATTGGTGATAACATTAAAAAACATCCTGAGATTTTCAATCAAATTATTTATGAAGGGCATTCCATAGGAAACCATACTTTTAATCATTTGAATGGTTGGAAAACTAAAACTGAGGAATATATTGATAATTGTGTTACGTTTGAAGATATCCTGAATCAAGTTCAGGATGACAAATTCAATTCAACTTTACACTCACCTCTCAACACTCACCCCTCAACACTCTTCCGACCTCCCTTCGGGAAATGACTTCAAAACAGGCAAAAATTCTTCAAAAAAAAGGGTATAAAATTATTATGTGGGATGTGTTAAGTGCCGATTATGACAAAAATATTTCAAAAGAAAAATGTTTGCAAAATGTGCTTAAAAATTTAGAATCTGGAAGTATTGTTGTTTTTCATGACAGTTTAAAAGCAGAAGAAAAATTAAAATATGTACTCGCTAAAGTATTGGAGTATATAAAGGAAAGAGGATTTATTTGTAAAGCAATTTCTGTATAACTACACAAATTCTTTGACCAAACCAATAAGAGTATTGGCATCTTGCTCACCACTTTGTCGCCATTTCATTTCGCCTTCTTTGTAGATCATTAACGTCGGCAATCCTTTTACACGTAAGGCTTTTGATAATTCTTCGTTTTTCTCAACATCAATTTTTATCACTCTTGCTTTATCCCCTAAGGCTGCAGCAACATCTCTTAAAACAGGATGCATATCTTTACAAGCTTCGTCCCAATCTGCATAAAAATCTAACAGAACAGGTACTTGTGTTTCAATTAATTCTCCAAATTTTGACATAGTTTCTAAATGATTGGTAAAAAATTGTATTACAAATATAGTGTTTTCAACGGATTAAGCATTGCTTCGTTTTTTCTTCAATTTTATTACTGAAATTTCTGGCCAGATTCCAACCCTTCCAGGATAGCCCAAATAACCAAATCCGCGATTTACATTTATAAATCTTCCTTGTTCTTCATAAATTCCTGCCCAGTTTTCATAACGGTATTTTATAGGGCTCCATCTAAACCAACCCGGAATTTCAATCCCGAATTGCATTCCGTGAGTATGACCACTTAAGGTAAGGTGAAAGTTTCGGTCATCATGTTTTACCTTCGATTTCCAATGAGAAGGATCGTGGGACAATACTATTTTAAAATCGTTTTGATGAATTCCTTCGCAAGCCAAATCCAAATCTCCTGCTTGTTTAAAACCGTTTTCTCCCCAATTTTCTACACCAATTATTGCAATTCGTTGTTTGTTTTTTTCAATAAACCGGTTTTCATTTAATAATAAATCCCAACCCATTTCGGATTGTAATTTTATTAAGTTATCGAGATTTTTTGTTTTAGCTGTTTCATTTTCCCATTTAACATAATCGCCATAATCGTGGTTTCCTAAAATTGAAAACACACCATCTTTCGCTTTTAAAGTTGAGAATAATTCTTTCCAATCGTCCATTTCTTCAGCAACATTATTTACCAAATCTCCTGTAAATAAAATGGTGTCACTTTGTTGTTGGTTGATTAAATCGACCGCATACTTTATTTTTTCGTGGTTGTCAAAACTTCCGCTATGAATGTCGCTAATTTGCGTTATGGTATAACCATCAAAAGCTTCCGGAAGATCTTCAAATTCCAATTCATATTTCAATACTTTAAAATTATAACGTCCTTTTATCATTCCGTAAAGTAAGGATGTAAATGGGATTGCTGCGACTCCTAAAGCTAAAGTACTGATGAATTTTCTTCTGGAAGGCAAATAAAAATCACTTTCTCCATCTGAAATCTTATAGAACAATCCTGTAAAAAAACGCATGACATCTTCGCCAAACATAAAAATAACCAATAATAGTTTTGGTATAAAAACAACTAAAAATATTCCGAAGAAGTAATTTTTTGGAGGTTTCATAAAACTCGTTGAACCACTAAAATTTAGTAGATAAAATAAACTTGCAATCACCGAAATTGAAACTAGAAAATACAATCCTGCAATCCAATTGTTTTTTGAAATTGTTCGCAAGGCCTGAAAAGCATACAAATCAATCAAGGAATAAATAACAATAAAAATAAACCAGCGCATTTAAAAGTTATAAGATGAATTTTTAAATATAATGCCTTTCAAAGTAAGTCAAAGATTGTTTCAATTTTTTAACTTCATTTTAGTACATTTAAAGTCTTATCAAATCAAATTAATGAAACGTAGAAATTTTATAAAACGAGCATCCCTTTCAGGTATAGGAATTGCCGTTGGAAGCAATTTGTTAGCAAACAATTCTGCTGAAAACACCTCTTATATTTCAGAAGAAAAAACCACAATTCCGATTGTAATTACTACTTGGGACATACCTAATGCTACCAATAAAGCGGGTGAATTATTAGATCAAGGAAAATCTTCCTTAGATGCTATTGAGCAAGGGTGCAATGTGGAAGAAGCAGATGAAACCAATCAAACTGTTGGAAAAGGAGGTCGTCCAGATCGTGATGGAAACGTGACTTTAGACGCTTGTATTATGGATAAAAACGGCAATTATGGCTCGGTAGTTTTTATGCAACATATTACCCACGCAATTTCAGTTGCTAGAAAAGTTATGGAAGATACTCCACATGTGATTATGGCAGGAAGTGGTGCTGAAGAATTTGCTGTTTCAGAAGGGTTTAAAAGAGAAAATCTACTTACTGAAGCCTCCAAAAAGGCTTGGGAAAAATGGAAAGAGAAATCAAAATACAAACCCATCATAAATATTGAAAATCATGACACCATCGGAATGCTAGCCATCGATAAAAACGGTGATATTTCCGGAGGCTGTACTACAAGCGGATTGGCATATAAAATGGCTGGGCGTGTTGGCGATTCACCAATAATCGGATCGGGACTTTTTATAGACAATGAAATTGGAGGAGCTACAGCTACTGGATTGGGCGAAGAAGTTTTAAAAACCGTAGGAAGCTTTTTAATTGTTGAATTAATGCGAAATGGAAGAACACCCCAAGAAGCCTGCGAGGAAGCTATTTTAAGAATTGTAAGTAAAAACCCAAATTACAAAAATTTTCAAGTAGGTTATATCGCTATTAATAAAAAAGGAGAAACTGGATATTATTCGATTCATAAAGGCTTTAGTGCTTCAATTTATAAAGAAGAAAAATACTCCAATCTGTTGTCTGATTTTTATAATAAATAACAATTTATCTAGCTTCAAAACTAATACGTTACACCAATATTTAAAATTCTTGTACGATTATTATTACATCATTGCAAGTGCATTAACATTTATTGTAACTTAGCGTCTTACATAAGTAGGTTGATAACATTCGTTATTAATCAAATTTGGGGCGAAGACCCATCACATCTGTGGTGGGTTTTCAATTTTTTATATTACAATTAATCAAAATTTTATTAATTTGAGTATCTTGCTTCAACTAACCCTGTTACTTATGGTAAGATTATTTTTCTTATTCTATTTTATTTTATTTTCTACTTCGCTATTAGCTCAAAAAAAGCCATTAGAAGATGGAGTGATTGATGCTACTTTATTAGCCATTGATACAATTTCAAGCCCTGAAGGCAAGATTAATTTTCTGATACTTTCTACTTCAAAAAATCGATATTCAGTTAAAACTATTTCATTTTTAAATAAGGCAATTTCTATTTCAAAAAAATCGGATTTAAAAAATCAATATGCAAGTATTTATTATTCTTTCGGGAATTATTATTATTACAATTCTAAATTAGATTCCTCTTCCTATTATTTTAAAAAAGCAGAAGAATTTGCTCCACTAGATAAAAACCCATTTATAGAATCCTCCATATTATCTACTCGAAGTGGAATTTACAAAAGAAAAGGAGACGTTTCTATGGCAATTTCCTCCTCTTTAAGTGCCAAAAAAATCATCGATAAAATTGACACCACAAAATTAAACAGAGAAGAAATCCGAACTTATACTGGAAAAAATCTAGTAATAAACAATAGTCTTGCAAACTTGTACAATCAAATAGAGGACTACCAAGCTGCTCTTTTGTATTACGATTTGGCTTACCAAGCGGTAAGTTCATTAAATTCTAAAAGAGCCAAAATAAATGCAGGAAGCATCTTATCTAATAAAGGCGATTTACTAATAAAAATGAAGCGTTATAACGATGCTTTTAAGATATTAGTTAAGAGCAAAGAACTTAAAGAGGAAGGAGAAGCTCCTCCTATTATTGTTGCTGGATCTGAATTAAACCTTGGAATTGCAGAAACTCATTTAAAAAAATACTCGGAAGCATTAGAAAGTTTTAACAGTGCATTAAACACCTATTTAAAAAGTAATTATCAATCTGGAATTGCTTATGTTTATGTTAATCGCGGAATTTTATACAATAACACCGAGGATTACAATAATGCAATTACTGACTGTGAAAAAGCAAAAAGTATTGCCCGTACTATTAATAGTTTAGAGCTTCAATTGGATGCCTGTAAATGCTTAACTGAAGCTTACAAAGAAGTAGGTGATTTTGAAAAAGCTTTTAAAAATCAAGAATTATATCTTATTGCTAAAGATTCGTTTATCAGCGAAAAAAACATCAAACAGCTCACTCAGCTTCAGATGCAGTACGATTTCAATAAACAACAAGAACAACAAAAAATTGAAGCTGAAAAAAAAGAGCTACAACGAAAATTACTTCTTTATTTAGCGATAGCGGCATTATTAATTGTAGTACTACTAGGCTTCTTCTTTATTAAAAACAGAAAGAAAAATATTCAGATTAGTGAGGCACTTCAGGAAAAAGAAATTCTTCTTAAAGAAATTCATCATCGCGTAAAAAACAATTTGCAAGTAGTTTCTTCGCTCTTAAGTTTGCAACAACGACAGTCAAAAGACGCAACTACTCAACAAGCATTACAGGAAGGTCGAGACCGTGTAAAAGCTATGGCACTTATACATCAAAACCTTTATCAGGATAAAAACCTGGTAGGCGTTCCATTAAAACCCTATATAGAAACCTTGGTTAACAACTTGGTTTTTAATTATAAAGTAGAGGATAAAAACATTCAGGTTATTACAGATATCGATGATATAAAATTAGATGTGGATACCATTATCCCTTTTGGGCTTATTATTAATGAATTGATAAGCAACGCTTTAAAATATGCTTTTACTGAAAAAGATTCAGGAGAAATAACTATCGATTTAAAATTAAAAGATGAATTGTTAATTTTAATAGTTGCTGATAATGGTGTAGGACTGCCCGATAATTTTTCAATTGAAAATGCTTCAAGTCTAGGCTATCGATTAATAAAATCCTTCAGTCAAAAACTGAAAGCAACATTAACTATTGAAAATCCTTCTGAAGGAACTAAAGTTAGATTAGAAATCGTTTCATTTAAAACCGTATAAATGTCGAAAATTAAAATACTTATTGTTGAAGACGAACCTTTAATTGCTGAAGATATTCGGGAGTTATTGGAACAGGTAAATTATCAAATAGTTGGGGTTGCCTATAATAAGGAAGAAGCTTATTCTTTATTAAATATAACAAAACCCGATATTGCGCTTTTGGATATTAATTTAGGAGATAATACCGATGGAATTTTAATTGCCGAAACCATTAACGAAAAATATAACATCCCTTTTTTATATCTTACCTCCTATTCAAGTAAACTTATTTTAGATAAGGTAAAACATACTTTTCCAATGGGATATATTGTAAAACCTTTTGATGAAGCTAATTTGTTTACCGCTGTTGAAATCGCTCTTTCCAACTTTCAAGGGATTAAAAAAACAGTTTCATTCACCATTGAAAACATCAATAAAACACTACCTAATAAACTAACACAACGAGAATTTGAAATATTATCCGATATCTACAACGGACTTTCAAATAGCGATATCGCCGAAAAAAACTTTGTGAGTTTAAACACCATTAAAACACACGTTCAAAAAGTGTATGAGAAACTAGATGCACATACCCGCTCGGCTACCATTGTTAAAGTAAGAGAGTTACTTAACAAATAAATTTTATAGATTTTTTAAAATATCATCCCAACGGGTGATTTTCTAGAAGCCACTAGGTTTTAATTTAGCATCATATTAATTATACATTTATTTTTTTGATTAATTATGAAAAAGCTAAGCCTATTATTCATTTTAACAAGCCTATTTATGAACGCTCAAAACAAGCCACAAATTCACGAAGTAACTCCAGTAGCTAATAAGGAAGTAAGTTATAAAGGAAACCTTTCCGAAGGAGTAAAAATCAACGATTTATCATGGGCTTGGAGCAGCCAAAACGCTTGTTTTCCCGAAACTCAAAAACATAAATTTACTGGAAATCATGTGTTTTTTACGGGAATTATTCCAGCGTATAGTGAAATTACAGTAACCGTAATACCTAAAGACAAAAGTAAAAACTTTAGTATTTATGCTTATCAAGTAGGTGTAAATAAAATGCCAATAGTACCTGAATTGAAAAGCTGTATTCGTTGTGAAGTAGATCATAAATGGGACAGAAATCATGCAAATAAAACACAAAATTACACCCGAACTGTGGACAATCTTGTTGCTATTAACAATCCTTATCGTATGATTATTGGAGTAACTGGAGCTGATGGCTTAGAAGAAGGTGAATTTACTTTGGTTATTTCAACAAAATCAAGATAAAAAATATCACCCATAAGGATGACGTAAGTATTTTCTTTCGGTATTATTTTTACTCAAAGTTTTAAGTTGCTATGAAAAACAGTATTTACTCTTTTATAATTGTTAGTTTAACTATCACATTTTGTTATTTTCAACCGAATAAT